>CALFJA010000068.1 GCA_937877605.1 uncultured Prevotellaceae bacterium | reverse complement strand
TGGTGGTAGCTGAGTCCTGCGCTTGCTGCGGTGAGCGGGGTGCTGGCTTCGCGCATACCTTTGTTCATTACGATTTCATCCTTGTATTCTCTCGACTTGGAGAGTTGGTAGCGTACATTGGCATTGTTGGTGTTCTTGGCGTCGCCCCATGTTCCCAGGGCCTTCAGGTCGAGGAATGAGGTGAGGCGGATGTTCATGCCGAGTTCCACTCCGTAGTATTCCTTGTTGATGCCGGTCATGGACACATAGGTGAACGAGTTGGCATCGTCGAAGTAGAAGTTCTGCCATTCGGTCACATGGTCCAGGCGGCTGTAGTATGCGTTCAGGTTGAGGTGGAAGCCTGCGCCGTTGTACTGGTATCCGAAGTCGCTGCTGAACACATGTTCGTCGCCGAGGTTGTTGACGAAGTCGTTGTTCATTTCCGGTGAAACGAACGCGGTGTTGGCCATTGGCGGGCGCCATTCGTAGCCTGCACCAACCATGAAGGCATGTCCTCTGCCGGCATCGAGTGTGATGCTACCCTTGGCACCGCCTTCGCCGAAGCGTGCAATGCCGCTCTTTCCGTAGGAGTTTTCTGCGAAGAGTCCGTTGCGCATGTGTCCCTTGCGGCTCATCTGTGTGGCACCGAGTTTGGCCGATGCTGTGACATGCCAGCGTCCGGAGGTGTATGCATAGTTGGTCCAGAGCAGTGCTTTCTGTACGCGGATGTCGTAGTCGTATCCGAAGCGGTCGCCTTTGTATATTACTCGTCCGAGTCCGTTGGGGCCTGCTGTGTTCAGGTCGTACTGTACGGCTGGGTCGGCAATATCGTATTCGCCTACGGCATAGGTGTTGATGTTATGAATGTAGGATGCTCCGAGCAGGTCGGCCACGGTCTTGAAGTGGTGTCCGATGCTTTGTCCGAGGGTAACGCCTCCGTGGAGCACTCTCTTGTCGCCGAAGTGTTTTGTCAGGGTGGAAGAGAGGTTGGTCACCATGTTGTTGTTGTGCTTTGCCTCAAGGTAGTATGGAGCGTCTATTCCCTGCTGTGCAGCCAGTTTGTTGGCATAGTAGAGACGATCCCAGTTCAGCTGCCGGTTTTCCTTGCGTGCCGTCCAGTAGTCGTAGGCGTACTGCCAGTCAGCCAGTGCGCTTTCGGTGCGGTAGGCGGCGTCGGTCGGGTCGTACACATCGTAGTAGCTGCTGGGGAGGTTCTTCCAGTAGTTAGGCTGTGGGTTGTCCGGTCCGTTGTAGCCAAGGCGCGTGTTCCTGTACATACTATATTTTGCGAACAGCGATGTGGTGAGCTTCATGGTGTTGTCAATTTCCCAGTCCCATGTGGCGATGGCCGATGGTGCGAAGTCGTTGATGACGCGTGAGTTGCGTACATGCCCGTTCTGGTAGCCCCAGTAGGGGTTGTAGTAGCGGTTGTTGGCCAGCCAGTACACTTCGTCTGTGGCTGCGCCTTGCGATGCGCGCTCGGTGGGGTTGCCCCAGGTGCTCAGTGAGAGAGAATGGCCGTTGTCCCAACGCTTCTGGACACCGAAGTAGTAGGAGAGTGCGTTGTAGAATGTTCCTTCCACATAGCCTCTGTTTGCCCAGCGGTAGGTCAGGTTGGCAGCGAGGGCCCAGCCCTTTTCGTTGAATCCGGAAGCATAGGTGTACATGCCGCGGAGGGTGTAGTTGCGGTTGGCCAGGGTCACCGTGGCACGGTGTCCGGCCGCCATGCTGCCTGCGCGGAAGTTGTAGTTGTTGCTTCCTGCCATGCCGGGCATGGCGAAACTGTTGCATTCGAACGGAAGCGAGAAGTCTGCGTTACGGGTCTGCTGGTTCAGACCGCCTACCATCGAGTAGCGGAACTGGCCAGTTTCCATGTCGTTCATGGGAGCACCGTTAAGGTAGATTTCGTTGTACTTCTGCCCGAAAGCACGATAGCGAAAGCGTACGGGCGAAAACTGGAATCCCACTTCCGATGCGTACAGGTTGGTGCTGTAGTTGAGAATGGTCACGTTCTGTGACATGTCGTCATCTTCGCCCAACTGTGCCTCGGTAAATGTGAAATCCGATTCGTCCACCACATTTGCCCTTTGGCTCTCTATGGTTGTCTCGACATCTTGCTGAGCAAATGCGAATGTTGAGAAACAGAGAGCAATCAGGCTCAATTTGAACTTTGTTTGCATAGTATTAAAAGATTAATAAAAAATGAGTTTGGGGCAAAAATAGCATATATTTATTAAAAAGAAAACTTTTTAACGCTTTTTCTTTCCCTTACACCCATTTTTTTTGTTTTCGTCCGGTCGGGCTCTCCGCTGCTTTTGCCCAATTAGGTGTCGGGCATTTCTTTTTCTGTTGTTTTACTTTCAGCAGAGGCTTTCCTGACAGCCTGTTTTCAGATAAGTGGTTGGTTGATAATGAGTTATAAATTGTTGGCGGCTTTCTGAAGGCATTTCCCGGGAAGTCTTCGCGGCAACCGTTTTCCAAGAGGGCTCCAAACGCAAGCCGAAAGGAACCCAAACGGAATGCGTTTAGGCCTCAAACGGAGTGTGTTTGGGGCCTAAATGCAACTCATTGGGAATCAGACGGATACAAAGCCCATTGGAAATGCCGTTCCAATGAACTTCCTACGGCCTGTCTTTCAGGCAAAAAATCATTTCGGGCAGCACCCAGTCCGCGGCCCGGTTTTCCTCGGGTAAATTTTTGCAGGAATAATTTTTTTTTGCCCAAAAGGTTGTATTTCAATTTTTATTCCGATATTTGCAGAAATTTCTATTACCTATGAAAAAACTTCTTTTAATTGCCGTTTTGGTTGCAGCATGCTCAATCACGGCTTCAGCACAGAAAAAATTCTCTGCCTATGGAATAGGTTTCTACAACCTTGAGAACCTTTTCGACACCTGCCATGACGAAGGCAAGAACGACTATGAGTACCTTCCCAACGGCGGAAACCATTGGAACGCCCTGAAATACACCAACAAACTCGCCAACATGTCGCGTGCGCTGGCTGACATGGGCACCGAACTGCTTCCCAATGTGGGCTGCGCAGCCATCGGTGTGAGCGAGGTTGAGAACGCAAAGTGCCTGACCGACCTCTGCAATCAGGAGCCGCTCAAGGCACGCAACTTCCAGTTTGTCCACATCGAGGGCCCCGACAAGCGCGGCGTCGACTGTGCGCTGCTCTACAATCCGGCCCTCTTCACCGTGCGCGACACCAAACTCGTACCCTATGTATATACACTGGAGAAGGACAGCAACCGCTTCACCCGCGGTTTCTTCACCGTCAGTGGAACACTGGCCGACGAGCATGTGTGCATCATCGTGAACCACCTTCCCAGCCGCTTTGCCGGTTCGTTCTACCGTGAGGAAGGCGCCAAGCAGATAAAAGTGGTGAAGGACTCCATCCTGGCCGAGGATCCCAACTGCAAGGTGTTCGTCATGGGCGACATGAACGACGACCCCATGGACAAGAGTATGCACAAATGCCTGCAGGGCAAGCCCGAAATCGACGAGGTGGGACCCGACGATATGTACAACCCCTGGTACAACATGCTGGCCAAGAAGGGACAGGGCACGCTGATGTACAACGGCTCCTGGAACCTCTTCGACCAGATTCTCATGTCTCCCAACCTGCTGAACCAGAACGGAGAGACCGACTATTCCACCCTGAAATACTTCAAGGCAAACATCCAGCGCCGTCCCTACCTCATCCAGGACGAAGGCAAATACAAGGGAGGCCCGAAGCGTACACATTCGGCAGGTATCTGGCTCAACGGCTACTCCGACCACTTGCCAGTAGTTGTCTTCCTCCTCAAGGAACAGAAATAACCGCTATGAAGATAGGGGAGCAGAGAGTTCAACACTCTTGCTCCCTTTTTCTTTGACTACACTTCATGAACCAGTCCGTCGAACACCACCCGCTCACACCCTTCCTGCCAGCCGGCTGTCGTCTGCTGATGCTCGGAAGTTTCCCGCCGCCCCACCAGCGGTGGAGCATGGACTTCTTCTACCCGAACTATACCAACGACATGTGGCGCATCATGGGGCAGGTGTTCTATGCCGACAAGGACCGGTTCGTCGACAAGCAAAACAAAACTTTCAAATTGAAACTGCTTTGCCGCTTTCTCGAAGAAAAAGGTATCGGCCTGTTCGACACCGCCATTGCCGTTGAACGCACCCAGGGCAATGCCTCTGACAGTAATCTGAAGGTGGTGGAGCGCACCGATGTGAAAGCCCTGCTGGAGCGTATTCCGGCCTGTGAGGCCATCATCACCACAGGCCAGTTGGCCACGCAGTTGCTGCAGCAGTCGCTGGAACTGGAAAAGGCTCCTGCCATCGGCCAATCAGTCGACTTTCAAATTGAAAGCAGAAACATCCGTTGCTACCGCTTGCCCAGCAGTTCACGCCGTCTCATGGGCAGCGTGGAACAAAAGGCCGCAGCCTATGCCGAGATACTCAAACAACACACAAAATAGTCATTTAACCATGAGCGCAAAAGAAAAAGTAACCATCATCGGAATCGCCGGCGGAACAGGCTCCGGCAAGACAACTGTAGTAAAGAAGATTGTAGAGAAGCTGCCACCGCACTATGTTGCAGTGGTACCGCTGGATTCCTACTACAACGACACATCGCACATGACCGAGGAAGAGCGCCGTGCCATCAACTTCGACCACCCCGATGCTTTCGATTGGAAACTGCTCCACAAGCAAATAAAGGACTTGCGTGAGGGGCGGGCCATTGAGCAGCCCACCTATTCCTATATCCTCTGCAACCGCCTGCCCGAAACCATCCATGTAGACCCGAAGCCAGTCATCATCATTGAGGGCATCATGACCCTCATCGACAAGAAAATGCGCGACATGATGGATCTGAAAATCTTTGTAGATACCGACCCCGACGAGCGCCTCATCCGCAACATCCAGCGCGATACCATCGACCGCGGGCGCACCGTTTCCATGGTGGTGGAACGCTATCTCGAAGTGCTCAAACCCATGCACGAGCAGTTCATCGAGCCCACCAAGCGCTATGCCGACCTCATCATCCCGCAGGGCGGCGAGAACAAGCGCGGCATCAGCATCCTCTGCAACTACATCGAAGGACTCGTGCCCCCGGAACTCCGCGAGAATAAAGAATGAAACTGACTTTAGTGTATAAGAAAAGCCTCTTTCCGACCGGAAAGAGGCTTTTCCTTGTATAGTCAGCAGTGAAAGTCTGTGTCAGAAAGCATCGACGGTGAAGTCTTCTTCAGGCCGGTCAAAGTTGATGGTGTTCCGGTGCTCGTCGGCCACTTCTTCCTCTTCTTCCGGTTTTTCATCCGTGACGACTTCGGCATCTTCAATACTTTCGTCGTCAGTCTTTTCGGCTTCCTCGGTGATTTCTTCTGCCTGGGCGTCTTCAATCTGCGCCTGTTCGGCCTCCAATGCTTCCTGACGGGCTTTCAGTTCCTTTTCCATCCGGCGGTGGGCACGGAAGGTGTTGATGCCGATGATCAGTTCAGTGGCGGCATAGACCAGGAAAGTCCAGCCGATGACTTTCAGAATCAGTTCTCCCAGCAACTTCGGGTTGCAGACTATCAGCAATCCGACAAGGAGAACCAAGGTGCTTATCACCCAGTATAACATGCCTACATGGCAATACTTGCGCGCCCTTGCCAGCGACATGTACTGGTTGATGGCTCCCAGGATGAGGATGCCTGCCAGCACATAGGGTATCCATTGCACGAACGAACCGCGCATGAATACGAGGATGGCTCCCAGCACGATGCTGCCGACTCCCACCAGGGGGAAAGCCGGAGCCCGCTCTTTCAGCGGCTTGCCCTCAATGTCGTACATCTGCTGTTGGCTCTTGTGGCTGCGCTGTCCCAGGTAGAATGCACAGGAAATGAGTCCCGAAATGAAGAACAGTGCCCCACAGGCAATGGTAAACCAGGTGATGGCCGAATCGCGGTGGAGGATTAACAGCACACCGACACCGGCACCACATATCGAACGGATGAGAAAATTCTGTAAATGTTTCATTGCTTTGTCTATTTTCGTTGCAAATGTAGTAAAAAAAACAAACAGAGCAAAGATTTTACACTTTGCTCTGTTTTGAGGTATAAAAGTCTGGAAATCCTTAAATGGGAACTTGCTACCGCCCTTTACATCGTAAAGAAATACGAACTCGCTACGCGCTTTGCACGCAAAGAGATCCGTAAATCTGTAAATGTTTTTATCTTCTTCCTCCGAAGTGTCCGCCGCTATGGCTACCACCTGACGAACCTCCTGAGCGGGAACCTCCAAAGGAGTGGCTGCTACCAGACGATCCTCCCGAGCGTGAGCCTCCGAAGGAGCTCCTGCCACTGCTGGAACCGCTGGAGTGGGAACTGCCGAACGAACTTCTTCCGCTGGAGAATCCGCCGGAGCGTGTGCTGCTGCCGGTGCTGGGACGGGAATAGTTGCCGGAAGTACCCTTAGGGGTGGACGAACTGCCGAAGCGTGAGCCTGTGGTCGGGGTAGAGCGATTGTATCCGCTGTTGCCTCCGAATCGGCTGCTGGGGGTTGCGGACGAGCCGGTGGAAGGTTTCATCCCGTTGTTGCCTTGCTTGCCTCCGTCAAATTTTTTGAAGTCACCAGTGGGTCTTGAACCCGTGTTAGTGTTTATGGTGCCGGTGCTGATTCTTCCACCGCGGTCTCTTCCGGAGCGATTGGTCGAAGTGTTGCCGTTGCCCGACTGTCCGCCAAAATGCCCGTTGCTGTAACCTCCGTGGTTTCCATTGTTACCGCTACCGTTACCATGGTTTCCTCCATGGTTACCGTTGTGCCCGCCATTGTTTCCACTATGTCCGCCGGGGCCGCCGCCATGGTTACCGTTGTGTCCACTGCCGTGTCCGTCGCGGAATCCCTTTCCGAAGTCTCCGCGCTGGAACTTGTCGTGCATGCCGAAGTGGTGTCCGCCGGGCTTTGGTCCGTAGTTGTGGCCATGATACCAGGAGTGTCCTCCATTCATTCTCCAGGAGTGTCCTCCACGATAGGTGAGGTAGAAGTGTGGACGGCCGAAGTAGAAGTAGTCGCGGTAGGGGTAGCGTGCATAGATGCCGAAATGCCAGTAGCCTGCATCCCAGTAGATGGGACGATAGAAGTAACTGGCTGCCAGATAGGCACGATACTGCCAGTCGAGCAGTATGTAGCTGAGGTCAAGGTTGCGTTGTTCCCAGTAGATGCCATAGATGTCGTTCACATCGGCGAGGCTCATCAGGTAGTCGAGGTTAATCTCGTAGGCAGCCTCATATTGCTCATCGGTAAGATTGAGCTCGTAAGCCATCTTGTCGGTGAGGAACAAGGCCTTTTCGCAGGCTTGTTCGTAGCTCATGGCACTGCTTTGCAATGCGAAGGAGAGCATCAGGGTCAGGGTTGCAAGTAATTTTTTCATAGTTGTATGTTTTTGTCGTTTAGTCGTTTGGTTGTTTGTTTTTTTACGGTACAAAGAAAACAAGAACCTTCGGCTGCCAAAAAGGATTTTCCCTAAACAGGAAAGGATTTTCCCTACAAAATGAAAGAATGATTGATACCCACCCCAACCTCTCCCGAAGAGTAGGGAGAGGGCTTTTAATGAAAGAATGAAAGAATGAATGTAATAAATCGCGCGCGTGTTCGTTATTATATAGACAAGTAGACAAGCATGAAGCACTTTATTATATTCATTTTCACCCTTGCATTCAGTGTTGTGTTGCAGGCACAGGACTGGAAACACTACGATGATGCGGGAAAGATTGACCTGCTTGACGGTCTTTCCTATCGTGCGGAATCGCAATGGTCTTTATCCGACGGTAAGACTCCTTTGTGGCTGAACGCCAACCGTCATGGATTGAGTTCGCTGAAGGGCAGTAACGGCTATCTGCGCAGTTCGCTGATACGCCCCCTACAGACCGACTCGGTAAGACATTGGGGTGTGGGCTACGGAATAGATGTGGCCATTCCGTCGAATTATACAAGCAATTTTGTAGTGCAGCAGGCTTTTGTGGAGGCAAGGTGGTTGTACGGTTCGTTGAGCATCGGTGCTCAGGAGCGACCGATGGAACTGAAGAACCAGACACTCAGCAGTGGTTCACAGGCGTTGGGAATCAATGCTCGTCCTGTGCCCCAGGTGCGTCTGGCTCTTGCGGACTATTGGCCCATTCCTGGAACAGGTGGCTGGTTGCGGTTGAAGGGACACATTGCATACGGTATGAATACTGACGATGCATGGCAGCGTAGTTTCACGAACAGAAGCTCGCGCTGGACGGAGCATCAGTTGTATCACAGTAAGGCCGGCTATCTGAAAATAGGCAATGAAGATGTGTTCTTTCCCTTTTCTCTGGAACTTGGCCTGGAGATGGCATCGCAGTTTGGCGGTAAGACCATTGTCCCCAATGACGACGGCACCTTCGAGACTTTCAGAGGAAACAGGGGCTTCAGTGGTTTTTGGCATGCTTTCCTGCCTGGTGGCTCTGATGTGGGGGAGACAACCTACCAGAATGCCGAGGGCAACCAACTTGGCTCGTGGGTGTTTCGCATGACATACGATGCAGAAACCTGGCAATTGAACCTCTATGGCGACAAATACTTTGAGGATCATTCGGCCATGTTGCAGCTGGACTATGACGGATATGGCTCTGGTGAGAACTGGCAGTCGAAGGAAAAGCGCCGCTATCTGCTGTACGACATCAAAGACATGATGCTCGGAATGGAACTGACTTTCAAGTACAACCGTTTCATACGGAGCATGCTGTTGGAATATCTCTATACAAAATACCAAAGCGGTCCCATCTATCATGACCATACGCAGACGATAGCCGACCATATCGGTGGAAGGGATAACTACTACAATCATAACTTCAATACGGGGTGGCAGCATTGGGGGCAGGTGATGGGCAACCCACTTTTCCTCTCTCCGATACACAACAGTGACGGTAGGATAGAAGTGGAAAACAACCGCTTCGTGGCGCTGCATTTTGGTGTTAGTGGTGAGCCTTCGGAGCGTTGGTGGTATCGTCTGCTGGGAACATGGCAGGAAGGCCTTGGTACCTACGACCGCCCCTACCTGAAAGCCCGCCACAATATTAGTCTGATGCTCGAGTCGGGTATCGTGCTCAATCATGGTTGGAGACTCAAAGGGGCTTTCGGGATGGATGCAGGCTCTCTGCTCGGACATAACTACGGAGGGCAGATAACACTCTCGAAGTCAGGCCTTGTTAAGAACTAATGAAAGAATGAACTAATGAAACATATTTCTTTTTTGCGAACCGTCTTCTTTGTGATGACTCTTGCGGGTTGCATGGGGCTAATTTCGTGCGATCTGGAACATTCGGACAATGGAAAACTGGACGGCATGTGGCATTTGGAGCGAATGGAAAATCTTGAGACGGGTAATGTCCAAGACCTATCAATGTCTGGATACTATTGGAGTTTCCAGGTCCGGCTATTGCAATTGGAGGATAAGGGGCAAACGGCAAAGACCTGTCTGCTGCGTTTTGAACATACTGGTACGCAGCTGCGTATTTACGAGCCATATCTCTACAACCGTGAAACCGGTGACGAACCTATATCTGATCCCGAAGTGCTTCAGCCGTATGGAATAAATGCATTGGATGAAACTTTCCAGATAGAACGCCTGAGTCATAAATATCTTGTGCTGAAATCATCGCAGGTTCAACTTTTTTTCCGCAAGAATTAACCAATAACAGTAACCAATGTCAACAATTCCGTTTTTGGATCTTCAGGCTGTAAATGCTCCGTTTGTGGATGAAATTAACGAAGCAATAGCAGAAGTAATTAGTTGTGGCCGCTATATTCGTGGAAACGCAGTAGCGCAGTTTGAACGGAACTATGGCGACTATATCGGAACGCAACATTGTGTCGGAGTGAGCAATGGTCTGGATGCGCTTACACTGATCTATCGTGCCTATATTGAGATGGGTCGATTGCAAAAGGGCGATGAAGTGATAGTTCCTGCCAACACCTACATCGCATCCATTCTGGCTGTCACGGCGAACGGATTGATTCCTGTGCTGGTGGAACCTGACGAACGAACGCTGCAGATAGAAACAAGATGCGTGGAACGCGCCATCAGTGAGCGTACCCGCTCGGTGATGCTTGTTCATCTTTATGGGCGTTGTTCCTATTCCGAGGAAATGGCGGTCCTGTGCAAGCGTCATGGCCTGATTTTGGTGGAAGACAATGCCCAGGCTCACGGCTGCGAATTTGAAGGCCGCAAGACAGGTTCGTTAGGGCATGCTGCGGGCCATAGTTTCTATCCTACCAAGAATTTGGGAGCCATGGGTGATGCCGGTGCTGTGACAACTGACGATGAGCAGTTGGCAACGGTAGTACGCTCGTTGGCAAACTATGGTTCAAAAATCCGTTACCAGTTTGATTATGAAGGTCGCAACTGCCGATTAGACGAGGTTCAGGCTGCTGTGCTCAATGTTAAGTTACGCTATTTAGATGCAATGAATGCTCGTCGCAGGGAACTTGCAGACATCTATTATTCAGAAATCAACCATCCTGGTGTATGGCTTCCAGAAAAATGCCGTGACAAGACGAATGTCTATCATCTATTCCCTGTACTCTCATCCAATCGCGATCAACTGCGCCAAATGTTGTCAGATGTCGGCATACATACCGATGTTCACTATCCCATTCCCCCACACCGGCAACCAGCCCTTAAGCCATTGGTTACTCAATTGTGCAAGGCGGAAAAGATGCAACCTCTTCCCGTGACGGAAAAGATTCATCGGGAAGAACTTTCCTTACCGCTCAATACAGCCATGACCGATGAACAAGCGGAATATATCTGCCGTATGCTCAATAGTTTCAGTTAAATATAATTCTCTCCCGACAAAGATATGTATCCTCTAATTATTCTTATATCATTCGTAGCCAGTGCCTGCTGTGGCTTTATTTTTATTCCCCGCATCATGCATTATTGTCAGCAACACAAAATATATGATATACCCAACCATAGGACAATCCACAAAAACAACATCCCCCGTATGGGAGGTATCTCCTTCCTTCCAAGCATGTTGTTGGCATTTTTCATCGGAATGTCGGTAATGGCCTATACATCCGACCATCAGCGCGCTACGATTAGTCTGTGGTCGTGCATGTTCTTAATAAGTCTGCTGCTCATCTACTTCATGGGTATTGTTGACGATTTGATTGGATTGGATGCCAAAATAAAGTTTTTCGGGCAAATGCTGGCTTCGTTGCTTATGCCATTGGCAGGACTATATCTGAACAATTTCTATGGACTGTTTGGCTTGATGGAAATACCTTCCGTTGTGGGTATCCCGTTGACCATACTTGCTATTGTGTTTATCTGTAATGCAATCAACCTGATAGATGGCATCGATGGTCTTTCATCATCACTCTGTTTTCTGTCATTGGGTGGTTTCCTGTGGCTGTTCGCTTCTGACGGACTCTATGTCTATTCCATCATGATAGCCGGATTGATGGGTACATTGGTTCCTTTTGCTTATTATAATGTCTTTGGTCGTGTAGAAGACAATAGAAAAATATTCATGGGGGATTCCGGCAGTCTGACATTGGGATTTATCTTGGGCTTTTTGTTTGTGAAGTATTCGATGAATAACCCATTAGTGGCACAATACCGTCCCGATGCGCTGGTTCAGTCAGCCTCGTTGTTGATAGTTCCCTGTTTTGATGTGGTTCGTGTAACGATTGTCCGTCGGATTCACCATCGTCCGTTGTTCGATGCCGACAAGAACCACATACACCATAAACTGCTTCGTGCAGGACTCACGGGTCATCAGACGCTGTTTACCGTACTTGCATTGGCGGTATTTTTCTTCCTAATGAACATTTTCTTGAATTGCTGTTTCCCTGCCACGCTTATCCTTTTTGTGGACATCATTGTCTTTTGCATTTTCCATCTGGTGCTTAATCACTTTATCCATTTAACTGACAGAAAACCATTTGAAATAATAGAATTATGAACATTTGTGTGGTAGCAACAGCATCGAGAGAAAGCGGAGCTTTGTCCATTTATAAACAGTTCATGGAAGCTCTGATGTGTGAACGGGAACAGGACAAGTATTATGTATTTATTGATTCATGCATGCCTGCGCCGCAGCATGAAAGTATCACTTATATAAAAGTACGGACAAAGGGATTCGGTCGGATCTGGTTCGACTTTTTCGGATTTCGTAGGCTATTGAAAAAGCATTGTATAAGTCCAGATAGAATAGTATCTTTTCAAAACACAGGAGTTAGATGTTCAACGAAATCACAAATTATCTATTTTCACAATCTATTGCCTCTGGTCAAAAGGAACTGGAATCCTTTCAAATATGAGGAACGCAGCCTGTTCTTCTACAGATTTCTATATCCACAATATGTCCGTTTATTGTTACAAAAAGAGATGAAGGTTGCCGTTCAGGCTAATTTCATAAAAGGGTTGTTTTCTTCGCGCTTTGGATTCCCTGCGGAAAGAATAGGCGTATTCCGGCCCGGTGCACGACTGGCTGTGCCCTCCGAACCTGCAGGAGACCTGTTGGACAAGGAACATGTGCATTTTCTTTATCCGGCACTACCCCTTTTCTATAAGCGTCACGACATACTGATAAATGCAGCGAGATGCCTTCGGGAAAGCCGCAAGGAATTGTTCCACAAGATAGTGATTCATCTTACTGCAGATAAACAAGGCTGCAAGCACTTGATGAGGGATATTACGCAAAATCAATTGGAACGACATTTTGTATTCCACGGCCAAATGCCGCAACCCACACTATATGGCTATTACAGCCAATGCCATGCGCTGTTGTTCCCGAGCGAAATGGAAACCATCGGTCTTCCGCTTCTTGAGGCGGCATCGGTAGGACTTCCGATAGCCGTGACCGACAGGCCTTATGCACGGGAGACTCTTTCGGACTATTCGGGCGTCTCCTTCATTGCTCCTGAAGACAACGGAAGACAATGGGCTGAATATATGGCAGATGTTTGTAATAATCCTCCTGGGAAATCGTTATATATAATAAAAGACACAACCTCTTGGTCCGACTTTATCAGATGGATAAAAGAATTGTAATTTGTTAAAAGTAAATAATAACCGTATGTCAGTATTTAAAGATAAGACCTTATTGATTACCGGTGGTACAGGTTCGTTCGGCAATGCCATACTACGCCGTTTCTTGGACTCAGATGTGAAGGAAATACGCATTTTTTCACGCGATGAAAAGAAGCAAGATGATATGCGCCATGCTCTTCAAAGTTCGAAAGTGAAATTCTACATTGGGAATGTTCGTGACAAAGCCTCCATTGACATTGCCATGAAAGGCGTTGATTATGTCTTCTCTGCTGCAGCACTGAAGCAGGTGCCTTCATGCGAATTTTTCCCCATCGAAGCCGTGCAGACCAATGTCATGGGTACCAACAATGTGTTACTCTCAGCCATAGAGCATGGTGTTAGCAATGTTGTGGTGCTATCGACCGACAAGGCTGCCTATCCAATCAACGCCATGGGAATGAGCAAGGCTTTGATGGAGAAGGTGGCTATAGCAAAGGGGCGTGAGTTGGGGCTTAATGCAAAAACCACTATTTGCTGCACTCGCTATGGAAATGTTATGGCAAGCCGGGGATCTGTTATTCCTCTTTGGGTAGAGCAGATGATGGAGGAGAACCCTATCACCATTACAGATCCCAATATGACTCGTTTTATGATGACATTGGATGATGCAGTAGATTTGGTAATCTACGCGTTCATTCACGGCGAAAATGGTGACCTGTTTGTGCAGAAAGCACCGGCAGCAACACTGAGTACACTTGCCCGGGCATTGAAGGAGACTTATGCGAAAATCGACCCGAAGTATGCAGGAACAGAAATAAAGGTAATCGGCACGCGTCATGGCGAAAAACTTTACGAGACCTTGGTAACTCGTGAGGAGATGGCTAAAGCAGAGGATCTGGGAGGCTACTACCGCATTCCTTGTGATACGCGTGATCTAAACTATGACAAGTATTTTACTGAAGGTAGCCACAAGGTTGAGAAAGTAGAGGAATATCATTCTCATAATACCCACCGCCTAGATGTAGAAGGCATGAAAGAATTGCTTTTGAGACTGAACTTCATTCGTGAAGACATGGGCTTGCAGCCGCGTACTAAAACTCGCGATTATCGCTCGGAATAAAGTTGAGAGCTTAGTGTTAAATGTTTATAGATAGTTAAATGGTCTAGAGAATTGAATATGAAGTTTTTTATTTGTGGCTGCAATGGTATGGCAGGCCATACTATCAGTTTATATCTTCAGGAGCAAGGACATGAGGTGTATGGTTTTGATCTGCACGAATCTAAACTGATTAAGAGTTTTGCATGTAATGCTTTTGATACTGAGACGATAGCTGGAGTGATTAAGGAAGGGAAATACGACACTGTGATTAATTGCATTGGTGTGCTAAACCAGTTTGCTGAGAACGACCATGCGATGGCAGAGAAATACGACATGCCTGTCCTTTATAGTTGCTATCCCCGCAGCCAGAAGATGATAGAAAAGCGGGAGTTCAAATTTAACGAGAAGGTTATTCAGCACAAGCCCCTTGGTTTTTTTGACTACAACAAACTCCAGCAGAATGCTTTCTGTGTTGTAAGTGATAGCGGAACAGTTCCTGAGGAAGGTGCATTCTTTGGCTTCCCTGCTGTTAGCATCCGTACCAGCACAGAGCACCCCGAAGCAATGGATAATGGTGTGTTCACAATTGGTAGTATAAACTCAGAGCAGGTACTTCAGACGATTGATTTGGCTGTAAGTATGCATGCAAATGGTGATGATGCCTGCCCGGTTCCTTCATATGTTGACGAAAATGTTATCCACTAAGGTTATCAAACTTATCCAGAGTTACACGGGCATCGTCAACAAGATGGTGTGGCGTAAGCAATAGAATGGTTACGACCGACTTCCACTTACTACCTCCCACCTTCCACCTTAATAATAATGAAAGTACTGGTTGTTACTCAATATTTCTACCCCGAAGACTTCAAGATCAACGATCTGGTAGCCGGATTTGTCAGTGCAGGCCATGATGTGACTGTGCTTACGGGCAAACCCAACTATCCTTTTGGGAAAATCTTTTCCGGTTACTGTTTCTGGGGAGTCCAACACGAGGAATACAAGGGTGCAAAAGTTATTCGTGTTCCCCTTATTCCCCGTGGCAAGAGTTCATCGCTGTGCCTGATGTTGAACTATTTCTCCTATGTATTTTTCTCCTGCGTGTATGTAATGACCCACCGTCTGCAGGCCGACAAGATTATCTGTTGGGACACCTCGCCCATCACACAGGCTTATGCCGGCATCCGGGTGAAGAAGCAG
>CALFJA010000067.1 GCA_937877605.1 uncultured Prevotellaceae bacterium | reverse complement strand
GAGGTACGCGACAAGTTCATTGCGGGAAACGTGGTGGAGAAGATCAAGGCTGTAGAAAGGAGCATAGAGGCCAATGGCGGTGAGGTCAACGAGCAGATAGAGAAGTCGCTGAAAGCCCTGAAGGATGCCGTACCCACGCCCATTCCTTTCGAGGACTTGGACTTTAACTTCGGTGAGCGATGGATTCCAGCGTCGGTCTATTCGTCGTATATGACAAACCTCTTCGAGACGGGTGTGGATATTGTCTATTCGCCCAACATCGACGAGTATGACGTGAGTTGTGAGAAGAAGAACATGAAGATATGGCGCGAGTTCCATGTACAGGGCGAGTATCGGGGCTACGACGGTATGGCCCTGCTTCGCCATGCGCTGCACAACACCGTGCCGAACATCATGAAGTGTATCGGTACGGATGAGAACGGCAACGACATCAAGGTACGGGATGCGGAGGCCATCCAACTGGCAAATGCGAAGATTGACGAAATCCGCAACGGTTTTACGGAATGGCTCGACGGGCAGAGCCAGGAGTTCAAGGACAAGCTGACACAGATGTACAACGAGAAGTTCAACTGCTTCGTGCGCCCGAAGTACGACGGCAGTCACCAGACGTTTCCTGACCTCGACCTGAAGGGACTCGACCGCAAGTATGGCATCAAGGGAGTCTATCCCTCGCAGATGGACTGTGTATGGATGCTGAAGCAGAACGGTGGAGGTATCTGCGATCACAGCGTGGGAACCGGCAAGACGCTCATCATGTGTATCGCATCCCATGAGATGAAGCGTCTGGGTATGGTGAGCAAGCCGATGATCATAGGACTGAAGGCCAACGTGGCAGAGATTGCTGCCACCTATCAGACCGCCTATCCCGATGCCCGCATCCTGTATGCCAGCGAGAAGGACTTCTCTACGGCTAACCGTGTGAGATTCTTCAATACTATCAAGAACAATGATTTCGACTGCGTGATAATGTCGCACGACCAGTTCGGCAAGATACCGCAGTCGCCGGAGGTACAGCAGAAGATACTTCAGGCTGAGTTGCAGAGCGTGGAGGAGAACCTGGACGTGCTACGCAACAGCGGCAAGGACATATCGGGCATGATGCTGAAGGGGCTGGAGAAGCGCAAGGCAAATCTGGAGGAGAAACTGGACAGCATTGAGTATGCCATCCGCACGAGGACGGACGATGTGGTGGACTTCCGCCAGATGGGCATCGACCACATCTTCGTGGACGAGTCGCACCAGTTCAAGAACCTGATGTTCAACACCCGTCACGACCGTGTGGCAGGACTCGGCAACAGCCTCGGTAGCCAGCGGGCCTTGAACCTGCTCTTTGCCATCCGCACCATACAGGACCGGAAGGGCAAGGACTTGTGCGCCACGTTCCTGTCGGGTACGACCATCAGCAACAGCCTGACGGAACTGTATCTGCTCTTCAAGTACCTGCGCCCGAAGGAACTGGAGCGTCAGAACATCCGCTGTTTTGATGCCTGGGCCGCTATCTTCGCCAAGAAATCGACGGACTTTGAGTTCTCGGTGACGAATAACATCATCCAGAAAGAGCGTTTCAGGTACTTCATCAAGGTGCCGGAACTGGCGCAGTTCTACAATGAGATCACTGACTACCGAACGGCAAAGGACGTGGGTGTGGACAGGCCGGAGATGAACGAGATACTGCACAACATCAAGCCGACACCCGACCAGGAGGTCTTCATCCAGAAACTGATGAAGTTTGCCGAAACGGGGGATGCCACGATTCTCGGTCGTGGGCCATTGAGTGAGACGGAAGAGAAGGCGAAGATGCTGATTGCTACGGACTATGCCCGGAAGATGGCACTCGATATGCGCATGATAGACCCGTCGTATGGCGACCATCCTGACAACAAGGCTTCGCACTGTGCGGCTACCATTGCTGAATACTACAAGAGGTTCGATGAGCAGAAAGGTACGCAATTTGTATTCTCAGACTTGGGAACGTATCAGCCGGGAGGTGGCTGGTCTGTCTATTCTGAAATCAAACGGAAACTGGTAGAGGACTATGGCATCCCAGCCGACGAGATACGCTTCATACAGGAGTGCAAGAACGAGAAGGCACGGAAAGCTGTGATAGCAGCGATGAATGAGGGTAAGGTGAGAGTGCTCTTCGGCTCCACGTCGATGCTGGGTACTGGTGTGAATGCCCAAAAACGGGCTGTCGCGATTCATCATTTGGATGCGCCGTGGAGGCCAAGTGACCTAGAACAGCGTAATGGTCGTGCCGTCCGCAAGGGCAACGAGATTGCCAAAATGTTTGCAGGCAACAAGGTCGATGTGCATATCTATGCAGTGGAGCGGACACTGGATGCCTACAAGTTCAACCTGCTCTACAACAAGCAGATGTTCATCACTCAGTTGAAGAGCGGTGCCCTGGGAGCACGTACCATCGACGAGGGAGGCATGGACGAGAAATCGGGCATGAACTTCTCGGAGTACATGGCCATCCTTTCGGGCAACACCGACCTGCTGGACAAGGCGAAGTTGGAGAAGAAAATTACTGCCCTTGAAAGTGAGCGCAAGAGCTTCATGAAGGCAAGGCGGACGGTGGAACTGGAGGTAGATACCAAACAGCATGACTTGTCGCGAGACAAGGATATTCTGTCGAAGATGCAGGCCGACCAGAAAGTATTTGAAAAGAACGTCAGACACGACGGACTCGGCAACGTCATCAATGCCGTGACCATCGATGGCAAACAGTACGATGACTTCGAGGCTCTGGGTGCCAAACTGCAGCAGATAGCCGACAAGACCAACACCAAAGGCCAGCCCAAGGAGATCGGTGAGGCATTCGGCTTTCCCATCAAAGTATGCACGGAAGAGGTGCAGAAGGGAGGCTTGCCGTTCCTTGAAAACCGATTCTCGGTGCAGGGCAGCTATACCTACCGCTTCAA
>CALFJA010000066.1 GCA_937877605.1 uncultured Prevotellaceae bacterium | reverse complement strand
GGCACCTCTCAGTGCGCCGGTTTTCAAGACCGGTGTAATCGACCACTCTACCATCTCTCCTTTTGCTATGGCGACAGGTAGTTGTCGGAAAAGCGTTGCAAAAGTAAGCGAAATATTCTGTCCCTGCAAATTTTAGTCTGTTTTTTTAACGCCAGAGAACAGGGTTGCTGTGTAAAAACGTGCAAACGCAATGTGTTAAAAGACAAAGTTTTCCGGAACTTTTTTGGCTGTGCGATGGTTTATTTATACATTTGGAGGCTGCTACGGTAAAGAATGATCTATCCAAAAAACTTTGAGCAGAAAATAGGGTTTGACCAGATTCGTCAACTCCTATCGGGGTATTGTGTGTCCAGTCTTGGTAAAGAACTGGTCGAACAGATGTCCTTTTCTGCCAAGGCGGTGCAGGTGAACAGCCTGTTGCGGCAAGTGAAGGAGTTCCGTCGCCTGCAGGAATGCGACGAGCAGGAGTTTCCCTTGGTGCACTTCTACGACATCCGCCCGGCCGTGAAGCGACTGCGGCTGAAGCGCACCCACCTCGAAGAGCCGGACTTCTTCGACCTGATGCGCTCCCTGCAAACCATCGAAGCCATCTGCCGATACCTTTCCAAGCGCGACAGCGACGAAACGCTCCTCTACCCCACGCTGTACAGACTTACAGAAGGCATCTGTTGCTTCCCCGACATCATCCGTCAGATAGCACAGGTGCTGGATCAGCACGGGAAAGTGAAGGACAACGCCTCAAAGCCATTGGCAGAGATACGCAGTGAGTTGCGCCGCATGGAAGGCAGCGTCGGCAGGATCATGATGCAGATACTCCGCAGCGCACAGAAAGACGGCATTGTGGACAAAGATGCGGCTCCCACCCTTCGCGACGGGAGACTGATGCTGCCCATCCTGCCTGGAATGAAACGGAAGATTGACGGCATTGTACACGATGAGTCGGCCAGCGGTCGCACCCTGTTCCTGGAGCCCGCTGCCGTCGTAGAGGCAAACAACAAGATACGCCAACTGGAGAACAACGAACGCCAGGAAGTGGTGCGCATCCTCACGGAACTCAGCGATGAGATACGGCCGCATGTCAACGAGATAGTCCATTCCTACCGATTGCTGGCCGACATTGACTTCGTGCAGGCAAAAGCCCGCCTTGCCAGGTCGATGCAGGCCATAGAGCCGGAAGTGGACGGCAAACCGCTAATCGACTGGATTGATGCCGTACATCCATTACTGCGCCAGTCGTTGGAACGACAAGGAAAGAAAGTAGTGCCACTTACTATATTATTGAATAAGGAACAACGCATACTGCTTATCTCAGGCCCCAACGCCGGCGGCAAGTCTGTCTGCCTGAAGACCGTCGGGCTGCTGCAATACATGCTTCAGTGCGGATTGAGCATCCCCGTGGGAGAAAGATCCAAGACCGGACTTTTCGAACAACTGATGATTGATATCGGCGACGAGCAAAGCATAGAGGACGACCTGAGCACCTATTCCAGCCACCTGCTGAACATGAAACAGATGATGCGCCAGGCCAACAACCGCACACTGTTGCTCATCGACGAGTTTGGCAGCGGAACAGAGCCACAGATTGGAGGCGCCATTGCCGAGGCGGTACTGAAGCAGTTCTGTCAAAAGCGCACCTACGGGGTCATTACAACCCACTATCAGAACCTCAAGCATTTTGCCGACGAGCACAAGGGCATTCTCAATGCCGCCATGCTCTACGACCGTAAGGAAATGCAGGCATTATACCAGTTGTCGATGGGACAGCCGGGCAGTTCATTTGCCATAGAGATAGCACGAAAGACAGGACTGCCTGAGGAGGTTATCAGCGATGCCAGCCAGATTGTCGGCAGCGACTACATCCAAAGCGACAAGTACCTGCAAGACATCGTCCGTGACAAGCGATACTGGGAAAACAAGCGCCAGGCCATACACATGCATGAGCGGGACATGCAGCGCACCATCGAGCGGTACGAGCAGAATGTGGCCGAGGTGGAACAACGGCGCAAAGCCATCCTGCAGCAAGCCCAGCAACAGGCAGAGCAACTCTTGCAGGAAAGCAACCGGAAAATAGAAAATGCCATCCGCGAAATCCGCGAGCAGCAAGCCGAGCGTGAAGAAACAAGGAGAATCCGCAAAGAACTGGAACTGTTCAAGCAGGAAGTCGGCGAGATTGACACCTCTGCCGGCGACGAACTTATCGACAAGAAGATAAAACAGATACAAATCCGCAAGGAACGCAAAGAAAAACGCCGCAAAAACAAACAACCCGATGCAGAAACTTCCTCTACCAACGCCACCAGCCCGGCACCGACAGGAACAAATCGGACAATAAGCCAGGGCGACAGCGTCAGCATAAAGGGACTCTCATCGATTGGAATCGTTGAGAGCATTGAAGGAAAGGTTGCTACCGTCATCCTCGGAGAGATGCGTTCGAAACTGCCCCTTGAGCGACTGGAAAAAGCAAAAGCCGCAGACACCCCCAAGAAAAGCAAAATGGAACTGCGACAAGAGGAGGCCGTCCGGGTGAGCCGCATCACAAGGGAAACCATCGATGAACGGCGCAAGCAATTCAGTCAGGACATCGACCTGCGAGGGATGAGAGCCGACGATGCACTCAACGCAGTACAGTACTTCATCGACGATGCCGTACTCATGTCGGTGGGCCGTGTCCGAATACTTCACGGAAAAGGAAATGGCATCCTCAGGACACTCATCAGGGAATACCTCTCCACACTCCCCGAAGTAAAACACTTTTCCGACGAACATGTACAGTTCGGAGGTGCAGGCATCACCGTGGTTGACTTGGAATAACAAACACACATCTTTAATATGCTAATATAAAAAAATGAAAAAGGTCTACACTTCATTCGTGCTACTGATACTTTGCTCGCTGCAGGCTTTTGCGCTTGATATTCCTGCCGGCAAGTATTATTTCGACAACTCCAAGACACAATACAGCAACATCAAGTTTGTGTACGGCAGCAACAGTCAAAATATTTGCTATGTACTTCAGATGACAAACGAAGGCGAAAACATCTGGAGCGTCACCCTGACAGAGAAAGCCAGCGACATGTACCGGTACACCTTTGCCGAGACATCCCTGCCTGATGGCAACCAGGAAAAGAACTTCAACGATGTAAAGAACTACATCAGCAACACCCTTGGGGAAAAACGAACCGCCACACGAGAGGACAATGTCATTCTAGGAGGCATCTTCGTTCCAACCAGCGGTGACAACTGGGCCGCCGGCTCGTGGCAGACCATGAACGCATTCAAGGGCACGCCCTATTCCGGCACACTACCCGTGCTATATATCAACACCACGAAAGCCGTCCAGGTGGCCGACTGCTGCACCATGGTCGAAGGAAAGTATTTCGCCTACTTCGAGAATACGGAACATTGGATCAATGTCAATTGCTACACTTGGAACGGCAATGGAACCGTCAGCAACGACTGGCCGGGCGACCAATGCCAACTCGTTGGCACCGCCGATAACGGAAATGAAATCTGGCGATGGGTAGGTACAAACGAAATGAATGCCGCCAACCTCCCTTCCAACATTATCTTCAACGACGGAGAAAACATAGGACAGCAGACGGGCGACCTTAACTTCAAGAATGCCGGCTACTACACCTTCACCACCGAATGGTACACCGAACCAGACCTCATCCTTACCGCCGACGGAAAGAGCGAAGAGGTCGTCCCCGTCGATTCAAAGGAAAACTATGTCGACGGCACCTACTACATTGATGCGCTTGGACTCGAGGGATACGAGAACCTCGGTAGCAAGACTTCCCCATTGGTACTGAAAATAAAAGGCCGCGGCAACTACACCTGGACAGGATTCGACAAAAAGCCCTATCGACTGAAATTCGACAAGAAGGCCGCTCCCCTGGGTATGAAGAAAAGCAAGCACTTCACCCTCCTCGCACATGCCGACGACAACCTCGGATTCCTAAGAAATACCGTCGGATTTCAACTCAGCCGACTGCTCGGACTCGCATACACACCCGAACAACAACCCGTCGAGGTAATCCTCAATGGCGACTACATCGGACTCTACATGATGACCGACAAAATACGCGTCGACAATGACCGCGTCAACATTGTGGAGCAAGCCGACCAGGAAACCGATGCCGAAAAAATTACAGGAGGATGGCTCCTCGAAATCAACAACTATGAGGAAGACGGACAAATACGCTTCAGCGAAGGCAACGGAGCAAACCTCTGGATTACCTACCATACACCCGAAGTGCTCTCTACCGAACAGGAAAACTACATAACCAACTTCCTCAAGGCAACAGACAATGCCATCTACAACACCAACAAAAACTCCACCGACTGGGAAAACTACATTGACATCGATGCACTCGCACGCTTCTATATCGTACAGGAGGTCATGGACAACGCAGAGTCCTTCCACGGAAGCTGCTACATGAGCAAGGAACTGGGAAACGACACCAAACTCATATTCGGACCCGTCTGGGACTTCGGCAACTCATATCACCGAGGCTACAACAAGTTCATCTATGTAGACCCACCATTCGGACAGAGCTGGATAGGAGAGATTGCAAAGTTCCCGCGCTTCCAGGAAAAAGTAAAGGATATATGGAAAGCGTTCTATCCCAACCAATACCTCACCCTCGACAACTTCATCGACAACTTCGTCGACCAGATAGCACAGGCCGCTGTTGCCGACGCTGCACGATGGCCGGCCTACGGAAATGCAGACATGAGTAGCCGCAAGGCCGCTTTCAAGAATGCCATTACTGAGAAAACCAATTATCTGCGACAGCAGTGGGGCGAAGGAGTCTCCGGCATCGACCACCTCACACCTGATAGCCTCACACCTGATAATCACTCATCTATCTACGACATCACTGGACGCAAAGTAGCACCTGATAACCTCCCAAAAGGACTATACATTAAAAACGGCAAGAAATTCATTGTAAAATAAGATGTACTTCGCCAGACTATTATTCATCCTACTGCCCTCAATGGTTGCCTGTCAACGACAGATTTCCCCGTCAATGCCCGACCCACTTCAGACCAGCGACCTGAAGATGGAGATTCAGGCAGCCGACAACCGCGAGTACTCCTTCACCAACAAGCGGTCTGCCTATTGGTACGGAAAAAGCCACCAAGGCCACTTCGACGACTATTTCGCAGGATGGAACATCGCAACACGCCGCATTTTCTCCGACTATCAACTCTATGTCGACGGACAACCTCTCCTGCGCAGCAAAGCCAAACAGGTACACATCACCCCCGACGCGCTCAAACGTAACTGGGACAATGCCACAGAATGTTTACAGCTGGTTGACAACGAGGATATTATCTTTATTTCGTTGGAAACGAAGAAAGCCCGGCAGATAGGCATTTCCATCGATCAAAGGCTCTTGAACGGCTCCTCCTTCGACAACTCTTCGGTAAGATTCATCCCTAAAGAAAGTCATGGAAAAGTGCTGGAGGTGGCACCACTCATTCCCACTGCACTTTCTTTCAGCGACAGCACGCTCACAGTAAATGCCGAGGCCGGTGGGTTCATCTGCGTCTATGGCTCACCTGACGAATGCAAGCGACTCATCAACAAGGCACGCACGGAGAAAACAAAGTTGATTGCCGAACGAACGGCACGCATGAACAGGCTGCTCAGCGACAATGTACCGCTGAACAGCAACCTGCCGGAACTGGACCACGCATTAGCCTGGCTTGCACTGACCATGGACCAGCTCATCACCAACCAGCAGGGAAAAGGCATTTACGCCGGACTGCCGTGGTTCAACTCCTACTGGGGACGAGACATGTTCATCGCACTACCGGGAGCCACTATGGTCACGGGCCAGTTTGAAGAAGCCGAAGAGATGCTCCGCGACTTCGCCAAACTACAAAACCGAGACAGCCTCTCACCCAACTACGGACGCATACCCAACTGGGCTAACCCAGACACTATCATGTACAACACCGCCGACGGTACGCCACGGTATGTCATCGAGGCAGAAGAACTTCTGAAATATACCGGCGACAGAAATTTCCTGCAAGACATCTACCCCACCATCCAACTAAGCATCAATCAATGTCTCAAGCAGCAAGTTGACGAAAAAGGCTATCTCCTACACGAAGATGCCGATACCTGGATGGATGTGAAGCATGAAGTGCCCGGTTCTCCCCGCGGCAACAGGGCCAACGACATTCAGTGGCTGTGGTACAGGCAACTCATGGCGGGGGCACACCTGGCCACACTAATCAACGACACGGTACATGCCACGCGATGGGAGCAAGCCGCACAACACATGGCAAGACACTTCGAACAAGATTTCTGCGACAAGGAGAACATCCTTGTCTACGACCACCTCAACAACAACGGCACACCCGACCTCCAATACCGGCCGAATCAGTTGTTCTGCTTCGACCTCATTGACGACAACTATTTCAAGCATGAAGTGGCAAAGCGAGTCTGGCGCAAGCTGGTCTACCCCTGGGGCGTCGCATCGCTGGCACAGGACGACCCGCAGTTCCATCCCTATCATCACGACGACGAGCATTATTTCTTCGACGACGCCTACCATAACGGAACGGTATGGCTCTGGGTCAACGGCATTGCCATGCAGCGCATGATTGAATATGGATACAAGGAGACGGCGTGGCAACTGTTCTGCAACATGAACCGTCAGGCACTCAAAGAAGGTGCTGTGGGAAGTCTCAGCGAGAATGCCGATGCCTATCCGCGGAAAGGAACGTCATGGGCAAAACGGTCGGGAACTTTCCTCCAGGCATGGAGCAACTCCGAGCAACTACGCGTCTGGTACCAGTGCTTCCTCGGCATACAGCCCGACCTCCTCAACGGGATAATCACAGTCCGTCCGGCACTCCCTTCAGCCATCACCGAGTTGCAAACGCGCGTCAGGATAGGAAAAGGCTGGCTCTACTACAAATACAGCAAAGGAAAAGTCACCGTCACCCTCGATGGCGTTGAAGCCAAAGTGCAGATGTTGACCGACCGCATGGATGTCACTGACGGCAAGCAAATGCCCATCATACCTTTCTGCCAGCCCGACACAACCATCGACTTTCCCTGCATGCACCAGCATTACAAACAGGCAAAATAGCATTCCTTTTCCACAAGACCAACAAGAAAATCGGGAGAAAGACAAATGCCTTTCTCCCGATTTTGCATTCCCGGCTTGATTGTTCCTTGAGCCTCTTGTCGGATTAAATATCCGAAATGCCTGCCGGCGGCAGGCATACAAAAAACATCTCCAATGCCGGTTAAAAACAAGTGTTTACCTGTCATCGAAGATGCTCTTTGAGCCTCTTGTCGGATTCGAACCAACGACCCCGAGATTACAAATCACGTGCTCTGGCCAACTGAGCTAAAGAGGCAGGTGGGCAAGCTGTCCGTATCGCGCCGCTACAACCAACTACCTTTGCTACGTTCCCGTCCTGGAGGATTCGAAGGGAGCTGGCCGTACGGGACTTGCCCGTGTTTTGCAGATGCAAAGGTAAGCATTTTTCCTGAATAAAGAAAAAATGAACGGATAAAATTCTGCTTTTCTGATTTTTGTATGTACCTTCGCAAGCAGCATAAAGCCTGTCACGCCGATGAGATTCCACAAAAGAAACCGTTATTGCCTGCAGCTTGCCGTCCTGACGCTGAGCCTGGGCTGGTTTCTTCCGTCGCACGCTGCGGAAGGAAGGCAGTGGAACGAAAAGAACAAGAACTGCCGCGACAGCCTTTACTGCCACTCATTCACGGAAGAGGAGAAACCCTGCGCCACCCTGTCCGACCGACAGCAGACTGAGCGTATTGTCACTGCACGGCAGCAACGGACACAGACCACCCAGGCCAAACCGCACGAAAAGTGGTACAACAGGATGCCGTGCCCACATCAGTCATCCTCATTCCACCTTCCCCATTCCACCTCTAACCTTTCAAAAATCCAGATTTACCGTGCCGCGAGGCTGCATTATGTTATAGCCTTCAGGCACATCCTGTGTTAGATTGTTTAAAAACCACACACGCACCCCTAACTCTAAAAGGATCAATCAATCAAAACAATAACACAGAAATGGCAAATATTAAGAATTTGGCAATAGCCGAGGCTGTTGTCAGCAGTGAACATGTGGAAACACGGAAATCATTTTTCTCCACCAGCTATATCTATATCCCCACCCAGAGCAAACTGAAGGCTACCGTACTGGACTACTCCGCCGACAACGGTATTCTGCTCCAGCGCCTGCTGCAGCAACCTGCAGAAAAGGTGAAGGAGGAAATTGCCTCCAAAGGCAAGCCGCAGTCAACGCAACTGGGCAACATCCGCGCAGAGATTGTCTATGCCGCCGACAAACAGTTTCTGGCCGTACAGGTATTCCGCTTCGCCGACTTCAAGTACCACCCGTCGGGCGAACTGAGCATGTTCGAGGGCGAAGAGGCCGCCGTTTACGCAGAACTCTTCTAAAGACACACTGCAACAAGTGCGGTTACACTGAAAATCGTACAACCCACATAAAGGGGAGCACAACCGTGCGCCCCTTTTTTTGTTTGTCAGGCACTCTTGAAAACCACTTCCACATGGCAATGAACAAAGATTTTTCCATTCTTTCTTTTCTATTGCACGCGTTTATTCGTAACTTTGCCGGCGAATGATGACCACCGACGAACTGAAACAACTGAGAGCCTATGCCCGTCAGGACGGGCTGATACTGGCACTCGTATGGACGCTGAGTTTCCTCACCATCGTCTACCTTCCCACCACCTCGTGGGGAGTGCTGCTGATGCTGTCCACGCCCTTCGTGATGTTCTGGCGCCTGCGCAAGTTCCGTGAGGACGCACTCGACGGCACCATCTCCTTCGGAAGGGCACTGCTCTACTGCATCCAGCTCTTCGGCGGAGCCTGCATCCTCTTTGCCCTCGTTCAGTTCGGCTATTTCCAACTGCTCGACCACGGCCGTTTCTTCCAGCTTATTGCCGATGCCATGGAGCAGGTAAGGCCCATTTATGAACAGCAGGGCATCAGCACCGACGACATGCAGCAGGCCGTGGAGCAGATGAAGGGCACCACACCCATCCAGCTGACAGGGTCGTTTCTCGTCCAGAACCTCTTTCTGGGCATCATCGTCAGCCCCGTCGTAGCACTGTTTGGCAAGCGCAAATAAACAAAAACACAAGCAATATGGACATTTCTGTCGTAATCCCCCTCTTCAATGAAGAAGAATCAATCCACGAACTCTACGAATGGATTGAGCGAGTCATGCACGAGCACCACTATTCCTTCGAGGTGATATTCATCAGCGACGGCTCCACCGACCAGTCGTGGGACATCATCGAGAACCTCGGAAGGAAGTCCCCGCATGTCAGGGGCATCAAGTTCCGCCGCAACTACGGCAAGAGCCCCGCTCTCTACTGCGGATTCAAGGAAGCCCAGGGCAATGTGGTCATCACCATGGATGCAGACCTGCAGGACTCGCCCGACGAGATTCCGGAACTCTACCGGATGGTTACCGAAGAGGGCTACGACCTCGTTTCCGGCTACAAGCAGAAGCGCTACGACCCCATCTCCAAGACACTCCCCACCAAACTGTTCAACGCCACGGCACGGAAAATCAGCGGAATAAAGAACCTCCACGACTTCAACTGCGGACTGAAGGCCTACCGTCGCGAGGTGGTGAAGAACATAGAGGTTTACGGAGAAATGCACCGCTACATCCCCTACCTGGCAAAGAATGCAGGCTTCAGCAAGATTGGAGAGAAGGTGGTACACCACCAGGCACGCAAGTACGGCGTTTCCAAGTTCATGGGGTGGAACCGTTTCGTCAACGGCTACCTCGACCTGCTCACCCTCTGGTTCCTGAGCACCTTCGGAAAGAAGCCCATGCATGTGTTCGGTTTTCTCGGCTCGCTCATGTTCCTCATCGGTTTCTTTGCCGTGCTCGGGCTGGGCGCCGACAAACTCTACTGCCTCATAAACGGCATTCCGCAGCGGCTCATCACCAATTCTCCCTGGTTCTACATTGCGCTTACCACCATGCTCATCGGCACGCAGCTGTTCCTGGCGGGCTTCATAGGCGACCTTATCAGCCGCTCCAACCCCAACCGCAACGACTACCAGATTGAAAAGGAAATATAACCCCAAAACGAAAAAACGCCCCTAAGTCCACTCGTTATATGAAAAAACGATACATACAGGCAGCCTTCCTGCTGTTGCTTGTGGCCGGTTCCATCTTCGTCATCAGGCAGCAGCAGTCGCTTCCCTACCAGAAAAACCAGGGAAAGATTTTCGGTACCTACTACACCATCATCTATCAGCACGACAGCAACCTGGAACGCGACATTCAGTCGGTGCTCAACAAGGTGGATGCCTCGCTGTCGGCCTTCAACAAAGAGTCGGTCATCTCCCGCATCAACCGCAACGAGCAGGTGCGTCCCGACGATATGTTCCTCAATGTCTTCGAATTGGGACAGGCCATCTCCGCCGAGACCGATGGGGCGTTCGACATGACCGTGGCACCGCTCGTCAACGCATGGGGCTTCGGCTTCAAGAACGATGTACAGCCCACGCCGCATGCCATCGACAGCCTGCGGCAGTTCGTGGGCTACAAGAAGGTGCGGCTGCACCTGGGCAAGATACAGAAAGACGACCCGCGGCTGCAACTGGACTGTGCGGCCATCGCCAAGGGCTACGGCTGCGACTGTGTGGCCGACCTGCTCCGGAAAAACGGTATCAAGAACTTCATCGTGGAAATTGGCGGCGAAATCGTTGCCAGCGGCATCAACAGCGAGCGCCTGCCGTGGCGGATTGCAGTGGTGAAGCCCACCGACGACACGCTGAACATCAAAAACGAGCTGCAAACCACCCTGAACATCACCGACAAGGCACTGGCCACCAGCGGCAACTACCGCAACTTCTACTACAAGGGCGGCCGCAAATATGCCCACACCATCAATCCGTACACGGGCTATCCAGTGCAGCACAGCCTCCTTTCCGCCACCGTCGTGGCCTCCAACTGCACCACTGCCGATGCCTTTGCAACAGCATTCATGGTCATGGGAATGGACAAGGCAAAAGCCGTCTTGGAGAAGCGGAAGGACCTTATGGCCTATTTCATCTATGCCGACCAAAAGGGCGAGACGGCCGTTTGGTTCTCGCCGGCACTCAGGGACAAACTGCCGGAGTGACAACTGTTACGAAACAAAGGAAAACGCGCAATCGTGGAAGCAATCAGTTTCTATCATAAAGTAGTAATACTCAGCCTGTTCCAAGGATTAAGCGAAAGTGATTTGGAGAATATCTTCGGCACTTTCAAATTCAGTTTCCGGCGCTATCGCAAGGGCACTGTCCTGGCGGATGAAGGCATGTCCTGCCAAGAACTCATGCTGCTCACCGACGGTGAGATACAGACCGAGCGCAGTTCCGAGAAGCACAGCTACAAAGTGGTGGAAACTTTCCGTGCTCCCTGCATGCTGCAGCCCGAAAGGCTCTACGGCATCGCCCACTTCTACACCAGCCGCATCACGGCGCTCACCGATGTAAATGCCATCTCCATCGACAAGAACGAGCTCCAACGGCTGTTCGACACCCACCTGATTGTGAAGCTCAACTACCTCAACACCCTTTCGGCAAAACTGCAGAATGCCGAGAAGAAGTCCTGGCTTTCCGCGCCGCAGCAGCTCACCGACCGTATCAGGCGCTTCGTCAAGGCACACACCGAGAGTCCGACGGGGCGCAAAGAGGTGCACATCAAAATGGAGCAACTGGCCCGCGAACTGAACGACAGCAGGCTGAACACTTCCATTGCCCTGCACAAACTCGAGACGGCGGGGCTCATTGAACTCCGCCGCGGCGGTTTCGCCATACCGCAGATGGAGCACTTCCTCAGCGAGGAAGCCACCTGACAGCAGGTTCTTTTGTCAAGATTTTGGAATGCACACATGGCCTTAAAGGCCATTTTTTTGCCTTTTCACGGCCGCAAGCCGTCATTCCGGGCAAAATCTGGCCAAAATCCAACTCTTTCGCAAGTGGTTGATTCCCAATAGATTAGACTATCGAATACAAAAATTTCCTTTTTCCCGTTTTTCATTTGAGCCTCAAACGCATGCCGTTTAGGCCTCTTTTGGAGGGCAACTACCCTGCAGACAAAGAACAAAAGGCATGAAACAGCAACACAACTGAGGCCCACTTGCAGGCTGGTGCAACAAAAACACGATGGGAAAAGCCTGCTTTTGTCCCCTGGAACCACACTTCCCGACCGCAAAACAAGCCAAGGGAAAAGTGCACAGTGTCAGGATTTTTTACCCATGCGACGCCCAAAAAGCAACCGTACAACAAGATTTTATCCCCGTTCTGCATCCGTTTCAGCGTACTTTTTAATAAATTTGCAGGCAAGATGAAAGAACAAGCGACAACCGGCAACCCCTTCCTCCGGAAATGGGACACCCCACACGAGACCGTTCCCTTCAACGAAATACGCCTCGAACACTACGAGGAGGCATTCCTGGAAGGCATCCGCCGTGAGGACGAACAGATAGAGAAAATAGTGAACAACCCGGAGGAGCCCACCTTCGGGAACACCCTCATATACGAAGATCCCGAGCACGACGACGAATACTACGCCCTGCTCTCCACCGTGTCGACCGTCTTCTCGTGCCTGCTTAGCGCCGAGACCAACGACGAACTCGACCAACTGGCACAGCGCATGGACCCCATACTGACCAAGCATGCCAACGATGTGGGGCTCAACACCAGGCTCTTCGAGCGCATCAAGCATGTCTACGAGCACCACGGCGACCTCACTCCCGAGGAACTTAAGCTGCTCGAGGACAGCTACGAAGGGTTCCGGCGCAACGGTGCCCTGCTGGATGAAGAGGGAAAGCAGCGCCTCCGCCAGCTCAGCGAGGAGGGATCGATGCTGGCTCTGCAGTTCTCGCAGAACCTGCTCAAGGAAACAAAGGCATTCCAGCTCCACATCACCGACGAAGCGGAACTCGACGGCCTGCCCGACACCGCCCGCGAGGCCGCCGAACACACAGCCAAGGAGAAAGGACTGGCAGGCTGGGTGTTCACACTCGACGCCGACAGCATGTCGCCCTTCATGACTTACAGCACCCGGCGCGAACTCCGCCGGCAACTCTACATGGCCTACAACACCCGCGGCATGCACCCCAACGCAGAGAACAACCTGACCATCTGCCAGCGACTCGTCAACATACGCCGCGAAACCGCCCAACTGCTGGGCTACAACACCTTTGCCGACTATGTCATGGAGCACCGCATGGCAGGTTCCAGCAAGCAGGTCTACCAACTCCTGAACCAACTGCTCGACGCCTACAAGCCCACGGCCGTGAAGGAACTGGCCGAGGTTGAGCAGACCGCCAGGGAACTGGAAGGCGACGACTTCCAACTGCAACCGTGGGACAAAGGCTTCTACTCGCACAAACTGCGGCTGCAACGCTACAACATCGACGCCGAGATGTTCCGCCCCTACCTCGAACTCTCACAGGTAATCAAGGGCGTATTCTCGCTGGCCAACACCCTCTACGGCATCACCTTCGTGGAAAACAACGACATCCCAGTCTACCATCCCGATGTGAAAGCCTACGAAGTGTTCGACAGCGACGGCTCCTACCTGGCCGTACTCTATGCCGACTTCCACCCGAGGGCAGGCAAGCGAGGCGGTGCGTGGATGACGGAATTCCAAGGACAGTACATCAACCGCAAGGGAGAAAACATCCGTCCGCATGTCAGCCTCGTCATGAACCTGACCAAACCGACCAGCGAAAAGCCGTCGCTTCTCACCCTGGGCGAGGTCGGAACCTTCCTGCACGAATTCGGACACGCCCTCCACGGCATCTTCGCCAACACCCGCTTCGAAAGCCTCAGCGGCACAAATGTGTGGTGGGATTTCGTCGAACTGCCCTCACAGTTCATGGAAAACTACGCCGTGGAAAAGGACTTCCTCCACACCTTCGCCAACCACTACCAGAGCGGCGAGCCCCTGCCCGACGAACTGATTGACCGCCTGCGCCGCAGCAGGAACTTCCTCACAGCCACCGCCTGCCTCCGACAGGTAAGCTTCGGACTGCTCGACATGGCCTACTACACCCAGGACCGGCTCTTCGAAAGCGACATCGTCAAGTTCGAGAAGCAGGCCATGGCCCCGGCCATCCTCACCCAACAGCGCGACGACACCTGCATGACCACGCAGTTTTCGCACATCATGGCAGGCGGATATGCAGCCGGCTACTACAGCTACAAGTGGGCGGAAGTGCTCGAAGCCGACGCCTTCGGACTCTTCAAGGAGCAGGGAATCTTCAACCGGCAGACGGCACAGTCGTTCCGGGAGAACATCCTTTCAAAGGGAGGCACCGTCCACCCGATGACCCTCTACAAGAATTTCCGCGGACAGGAGCCCACCATCGACGCACTGCTACGCCGCGACGGAATCCTCACGGACAAAGAAGACAAACAGCAATAATATAGAAAATGAGCGACAAACAACACCTACTCGACCTCCGCTACCTGCGCATGGCCCAGATATGGGCCGAGAACTCCTACTGCGTCCGCCGCAAGGTCGGGGCGCTGGTGGTGAAAGACAAGATGATCATCAGCGACGGCTACAACGGCACTCCCAGCGGCTTCGAGAACATCTGCGAGGATGAGAACAATGTAACGAAGTCGTATGTGCTCCATGCGGAGGCCAATGCCATCACCAAACTGGCCCGCAGCCACAACAACAGCGACGGTGCCACGCTCTACATCACCGCTTCGCCATGCATAGAGTGCGCCAAACTCATCATACAGGCAGGGATAAAGCGCGTCGTGTACGGCGAGAAATACCGGCTTGAAGACGGCATCGAACTGCTGGAAAGAGCAAATATAGAAGTGATTTTCCTTGATTATAGACAACATGAAAGAGAGTAAGACCTACCGATACATGCCCATCCTGATGGCCGTCAGCGCCATCCTGGGAATCATTGTGGGCACCTTCTTCACCAGCCACTACTCCGGCAACCGGCTGAACATCATCAACAGCGGCAGCAACCGGCTCACGAACATGCTCCACTTCATCAACGACCAATATGTCGACGAGGTGAACATCGACTCCCTGGTGGACATAGCCATCCCCCAGATACTGGCCGAACTGGACCCGCACTCCGCCTTCCTGAACAGCAAGGAGGTGCAGCTGGCCAACGACGACCTGAAGAGTTCGTTCTCGGGTGTGGGCATCGAGTTCAACATCCGGGAGGATACCCTGCATGTGCAGAATGTCATCAGCAACGGACCTGCCGAGCGGGCGGGCATCATTGCGGGCGACAAGATAGTGCAGGTGAACGGCGAGAAGTTCGTGGGAAAGGCCGTGACGAACGAGGAAGCCATGCGGCGGCTGAAAGGCCCCAAGGATACGAAGGTGGTGCTGGGCATCGAACGCTACGGGCATGCCAAGCCGCTGACCTTCACCGTGACCCGGGGAGAGATTCCGCAGAAGAGCATCGGCGCCACCTACATGCTCGACGAGAATACCGGCTACATCCACATCAAGAGCTTTGCGGAGCAAACCTGGTCGGAGATGCTCGTCGCACTGGCATCGCTTTCCCAGCAGGGATTCGACAACCTGGTCATAGACCTGCGCGACAACTCGGGCGGATACCTGCAGGCTGCCGTCCAGATTGCCAACGAGTTCCTCCCGAAGAAGAAACTGATTGTCTACACCGAGGGACGGAAATCGCCCCGGCAGGAATACACCAGCAACGGACACGGCAGCTATCAGCGCATACCGCTGGTGGTATTGATTAACGAAGCGTCGGCATCTGCGGCCGAGATATTCGCAGGTGCCATGCAGGACAACGACCGTGCCACCATTGTCGGCCGCCGTTCGTTCGGGAAGGGACTGGTGCAACAGCCCATCACCTTCTCCGACGGAAGCATGCTCAGGCTGACCGTGGCACGCTACTACACTCCGTCGGGACGGTGCATACAGAAGCCCTATGCCCAAGGCGACGAGAAAGAGTACGCCAAGGACCTGCTCGACCGCTACGAACGCGGCGAGTTCTTCTCGCAGGACAGCATCAAGCACACGGGTCCTGCCTACCACACGGCCATGGGAAGGACGGTATACGGCGGCGGAGGCATCACACCCGACATCTTCGTGCCCGAGGACACCGTCAACATGTCGCCCTACTACCGCAGTGCCGCCATGAGCGGGCTCATCTATCAGTTTGCGTTTTCCTACACCGACAACAACCGGCAGAAACTGAACGCCTATCAAGACCTGGAAGCACTGAACCGCTATCTGGTCGGACAGCACACAGTCGACCGCTTTGCCGACTATGCAGACGGGCACGGACTGAAGCGGCGCAACCTGCAGATACAGAAGTCGCACACCCTGCTGGAGCACTTCATCAACTCACGCATCATCTACAACATACTGGGCGAGCAGGCACTCAGCAAGTACCTGACCCATTTCGACCCTGTGGTGAAGCGCGCACTGGAAATCCTCCGGCAGGGGAAAGCCTTCCCGCAGAAGGAAGAGAGCCAGCCGGACACTTCGGGAAAGAAGGTGGCACGCGCAGCGGATGCCACCGTGCCGTTCCGAACAAACACCAGTCTCTGCCGTGCATAAGGGGGAACTCCGACAACAGATGGCCCGCCGCAAGCAGCAGTTTTCAACGGAAGAACTGCGCCGGTGGTCGGAGCCCGTCGCCGAAAGGCTGCTGAAGCATCCTGCCATTGACAGGGCAATGACCGTCGTGGCCTACCATTCGCTGCCCGACGAGGTGGGCACACACCGCATGCTCGACATCCTGCTGCAGCATGGGAAGCAAGTATTCCTGCCCACGGTGGGCGAAAGCCACCGGCTGACCCTCCACCGCTACGAGGGCGAGCAGGCGCTGCGCGAGGGGGCGTTCCACATCAGCGAGGCACAGGGAGAGGAACTCCGTGACTACGACAGCGTGGATGCCGTGATTGTTCCGGGCGTGGCCTTCGACCGTGAAGGGCACCGGCTGGGACGCGGAGGCGGCTACTACGACCGCTTGCTGCCACTTCTGCACAAGGCATGCAAGATTGGACTGTGCTTCGACTTTCAGGTGGTCGACCATCTGCCCACCGACAGTCACGACATCGGTATGGACCAACTCGTCACCATTCCGACAGGACACGGAAAGCAACCTTGCAAGTAATTGACATTCAGTATATTACAAATGCATTGCAACTGGACCCCAAACGGAGTGCGTTTGGGGCCCAGTTGCAGTACGAAAGGGGCCCAAACGCGTTCCGTTTGGGCCCCTTTCGGAAAACCGTCTAAGAGAACTTGATTTCCACAATGATTTGAGCGCCCGCTTCAGCGTTGAGCCGTTCAATCAGTTTTGAGCGCATCATGCTCAGGTCCTGCCGCAGCGACGGGTTCTCAATCCTGACACACAAGGTCTGGTTTCTTATGGTTTTCTCCTTCGTATAGGAGGCGATAGTCGGGCCGCAGACCTTGTCCCAGGCCTCAAGGAGTCGGTGCTGCTGGAGCGGTGTCTCCAATCCGTTTCTCCGCAGCGACTCGCGGATAAGCTCGCCCAGGGGCTTTGGCTTCTTGCTAAACATGCGGATGAACCCTTTCCGTTATCTCGCCGTCCTCCACGGTGAAAAGTTTGTAGTCGGTTGCGCCGCGCTGCAGGATGCTGTCCAGGTGGTCGCGGTTGGTGTCGGAGATAAATATCTGCCCGTAACGGTCGCCGCTCACCAGTTCGACAATGCGCTCCACGCGCCGTGCATCGAGTTTGTCGAAGATGTCGTCGAGCAGCAGCAGCGGTGTAGTTGACGAGGAAGTGCGCTTGAGGAACTCAAACTGCGCCAGCTTCAAGGCCAGCACATAGGTCTTGTTCTGCCCCTGGCTGCCCTCGCGCCTCATGGCATATCCGCCGAGCATCATCTCCAGATCGTCGCGATGGATGCCGTGCAGGGAATAGCCCACGGCCCGGTCGCGGAAACGGTCGCGCTGAATCACCTCGAGCAACGGCCCCCGCTGGCAGTGGGAAACATAGCGGAGCGACACCGACTCGCTGTCGGACGAGATCTGACGGTATATCTCCTGGAACACAGGAATGAACTCATCGACGAAGGCCGAGCGGAGCTTGAAGATGTACTCACCCTTCTCCGCCATCTCCCTCTCCCAGATTTCCATGATGTCCGGATTGGGCTCATCCTCCATCTTCAGCAAGGCATTGCGCTGTTGGAGTGCCCGGTTGTAGGCCGCCAAGGCCTCAATGTAGGTGTGGTCGTACTGGGCGATGACCACATCGAGCAGCCTCCGGCGCTCGTCGCTGCCCGATTCGATGAGCGCCACATCGCTCGGGGAGACGAATATCAGGGGAATGAAGCCGATATGGTCGGACAGTCGCTTGTATTTCTTCTGGTTGCGCTTGAACTGCTTGGGCTGCCCGCGCTTCATTCCGCACGACACCGCCTCGCTCTGTCCCAGTTCGTCAAGGTACCGCCCGTCCACCATGAAGAAGTCAGCGTCGTGCTGCATCACCTGCGAATCAGCCGGATTGAAGGCGCTCCGGCAGAAAGACAGGAAATAGACGGCGTCGAGCAGGTTGGTCTTGCCCGCACCGTTGTTGCCTATCAGCCCGTTAAGCTTCGGCGAGAAGTCAAGCGAAGCCGACGAGATGTTCTTGTAGTGAAGGATGTTCAGGTGCTGTAATATCATGGTCGTGAGCGATGGTTGCAGCCTTGTAGCCGTCATGCAAAATTAACGCTTTCGGGGGGAACGGAGAAAAAAGTAGGACAGAAATTTTACCATTAGGCAGAAAAAGCGTACTTTTGTCGCTGTTTTATAAAACAGGGGCTTAGCAACCCTGCCGCAACTGCAGAAAACATAAAAACAAAATAGACAGAAACAATGGCTAAACAAAAAGAACAAGCCGCCCTGAACGAGGCGCTCAACCAGTCGGAAGCATTCTTCCTGAAGTACAAGAAGACCATCATCAGCATCGTTGCTGCACTTTTCATCCTCATAGCAGGCATCATCTGCTACCAGTCGTTCATCTCAGGCCCACGCGAAGATAAGGCCAGCACCGCACTTGGCGCAGCCCAGAACCTGTTCGGACAGGAACTCTTCGAGCAAGCACTCAAGGGCGACAGCACCGGTGTTGCCGGATTCCTGAAAATCAGTTCCGACTATAAGGGCACCAAGGCAGCCAACCTTGCCAACCTCTATGCCGGCCTCTGCTACGCCAACCTCGAGAAATGGGAAGACGCAGTGAAGTACCTTGAGAAGTTCACTCCTGCCGACGACGCCATGATTTCACCCGCAGCCGTCGAGGCACTCGGCAATGCCTATGCCCATGTGAACAAGTTGGACAAGGCTGTTGAATACCTCCAGAAGGCTGCCGACAAGGCCGACAAGCAGGGAAAAGACGGCGTTAACCTCTCGCTCTCACCCTCGTTCCGCCTCCAGGCAGGCAAAATCCTCGAGTCGCAGGGCAAAAAGGATGAGGCACTGAAGATTTACAAGCAAATCAAGGAGAAGTATGTTGCCTCGTCGCTGGTACAGTCGCAGGAAATAGACGAATACATCGAACGCCTCTCTACAAAGTAATGGCAACATCACTCCACAACCTTTCCGAATACGATATGGCCAAAGTGCCCGATGCCAGCAACATGTGCTTCGGCATTGTAGTGGCCGAATGGAACCCGGAAATCACCAACGCGCTGCTCCAAGGCTGCGTAGACACGCTGGAAAAGCACGGCACCCTGCCCGAGAACATCCATGTAAAGACAGTGCCGGGCAGCTTCGAACTGGTCTACGGTGCACAGCACATGTGCCGCCACGGAGAGTATGACGCAGTGATTGTGCTGGGAAGCGTCATCCGCGGAGAGACCCCCCACTTCGACTACATCTGCCAAGGCGTGGCCAACGGCATTGCACAACTGAATGTAAAGAACGAGATTCCCGTCGTGTTCGGCCTGCTCACCACCGACAACCTTGAGCAAGCCCGCGACCGTTCGGGAGGAAGACTGGGCAACAAAGGCGACGAGTGCGCCGTGGTTGCCATCAAAATGGCGAAATTCTAAGCCTCACCATGACGCTGCACCAACTGCTCCAAGCCTACGACTTCAACGAAATCATTGCCACCATCAACGAGATGTTCCCCGGCACCGCACGCTACAAGCAACCCTTGCGGCAGGCTTACGACATACTGGTGGGCATGCGTCCCGTAGAATCCAAGAAGAACATACGCTACAAGTTGCTCCATAACGCCGAGGACGACATCTCCTATATGGGTGCCGACGACCAGAACTTCAACACCACCTGGGAAGTATGCCTCGGCAAGCAGGTGGTACGCGAAAAGGGAGTGGACCTGAGCGACCTTGAAATGGTAGCCAACTGCCTGGTCAATGTGGTGTTCATCGCCCGGCCGCCGAAGGCCTTCGAGGAAGCAAGGAAAGAACTGTTGAAATAAGCAAACGACATAAAAGGAAAACGGCTGTGATGCGCATCACAGCCGTTTTTTCTTGTCTCGTATTTCGGGTTCACACCCCTTCTTCCTCGAGAGCCGCCGGATTCTCTTCGGTTTCAAGCTTCGGCGCCTTGCCCATGCTCAGTTGTCCGTCGGCCGAAATGCGCAGGGAGACGGGCACCAGTTCGTCGCTGCTCATCTCGGGCAGGCCCACCGTGGCGATGAAACGGAGCCCGTTGCCCTCGGCCGGGTCGGGCATGATGGTCAGCAGGAGGGAGTTCTGCCGCTGGCTGTCGCTCAGGTAGGCATTGAAATCGCTCTTCTGGAAGGTATTCTCGTACAGTAATGTACCGTCTGCGCGGTTGATGCGCAGCGTGACACGGTTGTCGAAGAAGGGCTGGTTGTCTTCTTTCGCCTGGGGAAGGCTCTCGTCTGCCTTCCTCACTATCGTCACATGATAGGTCTTTCCGTCCCAAACCTCGTCATAGGTCTGGTCAAAGTCACCGACGGCAATGGGGCCGGCAGGCTTTGTCTCCACGGGTTTGTCAAGGATGATGATGGACGATTTCTGCTTCTTTCCGCAGCAGCAGAGGGTCAGGAGCAGCAAGGGCGCAACGGCCCAACGGGAAAAATGTTTCATATTCAGGTCTTTAGTCATTAGCTTCTGCGGCGAAGATAAGCATTTTCTCCCAACCAACAAAACCCGAAGCGCAAAAAGACCGCAGAATAGCCTCACGGCAGCGGCACGAAGCGTTGGCGGCAAACAATTTTGCAGAATAACAAAAATTACTTATCTTCGCATCGTCTATGCACACTTGCTCCGCTCCATGCGGGCACCTGACGCTGGCAATACACCCGTCAATCAACCTGCAGAAGCCATACCGCCCATGAAGAAATCTGCCCTGTTTTCCTTTTTTCTCGTCCTCGTCACCGCCTTGCATGCCGGGCCGGTCGACCCCGCACGCATTGCGGGAGCCTGGAACGGCAAGCTGCGCGTGGGTCCCGTCGAACTCACCCTCGTGGTGAACATTGCCGAAGCGGAGGCCGGTCATTGGAAGTGCACCCTCGACAGTCCCGACCAGGGAGCCAAGGGCATTCCGGCAACGGTGGCCTTTCTCTCGGCCGATTCCATCGCCGTGGAGGTGAAGAGCCTGGTGGCTTCTCTCCGGGCGCGCTACGACGGCAAGCAGATGAGCGGCACCTTCACCCAGATGGGGACCAGCCTGCCCATCACCCTCAGCCGCGAGGCGGAACAGCTTCGCCGTCCGCAGGAACCGCTGCCGCCCTACCCCTACTCAACCAAGTCCGCCACCTTCCAGAACACCTCGGCAGGTGCCACGCTGGCAGGCACGCTGACACTGCCGGTGGGGTTCACCCCGCAGCAGAAAGCCACCTGTCCGGTGGTCGTGCTCGTCACGGGCAGTGGCCAGCAGAACCGCGACGAGGAGGTGTTCGGACACAAGCCGTTCCTCGTCCTCGCCGACTTCCTGGCACGGAAGGGCATCGCCACGCTGCGGTATGACGACCGCGCATTCGGCGAATCCAAGGGAGGCGACCTCCAGAACGCTACCACCCTCGACTTCTTTGCCGACGCAAAGGCGGCCATCTCCTACCTGAAAGACACCGAAAGGTTCCGCCGTGTCGGCATGCTCGGGCACAGCGAGGGTGGCAACATCGCCTTCATGGCAGGCGCGGAGGGGCTTGTCGACTTCGTCGTTTCCCTGGCCGGCATGGGCGAGAAGGGCGATGTGGCACTCACGGCACAGGTGAACCGCATCCTTGAACTCAGCGGTGCGCAGCCCGTGCAGACCGTCGAGGGCTACCGCGAGCAGGCAAAAGCCCAGCACAGTGCATGGCTCGACTGGTTCATCGACTACGATCCCGCCGACCACCTGCGCCGCATCCACTGTCCCGTGCTGGCCCTGAACGGCACCAGCGACTGCCAGGTCATCGCCGACCTCAACCTGGCGGCCATCGAGAAGAACCTTCCCAAGAACACACTTACCAAGGTAAAGGCCTGCGAGGGGCTGAATCATCTGTTCCAGCACTGCTCCACCGGCCTGCCCACTGAATACCGACAAACGGAAGAAACCCTGGCGCCCGAAGTACTGGAAGACATCGCCGCCTGGATACTTTCCCTAAGACAATGACCATGAAGAGACTCCAACTCCTTTGCACACTGCTCCTGCTGGCATGGTGCTTCACCGCTTGCGGCGACCGCAAGGCTGCGGAAAAGAAGAAAGAGACCGACACGCTGCCGCTGCTCGTCATGCAGATAAAGCAGTGCTCGCGCCTCTACACCACCGAACTGCACCTCCACAAAATCGTGCTGCACAACGACACGAAGAGCCTCAACGGCTCCATCCTGAGCAAGGACTTCGATGTTGACCTGCCGCTCGGCACCCGCAAGGTGGCCATCCCCATCGATGCCACCGTCAGGGCGTACATCGATTTCGGCAACTTCTCGGCCGACAATGTCAACATCGAGGGCAAGAAGATTGAGATTGTGCTGCCCGACCCGAAGATAGCGGAGCCCATCACGAAAATCAACCACGAGGAAATCAAGTCGTATGTGCCCTTCCTCCGGCGGCGGTTCCGCGACGAGGAACTCACCTCCTACGAACTGAAAGTCCGCCAGGCCATCGTCGAAGAACTGCCCGAAATGGGCATCGTGGAGATGGCGCAGGCCAGTGCCGCCAGGACGCTGGTGCCCATGATTGAACAACTCGGCTACCGGCAGGAGGACATCACCATCACCTTCCGCAAGGACCTCGACCGCAACGATGTCACGAAAATGGTGGAACGCACCGTCGATACCCCGAAGAAAACCAAGAAAACACGCAAGAAGAAATGAAGAAGAACAAGCATAACACCCTTTCCGAACTGCTCTCCCTGCTGTCGAAAGGCCAACTCGTCGCCCTCGTGGCGGCAGGAATTGCCATCGTGGCGCTCATCTGGTGGGTGCAGAACAGCACCTACATCGATGTGGGCGAGCGCGAGGAACTGCGGCTCACCCCCACGCAGATAAAATCGGTGGAGGACATCGGCGAGTGGGAGTTCCTCTCCATCACCGACGAGGAACTGGTCGACACCGTCCGCTACGGCTTCCTGAGCGACGACAAACTGGTGCGCATCTACTACGGCAAGCTCCGCATCGGCCTGAACATGCACGAACTGAAGCACGGCTGGGCCACCGTCCGCGGCGATACCCTCGTCGCACGCCTCCCCGAAGTGAAACTCCTGGACGCCCACTTCATTGACGAGGCACGCACGCGCTCCTTCTACGAGGAAGGGAAATGGTCGCACCGCGACCGCGAACACCTCTACCAGAAGGCCGAACAGCAGATGCTGGCACGCTGCCTGACCCGGAAGAACCTGGACGAAGCCCGCGCCAATGCCCGACAGCAGATGGAACAACTGTTCCGCGCCATGGGCTTCCAGCAGATGGAAATCCTGTTCGAAGACGAAGAGAGAGGAAAGGAAACAGTGAAAGAATGAAAGAACATCTCCTCCCTTGAGGCAAGGACTGCATACCCTGCTCCCGACGGGGCGCAGTTTTCCACATTTCTCCTTCCACATTCCACCTCCCCCCTTCCACATTACAAATCTACGCCCACAACTCTTTGATTACCAACGCGTTGTATTTTAGGCTCAAACGGAGGGCGTTTGAGCCCAAAACGGAAAGCAAACGGGGCCCAATCGCATTGCGTTTGGGCCCCGTTTGGAAAACGACTGTTTCGCTGTCGGAAAATAACGGGAATTTACCGATATTGGGATTTGAAGATTGCAAGACAATAGTATAAGAAAGGTAAAGGTGGCATTTTAAGGAAAAAACGCGTTTTTCATCTCATTTGATACACAAAAACAACTATTCTTTGAATAATTTTAATTAACTTCGCCCATGCAATCTGTACATAAATAATAAAATGCGATATGAAAGAAACAGTAAAACAACAAATAATTGAGAGCGGAAAGGATTTCTTTCGCGAGATTATTATACCTGCTCACCTGAAAAACCTGGATGATCTACAGTTGAAAGATTTCAATGTAAATCTCTTCTTGATAAACTATCTGGCTGCTTTTCTCTGTGGAAATACTGAACCTGAATCCCTAGCTAAAGCGCTAATCTATCCAAGAGTGCTTGGTACAAGCATCAACACGACCTTTGGAACAAGTCTTCAATCGTTCATTACAGAAATCCAATCTATCGTTAGTAACGGTTCTGCAATCCCTGGAATTGATATTGAGTTTGAAGACGCATTTGATGGTAGAAAGAAGTATTGCCAATGTAAGGCTGGGCCACAGACCATCAACCACGATGATGTAGACACAATTTTTGCTCATTTCAAGCAGTTTAAGGGAATAGCCCGTACTAACAAGCTCTATATCTCCGATGATGATTTGGTGGTTGGAGTCCTTTATGGCTCGCCCAAGAAATTGTCAGCCAATTATAAGACTATAGCCACAACATATCCCGTTTATTGCGGTTCTGTATTCTGGGAGCATCTGACTGGAGATAATTTGTTCTATCACAGACTTGCCAAAGCTTTTGGAGAAGTAGTGGAGGAAGACAATATTGATGGTAGTCAACTTATCACGAAAAAGGTTAGCGAAATTGCAAAAGAAATAAGAGAAAGAGGAGGTTTTTAAACAATGCCAACATTTCTATCTGCGACTAATTTAGCCGACCTCACAGGAACTTCACTTGCTACTGCCCAGAAGTGGGGTAAAAGCGGCACTTACCCATATCACAAGAACGAGAAGGGGATGGAAGGCTTCTATATGGAGGAACTTACAGATGTAGAGCCTGTCAGAATGATGCTTGAGACCAACTGGGATGATGAATTCCATGTTGCTCCATTGCGTGACTATACTTCCGTAGAACTTTTTGCAGGTGCCGGAGGCTTGGCGCTTGGTCTGCATTTGGCAGGCTTCCGCCATGTGCTGTTGAACGAGATGGATTCTATGGCTTGTCAAACGCTTCGCAGAAATCACCCAGAATGGAATGTGTTGGAAGGCGATATCCATCAGGTGGATTTTACTCCGCTTCGTGATAAAGTGGACTTTCTTTCTGGCGGTTTCCCGTGCCAGGCATTTTCATATGCTGGCAAGAAAGGAGGATTGAACGACACTCGCGGTACACTATTCTTTGAATTGGCTCGTGCCGTAAAAGAGATACAGCCCAAAGTGTTCATGGGTGAGAATGTGAAAGGGTTGCTGTCACACGAAAATGGCAGGACATTGGATGTGATTCGTAATGCCATCATGGAACTGGGGTATACTTTGGTTGAGCCTCGCGTGATGAAAGCCATCATGTATCAGGTTCCACAGAAACGTGAACGACTAATCCTTGTAGCCATCCGAAATGACATATACAAACAAGGCTTCCGTTTCAAGTGGCCCGACCCATATCGCCGTGTAATGACTCTACGAGATGCATTTTTCAGTGGTGAACTTTTCGAGAATGATGTTCCTAAATCAGAAGGACAAACCTACCCAGCCAAGAAAGCCCGCGTGATGGCAATGGTTCCAGAAGGTGGCGATTGGCGCGATCTGCCTATTGAAGAGCAAAGAGAATACATGGGTGGCAGTTTCTATTTAGGAGGTGGTAAGACAGGTATGGCTCGACGCCTGTCAATGGATGAACCTTCACTTACTTTGACTTGTGCTCCTGCCCAGAAACAGACAGAACGTTGTCACCCGACAGAGACTCGTCCTTTAACAGTTCGCGAGTATGCACGTATCCAAACCTTCCCAGACTATTGGAAGTTTGAAGGAAACACAGCAGACCAATATAGGCAGATTGGCAATGCCGTTCCTGTTAATCTTGCGTATGCCATCGGTCGTTCATTAATACGTCTGTTCAATGAAATTGATGCACAACATCCTGATGAGAGCCGATACGAAGAAGCTGACAAGGCTGGTTTTAGTATGTTGCCACCACAGCTTTTTGCTGTTGACATGTTTGACATGCACAAACAATTTCCTAAGGATGTCAAAATCATCAGTAATCCCCTCTCTCGCAAGAGGAATATCAACAACGGCAAACTCGATGATTCAAAGAATGTTTTGATAAGCCTTGTGCCAAATAAGTATATCGAACCTTACACTAATCAAAGGGCGAAAGCATACTTTACTGGCAAAAAGTTCCCTTCGACAGTGAAGCTCAATAAACTTTACTATTTCATGCCATACACCAAGGGGAAAGGCATTCGTGACCTCTATCAGATTGAGGTGGCTCGTGTAGGCACCAAACATGAATTCGTTGAAACGGCAGATGAGAACGACTTCCGCTTAGTGCTTGAGATAAAATTTGTCAAACAGCTATTCAATGATTATAAGCCCATCAAACTGATGATTTGGCAAACGTTCACAGATACTAACTTAAGGGCAATCCTAGCTATGTAGGATCTATAAGAATAAAAGCATGACAAGCAGACACTCCTCCTGCCCTCCCCAATGGGGAGGAAACTATACCCCGCCTTTAAGATAAGAGGGGGGGAGGATTGTCTCCGCGGCTTAGAAACTTATCCTCATCATGACACGGATGCCGTTCTTGTGGGCCGTGGGCAGGCTGTTGTAGGTCAACCGGCGGACATACTGCACATGGAACATTTTGAAGATGTTGTGCACGCCGGCCACCACTTCTACATAAGGCTTGTGCGGATCCATGACATACGAGCCCTCGGGGAAGGCCATCAGCATGGAAGAGCCTGCATTGGCCGGCAGGTACGGATTGTTCTTGTCGGTGAGGTCTCCCCAGAGGCACTTCACTCCGAGCACCTCGCGCCACTTCAGGCGGTGGAACAGCGGTATGCGGTTGAAGAGTTTGCCGTTCAGGTCCCAGGTAACATCGAGACTGGCGTAGCGGTCGTTGAGGAACTCCATGCCGTTAATGAGGTTGAACATCTGCTCTTCGACGATGAAGGAGAGGTTTGCCTTGGGCATTATGAGCAACGGATAGGGCACGCGGTTCCACTGTGCGCCGGCATTCAACTGGGTGTCGATGTTCCCCCACGAATGCAGCCACAGACGGTTGTAGATGTTTATTTCCGTGAGGTTGTAGTTGTACTGTCCGCCCAGGAATCCTTTCACTCCCATGGTGTGGCCAATCATGAACGACGGTGCGTCGTTGTTGACGGCCTTGCGCTTCTGCTTGGAGTTTACATAGGTGCGTCCCGGAGCGTACTCGAACTCGGCATGCAGTTCGGTGTTGCGCATCTTCCCGTTGTGCAGTTGGCTCTTGTAGTCGAGTGCCGAGCGCTGGAGGTTGAGTTGTTCCAGCCGGGCCTGCTGTTCCTCGAAGGTGTTGCCCAGTTCGGAAAGTCTCGTGTAGTAAAGTGCGCCCGCCGCCTCGTTCTCCTCGGTGCGCAGGCTCATCATGGTGCGGAAGCCGTTGCGCTCCTCCCATTCGAAGGCCAGCAACTGGCGGTTGTAGAACATCATCTTGTCCACCTTTGTCCACTTCAGCACGGTGAATACATTGTCCTTGTCGGTGGGAAGGAACTTGTCGGTGGGTGCCATGACATCGTAGGACGACGAGAACGAGAGTGTGCGCTTGGGGTATTCCAGTGGCATCCACTGCTTATGGTTGAACGACCAGGTGACCTCCCCACGATAATAGTTCTTCTTGCTGTTCCACCCACGGGCCACATAGCCGGAGAGGAAGAGGTGTGCCGAGAGGTTGGCCGTGGTGCGTGCGCTGAAGCGAGTACGCAGTCCGTCGATGAAGTTGGTGGAAACCATGGTGTTCACCGGCCCTATGTCCACCTTGCTGGGATGGTTGGCGTCGCCCGTCTCGATGAAGTTCTCGACGAAAGCCTTAACAAACACCATGACCCACTTGAACCCTTTCTGCTCACGCAGTTTCTTCAGGAAGTCGCCCATGCCGGCTTCGCTCTTCGTCAAGGGCACCTTCCGGTGGTCGGCCCAGTAGTCGTTGGTCTTCACCAGGGCGTCGCGCTCATAGCGCAGCGGTCCCTTTCCGCGGAACATCTTGTCGGGTACCTCGTCGAAGGAATAGCCGCTCATGCGCGTACTGCGCACCACCATGGCCTTCGACAGGAAGTCGGTGATGGCCATCTCGACAACCATGTCATCAACGGAGAGCACCCACTCACCGTCGTCCAACTGGGTGTATTCCTGCTTCACCTGCAGGTTCTCCACGAAGTTGACATCGCTGCGCCGCGGGATGGTCAGGGTGCAGCGCTTCACATGGAGGGTGCTGTCGGCAATGACATAGAGTTCGCCGCGGAAACCGAAGTCCTGCTGGTTGTTGGGCAGGTACTGCAGGTGGTAGCAGAGGTCGTTGTCCACATAGACGGTGTCCTCGATGTAGTAGCGGTAGAACGAGGGTGCCGAGTTGGCTATCGGGCTGAGGAAGCGGTACTGGAGCAGTCGTATCTGGTCGTCGTAGATGTCCACATCGGCAAAGACATCCTTCAGTCCCACCGAGAGAATGTCGCCAATCTGGAAAAGGTTGTTCAGTCCCGTACTCCGCTGCCCCTTGATGATGGTCTTCTCGGTCTTTGGTTCCTTTCGGTAGACACACTCCGAAACGGTCTCGTCGACGGAGATGGGGAAGACGAGTTTGTTGTTCACCGGGCTGCGCTCTATCTGCGACACCAGCAAAGGCTTGTTCTTGAAGAACCCGCTGTCGATGTCCTGCGGACGGATGTCGTTCATCAGCAGGGTGAGTTTCTGATACTTGTCGAAGCGGTAGAAGTCGTGGTTGGTAAGCTTGGTCTGCTTCTTGGCGGCAATCACCCGCTTCATCAACGCCACGGCGGGATTTTCCTTGCGCTTGTATTTACCCCGTTTGCCCTTGACTTCCACCTCCTTGAGCATCTTGGTGTCCTCGCGGAGCTTGATGTTCAGCACCTTCGGCGTGGAAGCCTTCACGGTGATGGTCTTCGGCTTGTAGCCGATGGCACTGAAGGTGAGTTGACTGCCCACATGGCGTGGCACGGAATAGTGTCCCTTCGCATTGCCGCTGACGGCCACGCGGGGACTTTTGTACTTCACGCTGGGATAGAGGATGGTGTCGCCCGTCTCCGCATCGGTGACGGTGCCCACGATCTGCGCCCTTGCTGCAGTGCAGAGACAGAGCAAAAGTGCTACGATGTATAGATGTGTCCTATTCATTCAGAAAACAGATTTGATTCAGATTGGTTATGGTTTGCCACGTTTGGTGGTCATATTGCTGTTCGGTGCCGAAGCCTGCGCCCTTTAGCCAAATGGCACGGCAGCCCAGTTGCTCGGCCGGAAGGATGTCGTTCTTCAGGCTGTCGCCCACCACCACGACACGGTCGGCAGGCAGTTGCAGGCGCTCCAGTGCCAGGCGGTAGATGCGCTCGTCGGGTTTGCGGATGCCCACCTCGGCCGATTCCACCACTATGGGGAAGAAATCGAGAAGGCGGAACTGTGCCAACACCTGCCGGAGGTTACCATAGAAATTGCTGACCAGTGCCAGCCGGTGGTACCGCTGCAATGCCGAGAGCACCGCGCGGTGGCTTTCAAGGTGCCTGGCCACCTCTGCCAGGGCGTAGGTCTGTATCTCGCCGACGAGTTGTTCCATACGGTTGTCGGAGATGTCCAGACGGCCGTTGCCGACCAAGTGGCGGAGTTGCAGGCGTATCTTCTTGTCGAGCGTCTGCGAGAAATTGTCGGTGGGGAGAATGGTATTCCCCTCGCCCAGCAAACGCTCGGTGGCGACATAGGTTTCGGTAAAGGCTTCTTTGCCGACGGGCACCAATGCTTTCCGGTAGCAGTTCCACAGCAGTTCGCTCCAGTGCGTGCCTCCTGTGTCGAGCGTACCGCCGTAGTCGAACACCACGGCAGCCACCTGGTTTACAGTTGGAAGCAGGTCGCTGCAAAGCCGTTCATGCCGACGGTGCATATAGATGCACATGATCTGAAACACGGTTATCTCCAGCAGGAGGAATATCCACGGCATATCTAGCAAGCAACTAATATACAGACAGATGGCACGGGCATTGAAGGTGAGCAGGTTGGTGTACTTCATCAGCGGGCGGCTCCCCTTGAGGAACTGTTCACGCCAGCCGGTGGGAAGTTGGTCGGGGGTGGAATAGTCGTGCCGGTAGGCATTGAAGAGGCGCTGAAAGCGAGGTGTGCGCCTCATCTGTGCACGGCAGTAGCGGTCGTAATTGGCATAGAATTGCCGCTCCAGCCAGGAGCCTTCTCTTGCAGCGGCTTGTGTTTGGGCGCTGTCCACATTATAAAGTTCGCTCCCCTCCGTTCCTTTCAGGAAATAGAGATGCACCTGTCGATAGTAGTCGGCCAGCGAACTCTGCCGTGCATGGGAGAAAAGCCCGGCAGCAAACACCAGCACCCATGCCAGGATGCCCCAGTGGAGGGATGTACCAGGGATGTCCTGCGGCCAGAGCCGGAGGGCAATGGCAATATAGACGGCCGAAAACCACAGGTCGCTGCTGATGCCGTCGAGTATGCGCCCAAGCCTCGTATGCTTACCCGTGAGCCGCGCCATCTGACCATCGGTGCTGTCGCAGAAATTGGCCAGCATCAACAGGACAACGCCCAGCAGGTTATGCATAAGGTCGGTGAAATAGAACATGCAGCCGGCAGCCACCCCTAAAAAGATGGAGAGGATGGTAACGGCATTGGGGTGTACGCCCAGACGGTTCCATATCAGGGCAAAGAAGAGTCCGACGGGACGCGTGAAGTGCATGTCGAGCCACTCTTCGGTGTCGCTGCTCTTGAGCGATGCCTTGAGAAGTGATTGGAACTGCTGTCTGTTCATTATTCTATTCGTATGCGTTCATTGATATATTGTGCGATGGCAAGGGCTGCTTCGTCGCGGCAGGGACCGAAACTGGGACAGTCGTTGAAATCGATGAAGCAACAGGCTCCGTCGGCCTTTTCAATGGCATCGCCCCCGAATACGGGAACACCATTGCGGATAGCCATCTCGGCCAGGGTCTTCGCATGCCGTTTCAACGATGGGCTGGCACTCCAGAAAAAGCCACGGCCCACTCCGTAGAATTTCACATGCCGGCCTTCGACATGATCCTGACGGAACACTTTACCAAATCCCTGTTCGCGAAAGCGGGCCTTTGCCTGTTCCTCCTCTTCGCGGTTGCGGCAACGGACGGTGTCGCCTGCCGAGGAGGTCCAGCCATCTCCACGCTTAAGCCAGCAATCGGCAGAGGCGTTTTCCGTAGGAACGGACAGGCCGCTTTCGGCAAACTGCTGCATCTGCCAGTGCCTGTCGGCACAGCGTCGCACTCCTCCCGGAGTGTTGACAACAGGAACTCCGGCCGCCTCTACCCTATCGAGCCAGTCAAGCACCTCGGCAGAACGCGCCATGGAGAACACCGCTGCCACTTGCTGCGGAACAGGCCTCGAGGAAATCTCCTCCTCGGTCAGTACCGTTATGTCATGCCCTGCCGACAGGTGTCGGGCCACCTCATCCAACAGTCGGTGGTCCTTTTCCACCGCTCCGAGTGAGAACCGCGGGTGACGCGCAATGAGCAGCACGGGCTTCATCGGGCCACCATCCTTTCTGCCTCGGCGATGTCGCCGGTATGGTCGATATCTATCACTTTGCCGAACTCCCATGCCATGACTTTGAGTTGACTGGCAATGAGCGCCCGCTGAAAGTTGCGCATACGCTGCTCACCACGCTGCAGACATTGACGAAGAGGCTGCACGGTGGCCGGCGTGAGTCCGTAGATGCCGGCAGAGACATGTGCCAGTCCTGCGGCTACTTCATCGTAGAAGCCCTTTATGCACTCACCTTCATCCACATCAACATATAGCGGCTTCTCATCTTCAATATAGGTAGTAACGCCCATCAAGGCGTCGCATCCGTTGCAGGCTTGTACCTTAAAGGCCTTTGTATAGTCACTGAATTCCTCCTCACAGAAAACCGTATCGACCGTGGTCAGGATGAAAGGTGCGGCGGGCATGTGCCGTGTGAGAACTTCCAGGGTATGGGCACTGCTTGGAGTGGTTGTCGGTATCAGGCGCAGGGGTATTCGCCTCCCATTAAGTCCATTTTGCCGGATGTGTTCCATATGGGCTGTCACCGATTGCATTGCGGCGTTGCAGGCCATCCAGATCTCCGTGGCGTCGTTGTCCATGAAGATGCGCAGCAAGCGGTCGACAAGCGGTTCACCACCTACCCTTAGCAGCGGCTTGGGGGTGGAGAGTCCTTCCTGTTGCAACCGAGAGCCATCGCCTGCAGCGAGTATCGCATATATCATGGTTGTTGTTGGAGTGTGAAGTGAGGCAAATACCTTTATCGCCTGCAAAAATACATATAAATATGTATCCCACATCGGTTTTTTACTTATTTTAGTGTTTTCTTGACCAGAATCAACCTTACAAAAAGTGGAAACGGGGGCTTGCCAGACAATAGGAATGAAGTAATCAGTATGCATTGGAAATGAACATGTAGACAGGCAATAACGACCTTGAAACACAACCGGCAGGAATGTCCTTTAAAACAATCTAATTAATATAAAATAAATATATGGTTATCAATATTTTATATAATCATATAAAATTTATCATTCCAACCTTTTAGAATGTCATTCGGCACCAGTTTTCAGTATTGTTCCAACCTTGTCTAGGGAAGACTGAAATGAGAAATAACGACAAAAGCAAAGTTATAAGAAAAAAACTTTGTACTTTTGCGGAGCAAAAAATGGGACAGGAACAAACTGCTCCAACAAGAACGACATGGAAAAATTTGAACTCATAGCCAAGACTTTCATGGGGCTAGAGCCCATTCTGGCGGAAGAACTCCGGCAACTCGGCGCAACCGACATACGCCCAAGTCGCCGCGTGGTTACATTCTACGGTGACAAGGAACTCATGTACCGAGCCAATTTCTCGCTCCGGACAGCCATCCGCATACTGAAACCCATCTGCCACTTCCGTGCAAAGAGTGCAGACGATGTCTATAACGCCGTGAAAGATGTTGACTGGGCATCCTACATACAACCAGGCAAGACCTTTGCCGTGGATGCCGTGGTCTATTCCGAAGAGTTCCGCAACAGCCGTTTTGTCACCTACAAGGTGAAAGATGCCATTGTGGACCAATTCCGCGAGCAGACCGGCAACCGCCCCAATATCTCCGTAAGCAACCCTGACATCCGGCTCCACATACACATTGCCGACGACGATGCCACCCTCTCGCTCGACAGTAGCGGTGAGAGCCTGCACCGCAGAGGATACCGTCAGGAACAAGTGGAAGCTCCGCTGAACGAAGTGCTGGCTGCAGGGATGATACTGATGACCGGCTGGCGCGGCGAAACCGACTTCATCGACCCTATGTGCGGCAGCGGAACGCTTCCCATAGAGGCGGCACTCATCGCCCGGAACATGGCACCCGGGCTCTTCAGAAAGGAGTTTGCCTTTGAGAAATGGTCCGATTTCGATGCCGAACTCTTCGACGAAATCTACAACGACGACTCCAAGGAAAGGCCCTTCGAGGGTCATATCTATGGCTACGACATCGACCCGAAGGCTGTGAACACCTCCCGGATGAATGTCAAGGCGGCTGGGCTGTCGGCCGACATTACCATTGAACAGGCTGACTTCAAAGACTTCACGGCCCCGGAAAAGAAAAGTATCATGGTGATGAATCCGCCCTATGGCGAGCGGATATCTACCCCTAATCTGCTAGGGACCTACCGCATGATTGGCGAACGGCTGAAACACCAATTCACAGGTAACGAGGCATGGATTCTCTCCTACCGCGAAGAGTGTTTTGCCCAGATTGGACTGAAACCCTCGCTGAAGACCCCTCTCTACAACGGCAGCCTCGAATGCGAATTCAGAAAGTATGCCCTGTTCGACGGAAAGATGAAAGTATTCCGGCAGGAAGGCGGTATTGTCAAGACAGAAGAGGAGCGCAAGGCCATGGCCGAGAAGCACCGTTTCCGCAAGAACAGGGATTTCAAGCAGCGACTGGACGATGAAGCCGAGAACGAAGAAGGAGACATCAGGTCGTTCAAATTTCACTCGTTCGAGAAAAACTACAAGGGCGAAGTGCGCAAGAAACCCCGAGAATACCGGAAACCCAGTGCACAACAACGAAAAAACATCTTCGCCAACAGCCCGAGAAAGCAAAACAAATTTCCCAAACATGAAGACTAACACCATATTCGTCGGCCTATTCATGTGCATCTTTGCCTCCATGAATTTACAAAACAGCATGGCACAGCAACTTTTCACACTGGAACAACTCAACTATGGCGGGAAAGAATACAGGAAATTCACACCCGAACGGCAATTCCACACATGGTGGGGCGACCGTCTCATACGCCTGGATGCCGAATCGTGCTACCTCATCGACAGCAAGACCACCAAGGAAATGCCTCTGATTCAGTTGGACGAGCTCAACAAATGGTGCCATCTAGATGAGGGAGAACGCATCAGAAGCCTTTACTCCATTCAATTTCCCGACCCGGAGGAGCCGCTTGTCTTGGTGAAGAGCAAGTCGCAACGCCTGCTCGTCAACTTCAAGCAACAGTGCCTATTGTGGAAGCAAACAGCGCAGCAGCAGACTGCCGCCGACTTCTGTTTCAAGAGCAAGGCTACTGCCTATGTACAAGACCATCAGCTGTTCGTAATCGACGAGAACGATTCTATCCATCAGTTGACTACCGACGGGAGTCGTGAGATTGTCTACGGGCAAAGCGTTCACCGCAATGAATTCGGCATAGACAAAGGCACCTTCTGGAGTCCTGACGGGCTGCAACTGGCATTCTACCGCATGGACCAGAGCATGGTGGCAGACTATCCACAGGTGGATGTTTCGCAGCGCATTGCCGCATACATGCCAGACAAATACCCCATGGCAGGCGAAACTTCACATGAGGTTACAGTAGGTGTATACAACCTGAAAACAGGCAAGACTATCTATCTCGATGCCGGTAATCCGAAAGACCGCTATTTCACTAACATACAATGGTCGCCCGACGGTAAAAACATCTACATGTTCGAACTGAATCGCGACCAAAACGACTGCCGTCTGGCCGTCTACGATGCACAGACAGGAAAGAAAGAAGGTGAAATCTATCGGGAAACGGACGAAAAATATGTGGAGCCTATGCATCCCATCGTCTTTCTCCCCTGGGACAGCGGCAAGTTCGTGATGCAAAGTCAGAAAGACGGATACAACCATCTCTACCTCTTTGCAGTCGAAGGGAAACAACTGAAACAAATCACCAGTGGGAAATGGGTGGTAATGGACATGCTCGGCTTCAACCGGAGGACAAAGAGCATTATCATCAGGAGCAATGAGCAGTCGCCCATCCAAGCGAACCTCTACAGCGTAGACATCAAAACTGGCAAGCGTATTCTCCTGGACGACGGTGAGGGATGGCACTACGGTTCGCTCTCGGCATCGGGGCAATACATATTAGACAACTACAGCGCTCCCACCGTGCCACGGAAGACCGACCTCCTACTCACAGCCAAGAAACAGAGTACGAACCTATTGACAGCCAAAGATCCGTGGGAAGGCTTTGCCCTGCCCGAATATTCCTGCGGCACACTGAAGGCTGCCGACCAAACCACCGACCTCTTTTACCGGATGGTCAAGCCGCACGACTTCGACCCTAACAAGAAATACCCCACCGTCATCTATGTCTACGGTGGTCCCCATGCTCACAATGTGGATGCCAGTTGGCACTACGGCAGCCGCTCATGGGAAACCTACATGGCACAGAAAGGCTATGTCCTTTTCATCCTCGACAACCGCGGCAGCGAACACCGTGGACGCGATTTCGAGCAAGCCACCTTCCGGCAACTGGGACAAACCGAGATGGCCGACCAGATGATGGGCGTCGAGTTTCTGAAATCGCTGCCGTATGTCGACCAAGACCGCATTGGCGTTCACGGCTGGAGTTTCGGCGGCTTCATGACCATGACCATGATGCTGAATCATCCTGAGGTTTTCAAGGTGGGCGTTGCCGGCGGACCTGTCATCGACTGGAAATACTACGAGGTGATGTATGGCGAACGATACATGGATACCCCACAGGCCAATCCCGACGGATATGAGCGTACTTCGCTGCTAAACAAGGCTAAGGACCTGCAAGGCCATCTGCAAATTATCACCGGGTATAATGACAACACGGTTGTTCCCCAACACTGTCTGGAATTCCTCGCCCGCTGCATCGAGGCCGGTACGCAGCCTGACTTCTTCGTCTACCCCGGCGAACCACATAACATGCGAGGTCATCAGAGTGTGCATCTCCATGAGCGTATCACCAATTATTTTGAAACTTACCTGAAATAATCATGATCAAGCGGCTGCAGAACAAAGTTGCCGGTAGTCGGTTTGCACTGCCCTTCATGGTGTGTGCCATGCTGGCGGTGTGCTATCTGCGAGGAATGTTGCAAGCGGAGTATACCCTGCAGACTGGCAGTCTCCTGCTGGCAACCTATCTGCTGGCAGAGATGAACAACCGAAATGCATTGTTGCGCATACCGAGCCGCATGGTATCTTGTTCTTTCCTGATGCTCACCCTGCTCACCTGCGAATCGCTCAAGAGCAAGGAGGTATCGTTCGTGCAACTGCTGTTCATTGTCGCTTTGACCATCATATTTGCCGCCTATCAGGACCGCAAGGCTCCAGGACTGCTCTTTGCGGCATCGGCATGCATAGGCACAGCAAGTGTGCTCTGGGTACAAATGCTTTTCTTTGTCCCCGTACTGTGGTTTTGCTCGGCGGCTTTCATGCTGCAGCTGTCATGGAAGAACTTCGCTGCCACCCTCCTGGGCCTTTTATGTCCCTATTGGCTGCTGCTGGGATGGTATTCTCTACAGGCCGATTTCAGCTGGTTTGAACCCCATTTCCGACAGTTGGCAGATATCCAGTTCGCCCCGCAGCCATGGATGGAAGACTGGGTACAGGTGGCCGTAGTGGCCTTTATCGCCCTATTGATGCTCACGGGAACCATTCATTTCCTTCGCCGCAGTTACCTTGACAAGATTCGCACGCGGTTCATCTTCGAAATGTTCATTGTCCTGTCACTGACCTGCAGCCTGTTTTGGGGACTCCAGCCACAGCACAAGGACATGCTCGTACATCTGCTCATCGTCTGCGTAGCACCCCTCATTGCCCACTTCATTGCGTTGACCAACACAAAAGTCACCAACATATCCTTTATCAGTATCACGCTGATTGCCATTGTACTGCTGTGGTTTACCTTCCATCCTGAACTCCCGACACTATGAATCTCTACGAAATTTTCATCTCCATGGGCTATTGGGGCATGGGGCTTGCCGCCTTCATTGCCGGCAGTTTCATTCCCTACAGCAGCGAAGTTGTCATGGTGGCACTGAACGCCATGGGGCTGAGCGCATGGAAACTCGTTGTCTTCGGCTCCGTAGGCAATGTGCTGGGTGGTTGCTGCAATTACTTCATCGGCCGGAACTGCTCGCTGTCCTGGATAGAGCAGCACCTGCGCATCAGCCATGACAAGATTGAGCGCACCGAACGGTTCATGGGCGGTCGAGGTGCAGTCATGGGATTCTTTGCCTTCCTGCCAATCGTAGGGTCGGCGCTCTCGTTGGTACTCGGCATCACAAGGGCAAACATGCCCCTGTCCATCATTTCCATGGCCATTGGGAAAACGCTGCGGTACGCCCTGTTAATGTACGGTACAAGTTTTATTATTTGACACAAAACAATATATTGGAAAACATTTAAAATAATATAAAAGGTTTTGAGGTTTCTGCGGTTCACAGTAATTTCGCAAACTGGAAAGAGATTATAAAAGCACAATTAGATATACCTATGAAAAGATTTCACCTTATCGACAATCTGCTCGGCTGGGCTGTTTTCATCATAGCAGCCGTAGTCTATTGCTCCACCATCGAGCCCACAGCCAGCTTCTGGGATTGTCCCGAGTTCATCACCACCGCCTCGAAACTGGAAGTTGGTCATCCCCCAGGTGCTCCTTTCTTCATGCTGACAGGCAATCTGTTCAGCCTGTTTGCCAGCGATGCCAGCCACATTGCCATGATGGTGAACACCATGAATGCCCTGCTTTCGGCGCTGACCATTATGTTCCTCTTCTGGACCGTCACCCATCTGGGGCGCAAGTTGGTGCTGAAGGACTGGGGCGAGTTGAGCCTCCGCAAGATTATTGCCATAGAGGCTGCCGGTCTGGTGGGTGCACTCATCTATACCTTCAGCGACACATTCTGGTATTCCGCCGTCGAAGGTGAAGTCTACGCCTACTCTTCGGCCTTCACCGCTGTCGTATTCTGGCTCATACTCAAATGGGAAGACCATGCCGACGAGCCCCATTCCGACCGTTGGCTCATTCTCATTGCCTACATGACCGGGCTCTCCATCGGCGTTCACCTGCTCAACCTGCTTTGCATCCCGGCCATCGTCCTGGTATTCGTCTACAGGAAATTTCCCAACATCGAGACAAAAGGCTCGCTCCTGGCACTGGCCGTTGCCTGTGTCATCATAGCCGGTGTGCTCTATGGCATCATGCCAGGCATTGTAAAGGTGGGCGGATTCTTCGAACTGCTCTTTGTCAATACCCTGCACATGCCGTTCAACACTGGTGTGATAGTCTATATCATCCTGCTGGTACTTACCATGGCGGCAGCCATCTACACCACCTATCTCGATAACCGACAGGGCTTGCAAAACTTCCTGTTCTTGCTGGCCATCACCCTCCTGGGTATTCCATTTGTAGGCTACGGATGGAAGTCCGTCTTCATTGGAGTGGTGCTGCTGACCTTGCTCGGAACTGCGCTCAGCAATCAGAAGTGTGCCCAACTCATTACTGCCCGCGTCAAGAACACCATTCTCTGCTGTCTGCTTATGATCATGATAGGCTACAGCAGCTACGCAGTTATCGTCATCCGCTCGGCTGCCAACCCTCCGATGGACCAGAACTCCCCGGAGGATATCTTCACACTGGGAACCTACCTCAGCCGCGAGCAGTATGGCGAGACCCCACTACTCTACGGTCCGGCCTACACATCCGATGTGGTTTGGGAGGAATACGGCAACTACCTGAAGCCGAAGCGCACAAAGGGTGCACCCGTCTGGCAGCGGAAAGAAAAGAAAGATCCCAGCGAGAAAGACTCATACTTCATTGTGCAGACCAAGGACAAGTATGTTTACGCACAGAACATGCTCTTCCCCAGAATGCACGATGCCCAGCGGGCTCAGTCGTATGAAGACTGGATGGCCACTCCCGACCCGGACTACCGCCCCATCCTTGGAGGGCTCATCAACCTACCACGCTGGAACTATCAGCCCACCAAGGGCCGTGACGAGGAACAGATGGTGAAGGTGCCGACACAGTTCGACAACATCTACTACTTCCTCTCCTACCAATGCAACTTCATGTACTGGCGTTACTTCATGTGGAACTTCGCCGGACGGCAGAACGATATACAGGGACACGGCGAAGTGGAACACGGGAACTGGGTGACGGGTATCAAGTTCATCGACAACATGCTCGTCGGAAACCAAGACCGACTCCCACAGGAACTCAAGGAAAACAAGGGGCACAATGTCTACTACTGCCTGCCATTGTTGCTCGGACTGCTCGGACTCTTCTGGCAGGCCTGGCGCGGCAAGCGTGGCATTAGGCAGTTCTGGGTGGTGTTCTTCCTCTTCTTCATGACGGGTCTTGCCATCGTCCTCTACCTCAACCAGGCACCTTCGCAACCCAGAGAGCGCGACTATGCCTATGCAGGTTCATTCTATGCCTATGCCATCTGGTGCGGACTCGGTGTACTGGCACTGCTCAGCATCGTCAAGAAATACCTCAAACTGGACAATACGGCAACAGCCATCGTCGTGGCCCTGGCCTGTCTGCTGGTTCCCATTCAGATGGCTTCGCAGAACTGGGACGACCATGACCGCAGCGGACGCTATACCTGTCGTGATTTCGGACAGAACTACCTGATGAGCCTGCAGGACGAAGGATGTCCCATCATATTCACCAACGGCGACAACGACACCTTCCCGCTCTGGTACAACCTGGATGTGGAGGGATTCCGCACCGACACGCGTGTCTGCAACTTCTCCTACCTGCAAACCGACTGGTACATCGACCAGATGAAGCGCCCGGCCTACGACAGCCCATCACTGCCCATCTCATGGAAACGCATTCAGTATGAGTCCGGCACCAACGAAGCTGTACCCGTACGGCCGGACATGAAGAACGAGGTACTGAAACTCTACCAACAGTATCCCGAGGAAGCCAAGGCCGAATATGGAGAGGATCCCTTCGACATCAAGAACATCATGAAGCATTGGATACTTTCCGACGATCCGGACCAGCACTTCATACCTACCGACACCGTCTACCTCTACATCGACAAGGAGGCCGTGCGCAAGAGCGGTATGCTCATCCCCACGGAAGAAATCCCAGAGAAGATGCCCATCTCGCTCTCCGGCAAGCGCATGCTTTACAAGCAGGACATGATGCTCCTGGACATGCTGGCCAACAGCAACTGGACGCGACCCATGTACATTGCCATCAGCGTGGGACAGGAGAACTACCTCAACCTCGGCGACAACTTCATCCGTGAAGGACTGGTAGACCGCATCACACCGTTCAACACCAAGGCTGCGGGCATCAAGGACTTCGACACCGAAAAAACCTACAACAATGTGATGAACCGCTTCCGCTACGGCGGTGTGAATACCGAGGGCATCTATCTCGATGAAACCGTGAAGCGCATGTGCTACACCCACCGGCAGCTCATGGCCACGCTGGCGCTCAAGCTCATCGAGGAAGGCAAGGAGAACAAGGCACTCGCCGTACTGAAGAAATCGGAAGAGGAACTGCCGGCCAAGAACCTGCCGCTCACTTATGTGGGAGGCGGACTGGACATGGCAAAGGCCTTTGGACAACTGGGAAAGACCGAGAAGGCCAAGCAATACATCAACGCCGTTTGGAAGAATTCCAGCGAATACCTCATCTTCTATCTCTCGCTCGATAACAGCAAGTTTGCCCTGTCCATGTCGCAGTGCCTGCGCGAGTTCTACATCCTGAGCAGCATCAACGAGGCCACTGCCGACATTGATGCCGAACTGGCTCAGAAGCAGATGGATGCGATGGACAAGTACATGGAGGCATACAAAAACCGTGGAGGGACCTTCTACGACGAGTAAATGCTAATAGAACAGCCATCGTCCTACCTGCGCTGGATATACCCGAAGGCCATCTGGCGGATGGACCGTCACCAGCGGGCGGTCTATCTCACCTTCGACGACGGCCCCATACCGGAGTCCACCCCGTTCATCCTCGACACCTTGCGCCAGTTCGGCGTGAAGGCCACCTTCTTCATGGTGGGTGAGAATGTGGAGAAACATCCCGAACTCTATGAAGCCATCGTTGCAGACGGACACCGTGTGGGCAACCACACCTACCATCACCTGGGCTCGTTCAAGCACTGGACCTCCACCTACCTGATGAATACCTTCCGTGCCAACCTGCTCATCAAGTCGAACCTGTTCCGTCCACCGCACGGACTGATGCGCTTCAGCGTCTACTACTGGCTCACCAAGGAGTTCCATGTCATCATGTGGGATGTCGTCACGCGCGACTATTCAAAGTGGATGACGGCAGAGGATGTCGTGGACAATGTCCGGAAGTACACCCGCAACGGCTCCATCATCACCTTCCACGACTCCCTGAAGAGCATCGACAAGCTCCGCTATGCCCTGCCCGAGGCACTCCACTGGCTCCAGAGCAGTGGCTACGAGTGCAAGGTGTTCGACCCATAGCGGCCGGTCGTCTTTAACGGCAAAGTCCCCCCGAACTGAAAAAACATACTGTTCGGGGGGACTTTTCCTTTATGCCGTGCAAAGATTGTTGCCTACTGCATCTGCAACACGATGTCCATGAGTTCCTTGCCCAGGGCGTCGGCCTCGGCAAAGGTGTGCGCCTCACTGTAGACGCGGATGATGGGCTCGGTGTTCGACTTGCGCAGGTGTACCCACTTGTCCTTGAAGTCGATCTTCACGCCGTCTATGTCATTTATCTGTTCACCCGCAAAGCGTTCCTTCACGCGTTCGAGAATGGCATCGACATCGGTCGTAGGGGTCAGGTCTATGCGGTTCTTGGCAATGAAATAGTCGGGGAAGGTACGGCGCAGGGCAGATACTTTCATCCCACTCTTGGCCAGCAACGACAGGAAGAGTCCTATACCCACCAAGGCATCGCGTCCGTAATGGCTTTCGGGATAGATGACTCCGCCATTGCCCTCACCGCCAATCACAGCACCTACGGCCTTCATCTTGGTGGTGACATTCACCTCGCCGACGGCAGCCGCGCTGTAGGTGCATCCGTAGCGCTCGGTGACATCGCGCAGGGCACGGGTGGAACTGAGGTTGCTCACGGTATTGCCGGGCGTGTGGCGGAGCACATAGTCAGCCACGCTGACCAGCGTGTATTCCTCGCCATACATCGTACCGTCCTCGCAGATGAACGCAAGGCGGTCTACATCGGGGTCGACGACGATGCCGAGGTCGTAGTTGCCGCTGCGCATCTCCTGCATGATGCCGGAAAGGTTCTTTTCCAGCGGTTCTGGATTGTGGGCGAAGTCGCCCGTGGGTTCGCCGTTGAGCAGTTTGCATTCCACGCCCAGTTGCCGCAGGAGTTCCGGCAGGATGATGCCGCCCACGGAGTTGATGGCATCGACAACGACGCGGAACCTTGCCGCACGGATGGCCTCCACATCAACCAACGACAGGGCGAGCACGCTCTCGATGTGCCGGCGGTCGAAGGTATTATCGCTGCGGTAGTGGCCCAACCGGTCGACCTCGGCATAGTTGAAGTCCTCCTTTTCGGCAATGGCCAGCACCTCTTCGCCGTCGGCGGCAGTGAGGAACTCGCCCTCGCTGTTGAGCAGTTTCAGTGCATTCCACTGTCGGGGGTTGTGGCTGGCGGTGATGATGATGCCGCCGTCCGACTGCGTGAACCTCACGGCCAGTTCGGTGGTGGGCGTCGTGGCCAGTCCTATGTCAAGCACATCGAAGCCCATGCCCGTGAGCGTTCCGCACACCACATGGCGCACCATGTCGCCGGAAAGGCGGGCATCGCGGCCCACCACTATCTGGTTGTTGCCGTCGGGATGCTGCCGCCGGATGAAGGTGGCATAGGCGGTGGTGAACTTTACGATGTCGAGCGGGTTGAGGGTGTTACCGGTGGGGCCTCCTATGGTGCCGCGGATACCGGATATGGATTTGATGAGTGTCATGGAAATGCTTTATGGGACTACTTGTTCACTTGTCCACTTGTTTACTTTTCAAAATGTTTTAACTATTCCCTTCCGCGTTCGAAGGTCAGGCTGTAGTGGCAGGGATAGACCGAAGAGGAGGCTGCCGACTGTCCCTGCGTGTGGGGTACAATCAGGCGGACCTTCGCAATGTCCTCACCTTCCTGGGTGATGCGTCCAATCTTGACATACGGCAGGGGTGCAAGCCATCCTGAGGGCACGGATGCCGTGCCATAGGTAGAGTACATCACGCTCTGCCCGGCAATGAACGATGCGGTGTAGGAGCCGGAGGTGTTGGTCACGGTCATCTTGTCGACAATCGAGGAGTAGAGCAACACCTCGTTGGAGAGGATTACCTCCCCGGTCAGCAGGTTGGTCTCGGTGAACCGGCAGAGCACGGTGACGGTCTCGCCGTCCTGGATTTTCTCGCCGCATCCTTCGCGGACGATTTGCATGTAGACGCCGCTTCCCTGGAAGAGGACAAACTCGTTCTGGCTGACATCGGTGGTATAGCCGTTGGCCTTGAACTCATCCTCGCTGATGACCTTGATACCTTCGGTGGTGAGGTATTCCACGATGGCCGAGCGTTCCTTCTTCTTCTTGTCGGCATAGGTCTCATGGTGCCTGCAGGCGGTCAGTGTGGAGAAGACCACAAGCAGGAGCATAGCATATTTTACTTGTTTCATCGTTTTCTGTATTTGTGGTGCAAAGGTAGGCATTTGATTTTGATTGCGCACGGTTTCGGCCGTTGTATTAACGATTTTTAGGGATGCAACCGATTGGCTTTGCCTAAAAGAGTGTCATGACTCCCCCATCGCCTCTTATCTTAAGAGGGGAATTACCGGTTGTTTACTGCCTGAGTTGTTCGGCAAAAGCCTGTATGGCGTTGCGCACGGTCTGCTCAGCCTCTTCGACGGAGCAGTTCAGCCGTCCGCCGCTGGCGTTGAAGTGTCCGCCGCCGTTGAAGAACTGCTCGGCCATCTGCTGGCAGTTGAACGAGCCCACGGAGCGGAGGCTGACCCACACGAGGTTGTCGTTGCGGTCGTCTTCGCGCAGCGAGATGCTCAGGCGAGTTCCCTTGATGCGCAGCGGCTCGTTGACCAGTCCCTCGGCGTCGCCCTTGACGAAGTGGAAACGCTTCATGTCCTCGCGCGTGATGGTAAAATAGGCGGCATGGAGGTCGCTCAGGTATTGCATGCGCTGGTACAGGATGTAGCCGCGGAGGCGGATTGCCCACTGGCTGTAGTTGTTGTATACCTGGCGGTGTACCTTCTCACGGTCCACCTGCTTGGTGAGCAACAGGCTCTGGACGAAGTAGATGGCGGGGTCGTTGCAGTTGACGGTGAAGGCCATCGTGTCGGTCATCATGCCGCAATAGATGGGCACGGCCATCTTCTTTGTCATCTGCGCGAAGTGCCCCATCTGCCATATTATGCGGAAAATCATCTCCGAGGTGCTGCTGAGTTTCGGCTGGGAGATGCACAGGCCGGCTTCGATGTCGGGTCCCATGTGGTGGTCGATGAGCACGCGCGTGGCCTTGCATTCCAGCAGGAGGGGCTCCATCTCGCTCAGGCGGTTGGTACTGTTGAAGTCGAGGCAGAACACGAGGTCGGCCTGTGCAAAGCGTTCGGCGGCCTGTTCGGCCTTGCGGTCGTAGCGGATGACCTTCTCTGAGTTGGGCAGCCATTGCAGGAAGTCGGGAAAGGCATCGGGAACGACAATGTCGGCCGACTTTCCCCGGATGTCGGTCAGGTAGTTCCACCATGCCAGGGAGGCACCGATGGCATCGCCGTCGGGCGACTTGTGGCAGCACAGCACAATGTGTTCGGCGCCGTCGATGAGGGCGTTCATCTGCGCCAGCTGGTCGGTTGTAAGGATGTCTATGTTCATATCATTTCATTCAACAACTCATTTTAAGTGCGAAAATACAAAAAAACGATGTCGCCTGCAAACCTTCCTTACGATTTGTTTCCGCCATCTGAAAAATGACGGTTCAACACCCGTTTTCCGTTTTGGCTCCAAACGCGGTGCAACTGCCGCCCAAACGGACGACGAAAGAGCCCCAAACGGAATGCGTTTGGGGCTCAGTTGCAAAACGGGTCGGAAAGTCCCTGTTCAAAAGGGGTTCCGTGTTAGAAGAGTTTGGCCGGATAGACGCCTTCGTCCACCAGTTGTTGGATGCGTGCCACGGTGGCTTCGCGGTCGGCAGCGTAGGTCACGCCGAACCATTTGGAGGTGGTGTCGAGCACCTTGACGGTGGCAGTCTGCTCGTTGATGAGTTTGTTCACCATCAACGGGATGAAGAACTCGGCCTTGAGGTTCTGCATGTTCTTCTCGTCGGAGAGGAACTCGCGGAAGTAAGCTTCGCTGTGCTCGAAGTAGTCGGGGGTGAAGCCCCACATGTTCATGGACACAGGTGTGTTGTCGGGCACTGCCACCCACTCACCCTGTTCGTCCTTGTAGCACACGGAACCTTCCACACGCTTGATTTCGGTGCGTTCCACCACGGTGGTGAGATGGCCTTCGGCGTCGGTCGAGCAGATGCCACGGGCCACGGTTCCGTTCTCGCTCAACGTGTTGCCCACGCGGAAACCGACCATGGCATACTGGTTTCTGGCACCTTCGGGCAAGTCGGAGAGGAACTTGCCGATGACCATAAAGGCATCGCGGTTGTAGAAATCATCGCAGTTGATGACGCAGAACGGCTCCTTGATGGCATCCTTGCCCATGAGCACGGCGTGGTTGGTACCCCACGGCTTCACGCGGCCCTCGGGAACGCTGAACCCCTCTGGAAGGGCATCCAGGCCCTGGAACACCAGTTCGCAGGGAATTTTGTCCTCATACTTCGACAGGATCTGCGTGCGGAACTGCTCCTCGAAGTCCTTCCGGATGACCCATACCACCTTGCCGAAGCCGGCCTGTATGGCATCGTAGATTGAATAGTCCATGATGGTCTCGCCGTTGGGGCCCAGTGCGTCGAGCTGCTTCAAACCGCCGTAGCGGCTGCCCATGCCGGCTGCTAAGAGAAATAATGTTGGTTTCATACGCTGTTAGTTGATTGTTTATTAGTTAATGTTTATTGGTTATTGGTCATTGGTCATTGTCCATCAGAAGGGGTACCCCACAGCCAAGTGAATGCTCTGCGCATCGTGGAACGAGGGAATGTTGAAATAGCCCGACTTGGTGGTCTCGTACGGAACATGGAGCCCGAAACCCCAGTCCACCCGGATGACGAAGTAGCCGAGGTCGTAGCGCAGGCCGAAGCCCGTTGCCGTGGCCGTCTCGTCAAGGAGGTTGCCCATCTTGAACTTGGCAGCGGTACGATAGTCGTTGGAATGCAGGGCCCAGACATTGCCCGCGTCGGCAAAGAGCGCACCGTAGAGGCTGCCCCACAGCGGGAAGCGGTACTCAAGGTTGCCCAGCAATTTCATGTCGCCCGTCTGGTCCATGTACGACAACTGCGTGTTGGGAGCGACATAGGCACCCGGCCCGATGGAGCGGATGGTGAACGCACGGATGCTGTTGGCACCACCCACATAGAACTGTTCGTTGTAAGGTGCGGCAGTGGAGTTCCCATAAGAAAAGAGGAAACCCACGGCAAGGTGACCCACCAGCTGCGATTTCTCGGTAAGCGTCCATGTCTTGCGGAAGTCGGACTCTATCTTGAAGAACTGCGCATAGGCGTTCTTGAACATGGTCTTGTCCCGTTCCGACCACTTCTTGCCAGCCACCATATAGCCCAGCGAGAGGATGTTGCCCGCCTCGCTCACCGTCGTCTGCCAGAAGATGGGATTGCGGTAGGTGGCTGGACTGGTGCGCGTGTAGGTGTAACGCATCTTGGGGATGAACTGGTCGCGCATGCTTACGCTCAGATAGGGATTCTCCAGCAGCAGACGGTCGAACTCTGCGGTGGTGCGTTGCATGTAGTCATACTGTATGGAAAGCGGTGTGAACTCGTGGAGCGACTTTGCCGAGAGCTGGAACTTGTAAGTCCATTCGCCCGACACCACATGGCGCTTGAAATAGCGGGCACGGTTGATGACATCGAACGAGGCCCGCAGCGTGGTGGTCGGCGTGGTGAAGAACCGGCGGCGGATGCGGAATCCGGGCAACACGAGTCGCGGATACTCCACGGAGGCATCCAGACCGTACTCATAGGAGTTCAGCTTGGAACTCTCCGTCTGCTGCTTGTGGGCTATCTGCCATTCATACGAACCCCACAGGTTCACATCCAGTTTCTCACCGCCCCGGAAGGCGTTGCGCTTTGAGAAGCCCACCACCAGTCCCGGGCCTAGACGGCCGCTGGTCTTCCCCTTCACATTGGTTTCAACATAGAAGTCGTAGGGCTTGTCGAAGACACAGTTCAACCGCAGGTCGAGCGTGTCGGAAGCACCGACGGTATCACGCGGCGTAAAGGTGAAGTCGACCATGCTGAACAACCCGTTGGAAGTCAGTTTGTTGACCGACTGCAGGTAATTCTCATAGCTGTAGAGTTGCCCGCTGCGGAGTTTGACATCGCGCATGACAACCCTGGGACGGATGGGCGAACGGCGCCCGTTGTAGTGAATGATGAACCGCCGGCGCTTCAGAGAATCGTTCAGCGGTTCCATCATCCGCTTGCGGAAATTGACATCCACCTTGCCTATGTACCATCGCTGCAATGCCTGCCGCGGCACATCGTTGGCCATCTGGAGCCGAAGCTGCACCTTCCCGTCCACTGCCAGCGTGTCGGCAAGGTAGGAAGCGTAGGAGGGCTGGTAATAGTAATAGCCGTTGTTGCGTAGCAGGAGGCTGACACGCTTGCGCTCGGCATCCAATGCCGACACGGAGAAACCGTCGCCGCGGTGCAGCTTACTCTCGGCAAGCGAAGTGCGGATCAGGCTGTCGGCCTCGGCGGGGAAGTTATCGTAGGCGATGGAATCCAGCGTGAAGAGGTGTCCCATGTCCACGGTGTAGGCAATCTTTCCCTTCTTCGGATTCGACAGTGCCACCTCCTCGTGCGTCACCGAGCCGCGGAAATAGCCGTTCTCCAGCAAAACCTCACGGGCAATGGAACTGCGCAGGCTGGGATTTACCTGACTCATCAGGACGGGAGCCTTGCCGAACGACTTCTTCAGCCACTTGCCCACGCCACTTTCGGAACCGGCAAAGGCATTCCATATCCAAAGACGCATGGGGAAAGGACTGCGGTAGTAGGAACTGCCGAACAGGGAGCCGTTGGGAGGAGCCGCCACCGAGGCCTCCACTTCCTCCTTCGTGGCAGTGGCATGGTCGTTGGCTTCGTAGTTCTCGTACTTAATCGGCTTCAGACCGGCATACAACTTGTCGCCGTCGGGCACTTGGCTGACCGACGAACAGGCCGACAGCAACAGCATCAAGCCTGACAGCAGGGAGAGAAAACGGTATGGATGGTTATGGTTCATTGGGCTGTACTTTTATCGTATCGGGCTTTACGGAATCTCTCTTCTCAGGGCGTGGCATGGTCATGGGCTTCTCCTTGAAACGGAACAGGTCCTTGAAATGTTCCACCTTCCGCTTCCATACGAAACCTGCACCATACTCGCCCACATTGCCTTCCAGCCAGTCGTAGCGGTCGCGCTCATAAAACAGTTTGACATACTTGCTGGCCGCATTGTTCAGACGATACTCCAAAATGACATTGTTGAACAGATTCTGGTTCTGGCTCTCCACCTCCGAGCCGGTAGACACCTTGCCGCCGACCTGGACATTGAGCCGGTTGTTCCAGAAACGCTTGGCAAACTTGAACGAATAGTCGGTCTGCAGGCTGCCGCTGGCAGAGGTTGAGTTGTCCACACCGAAACTGAAGTCGAGCGTGCGGAGGGCATTGCCGGCAATGTTGTTTATCTGACTCTGCAGGAATGCACTGAGGGCGGCGTTCATGGTGAACCCACTCGTGTTGCCGTCGGCAAGGTACATGCCTGTTGTCAGCATGGTCACGGCAATCTTCCCGCGCTCCTCCTTGCTCATCATTGCCAACTGGTTGTTGACCGTCAGGTCCTCAGGTGCATTGACGATGAATTCCAGTCCCATGTCGTTCAGCGTCTTGGTCATGACCACGCCGCAGTCGAACACAACCGTACGGCCGTGACCGCTGTCGTCGCTCACATTGGACTTGGTGCGCTCGGTGGCGGTAATGTTCAGCGTGGGGTTCATCGGATCGCCGCTGAATTCAATGTAACTGTCGTCCTGGATGGTGAAGGTCTTCAGCGGAATGATGGGCAGCGAGTATTTCATCTCACCACTCGAAAGGGTGTAGCGGCCGGTAAGGCGGAAGTCGTCGACGGGATTATATTGCAAGCGCAGGTCGCCGCCGCCAATCACATCGATGTAGTTCGAATGGTCGGGATTGAGCGCACACTCCACATGTGCCCCTTCGTCGATCTTCACCGAGAGGTCCATGTTGAATCCAACCAGCGGCGGTCGACTGACCACTTGGTGGGTGGTGTCGCTGAGATTGACGAACTGGACCAACTCTTCCAGCTGGTTGCTGGTGGAAAGTGGGCTGTCGCGCAGGATATAGCCCAGGTCGGTGGTGCCCAGCACATCGAGCCGGCCACGCATGTTCAGCTGACTAAGCTGTCCCCTGAGCGTGGCAAACAGGTTGACATAGGCTTTTCCGTAGGCTTCCGACCGCTCGGTCTCCTTTGAATTGACAAGCAGGAAGTTGCGGGCCACCATACGGACATCCATCGACATGCGCTGAATGTTGGAGAAATCGAGCGTCCCATTCAGCCGGAGCGGACTGTCGTTATAGCCGTACATATTGAAATTGTCGAACACGATGTGGCTGTCCTCCACCTTGATGGGGTCTTCCGTGAACCGCATACGGATGCCGTAGGGCTCACTTACAAGGTAGGCAGAATCCAACTGGAGCACACCGTCGACATCGGGGCGTTCCAGCGAGCCCACCACCGACATGTTTCCGGTAGCAAAGCCCTCGAATCCCAGCACCTGATTGTCAATGAACCCATTGATCATCGACATGGGGGTGCGGTCCAACTTGAGTTTTGCATCGAGATGGTCGGAGGCTGCTGCCGTGCCGGAGCGGTAGGAACCGACAATCGATGCCACTTCCCTACCCTCGCTGTAGAGGTAACCGTCGACATAATGCGACCCGTCCGGCTTCGGAATATAGACGAACTCGGTGTTCAAGTTACCCATCGGCACATGCTCGTAGACAAGATTGCGGAAGTCGATATCGGATGCAACGGAGAGTTCCTTCTCGGTTTTTATCAGGTGGAAGTCGCCATTCATCTGCCCGGAAACGCTTGGTGTGTAGGGTATTACGGACAGGACTTTTTCCAAATCAAAGCGGTTCAGCGAGACGGTAATGTCCTGCAGGGCTTCCTCGTTGTCGTCGTTGGTGTATACCTGCACACCAGTTCCATCATCGGCCCTGAGCAGCACATTGGCCGACAAACGCTGGTCCTCGCCCAGGAATACATAGTTCGACTGGCCGTTGTGGAACTGTTTGTAGCCGAGTATGGGGTCTTCGCCATAAGGAGTAATCCGGATGCCACCCTCTTCCATCTGTCCGTTCAGCCCAAGTTGGACTCCAAGTTTGTCGTTCTCGTCGAAAATCTGTGTGCTCAGGTAGGCACCCTTCTCGTGGAAGGAGCCGTTCAGCAGGGCGTTGAAAGCATATTGCGGATTGCCCTTGTAGTTTTTAATTTGTCCCTCGTAGCTTATCTGGTCACTGTCGGAGGTGAGTGCAAGGCGTATGCGGTCCAACTGCATCCCTTCAGTCGTGAGCGTGTCGACCTTGAGGTAGCCGTTCAGCCCGTCATTGGCGGAAGATACGAGCTGGCAGTCTAGTTTCCGCGCCTGATAACCATACTTTCCGAGCATCTTCATCATGAAATTATCGCTGCCGCTCCTGAGGTTCAGCGTGGCATCGGGCAGCATCCTGCGCAGAGCCTGCTGGTCAATCTGCTTGGCCTTATATTGCTTCTTCAACTCATCACCCAACCGGCTACCCACCGCCATCAGGCGTTCATAGCCTTCACCGGCACGGAAGTCAAGGTGGAAGTCGGCACAATCGACATTTGCCTGTGTGAGTCTCGGTTGCAGGTTGATGTCGAAACCGATGTGTTCCGGCCGGTAGACATCATTGCCTTCCCATAGGGTGAGATCCTCGAAATTGCCTACGATGTGGTGATGATTGTTCAAGTCTGACTGTATGTCAGCCGTGCCGCAAAGATTGGCAACCAGCGGATTGTCGACGACTCCAAGACGCTTAAAATCAAGTCGAGTCAAATCGCATAACAATGTGGCGTCCAGCTGTTTATCATTAACCTTTACCCGTGCTTGAACAGTACCGTGTGCCAATGCGTTTTCCATGTTGATGGCAGCATCGAGCCATCCGTTCTTCATGTTGGCAACCACCTTTGAATTATCCAGCAGGTAACCGTCGTATTGCAGTTGCCGTATCTCTGCGGTTGCCTCCAGGGTGGTCCGTGAGGATAGGAAGTCCAGTCCGGCTCCGTGCGCCTTCACATGGCCGGTGAAGCGGCTGAGGTTCATGTTGGGAAGGAAGTGCTGAAGGGGGAACTGGCGACCCGTGAGATTGACCGAATAGGTGGGGCGCTGTTCGCAATACTTCACATTTCCCTGCAGTGTTCCCCCACTTTGCTGGGCATTGAGATCGACATTGTAGCAGCTTCCGTCCATCTGCAGCCGTCCCTTTGCCGCCAGACTGCGGGGAATGCGGAACTCCCGACGGGTATCAGCGTCGAGCAGTTGGTTGGCAAAATCGAGGTTTTGCCCTTTCACATCGAACCTGACATCGGCCTTGAGGGGGGCACTGTTGTCCAGATTCTGTACAAATCCGTTGAGCGTGGCGTCAAAGCTGCCCGGCAGCACGGCGTGCATGTCGTGCAGGGTAAGGTGTTGCAGGTTGCCGCTGAGGCGGCCGTCAAGCGCGAGCGGCTGGTCTGGCCACTGCTGACGGAATCCTTTGGGCAACCCGTTGAGGAAACGCATGAGGTCGTTCTTGCCCACCTTGCCGTGGATATGGCTGTCCAACTGGCCCGGTGTGGTGGCATCGAAGGTATTGAGATCAAGGTCGAGGTCGGTCTGCAGGGTCGACTCGGATGTTTCCAGCCTAACGCCAGACAGGTGAGCCTTTCCGTTGTTCACGGTGACATCACCCGAGAGCGACTTCACCTCTGCCCCGCTCTTCTCATGGAACGACAGGTTTTCGAGTTTCATGTCCAGCCGCGGTTCCTTGTAATGGATGTTGCTGGCCTTGAGGTTCACCTTGTCGAGGGCCAGGTGGTTGGTATCCAGCCCGTCGGTATGGGGCGCCGACTTTTTGTCGTAGCTCACCGTCGAGTCTTCCAGGGTGAGTTGCTCCAGTTTGTAGTCGCCGCTGCCCAGGTCGAAGTCGCCGTTCTCGGCTGCAGCTGTCTTGATGTCGGCCTTTACGAGGGTCTCGTTGTCGGCCAGTGCCACCTTCACCTTCGAGTCTTTCACCTGAAGTTTGTCGGTGTGTATTTTCCATCTCGTATCGCTCTTTGTGGTATCCACGGCAGCGGTGTCGCTCAATTCGACACTGAGGTTTGCCTGTTGCAGTGTGGCCTGGTCCAGCCGGAGGGTCTGCTGACGGAGGTCTATGCCGTGACTGGCCATCGACAGCCGGCCGATGGAGCCTTTCACGCGCGCGTTCTTTATAAAATTGTCGGTGTTTATCTTGGCATTGTTGAAGTCGAGTTGGTCAATTTCCACCTTTTTCTTCAGCAATGGCAACAGCTGTACATCTGCCACGACCTCTCCGATGTCGGCAATGGTGTCTCGCTGTGCGGGTGGCTGTCGCTTGACGGCCTTCACGCCTTGCAATGAAAGGCGGAGGGGAAACTTCAGTCTGACGCGGTCGACACTGATGTCCATCCCTGTCTGCTCCGAAGCGTAGGCCGCAGCCTTCTTCGCCGCCCACTGCTGGAAGGGCGGGAAGTAGAGCAATGCCACGGGAATGGCGCAGAGCAGGGTGACCGAAAGGAGGGCTCCGCCGCACCACTTCATGATTTTCTTCATCGGCTTTCGTCGCTAACAGTACAACCGTTCATTCTATATCGTTATGGTGAGAATAGCTCCCATCCCCTTTCCGGGGGCAAGGGGGCTTCCACGCTTACCTGCTCGTGCGAGACGGGATGCTCGAACGAGATGTGCCTCGAGAGCAGTGAGATGCCACCGTCGGGCAGACTGCGCCTGGCACCGTATTTCAGGTCGCCGCGGATGGGGCATCCCATGGCCGCCAGCTGGCAGCGTATCTGATGGTGGCGGCCCGTGAGCAGCGTCACTTCCAGGAGGTTATAGCGTTCGGAGGTGGCCAGCAGTCGATAGCGGAGCACAGCCTTCTTCGAGCGGGGCACTTCCCTGTCGTGGGCATAGCTCTTGTTTTGCTGTTCGTTGCGGGTGAGCCAGTGCACCAGTTCGCCTTCTTCCCGTTCAGGGCGTCCGGCGGTGATGGCCCAATAGGTCTTGTGAACCTGCCCGTTGGCAAACATCCGGTTCAGCCGTTCCAAGGCTTTCGAGGTACGGGCAAAGACCACAAGTCCCCACACCGGACGGTCCAGACGATGCACCACGCCCAGGAACACGGCCCCGGGCTTGGCGTACTTGTCCTTGATGTATTGCTTCACCTTTTCCGACAGGGGCTCGTCGCCGGTCTTGTCGCCCTGGACAATCTCCCCGCTCGCCTTCGAAACAATAATCAGATGGTTGTCCTCGTAGACGACTTGCATGCCTTGGCCAGTGTGATGGTTACATGTTCATGCCGCCGTCCACCTGGATGACCTGTCCGCTGACATAGCTTGACATATCGCTGGCCAGGAAGGTGGCCACATTGGCAATGTCGTCGACGGTGCCGCCGCGGCGCAGTGGTATCTTGTTGCACCACTCCTTGCGCACTTCTTCGGGCAGCGCCTGTGTCATGGCGGTGTCGATGAATCCCGGTGCAATGGCGTTTGCACGCACGCCGCGGGGTCCCATTTCCTGCGCCATCGACTTGGCCAGTGCTATGAGGCCTGCCTTCGACGCAGCATAGTTGGCCTGTCCGGCGTTTCCGTGCACGCCTACCACGCTGGCCATGTTGATGATGGAGCCGCCGCGCTGGCGCATCATGATGGGCGTAACGGCGTGGATGAAGTTGAAGGCGCTCTTCAGGTTGACGGCAATCACGGCGTCCCACTGTTGCTCGCTCATGCGAAGCATCAGGCCGTCCTTCGTGATTCCGGCATTGTTCACGAGAATGTCAATGCTGCCGAACTCTTCCTTTATCTTGGCAACCACTTCCTCTGTCTCTGCAAAGTTGGCTGCATTGCTGGCATATCCCTTGGCTTTCACGCCAAAAGCGGCTATCTCTGCCTCGGTGGCCTGACCGTTTTCGTCGATGACAAGGTCGGTGAATGCTACATTTGCGCCTTCAGAGGCGAACTTCAATGCGATGGCCTTGCCAATTCCGCGAGCTGCACCGGTTATCAGCGCAGTCTTTCCTGTAAGTAATCCCATAGTTCTTTTGTTTTTTATGTGTTGTTAATTGTCTGTTTGCTTTTCCTTGTTTCATTTTTTGCCACGCTTGCCTAGAGCACCGTAGACTACCTTCTCCACCAGGGGTTTGCTGTCCTCGTCGGTCAGCCCGCGGCCCAGACGGCCGTAGATGTAGGGTACTTCCAGCCCCTTGATGCAGTAGTGCGTGATTTCGGCCACCAGGTCTATGTTCTCTATATCGAAGTCACCGCTGGCCTGCCCCTCGGCATAGACCTTGCGGAAGATTTCCAGTTCCTCGTGGTCGAAGTTCCGGCGCACCTTCTCCACCATCCAGATGTTGCGGAAGAACTCGGCACGCAGGTTGCCGTTGCGCATCACGGTCTCCTTGATCATGCTCAGGTGGGTGTAGATGAGTTCCATTACCTTCTCGTGGGGACGGATGCTTTGGGCGGCCACTTCGTCCAGGCGCTCGCTCAGACGCTCCAGTTCCGACTCGATGACGGCAAAGTATATCTCGTCCTTGTTCTTGAAATAGGTGTAGAGCGTACGGCGGCCCTTGCCCGATTCCTCGGCAATCTCGTTCATTGTGGTGTTGGCCACACCCTTCTTGGCAAACAACTGGCGGGCAACATCCACTAATCTTTGGCGCGTTTTACTGATTGACATAAATATCCTCCTCTGTTGCTGTATAATTGCACACTGGTATATATATGTGCAAATATAGCATTTTTCATGCTTAAACGCCAAATTTTCACCTCCTTTTTTAGTGTCTGCCATGCTACCTGGATGAATGTTTCCCTCCTGTTGGCGGGGTGCGGAAAGACAGCCATGGCAGAAATACTGAAAAAATAGCAGGAAAAATTTGTCGGTCTGAAGGGAAATGCCTACCTTTGCAGTCGCAAAACATCGCGGAGTGGAGCAGTTGGTAGCTCGCCAGGCTCATAACCTGGAGGTCGCATGTTCGAGTCCTGCCTCCGCAACTCACAAGCCCGACGGCATTGTCGGGCTTTTTTCGGCTACGGCAGTACTTCTCCATGCTCCCGGTCGCAGTTCTTTCTACACGCGTTACGAAAGCGTCCATAAAGGCCGAGCGCGAGACCTGCCTCCACAACTCACAAGCCCGACAGCATTGTCGGGCTTTTTTCGTCATTGGAAACAGTTCCCCTCTCCATGTGCCTTCATCCCTTTGTTAGAAGGGCTTGAGGAGGGGTTTTTCTTCCGCACTTTGCAGGGGTTTTTCAAAAGGGGCTCAAACGCGTTGCATTTGAAGCCCAAACGCAACACAAAAGGGACCCAAACGGAATGCGTTTAAGCCCCTTTTGGAATTTGCCTGCAACCATCCTTTCGAAAATTTCTACAACCGTCTGACTTTCAGAAGGTTACAGCCGCTTTCGAAAAATAGTCAGAATTGCTCCAGAATTTCTATGCGTTTCTGCGGGTCGGGATGGGTGCTGAACAGCGAGTTGAGCAGCGTGAGCAGTCCCTGGTCCATTTCGTCGGGGCGCATGATGAACAGTTGTGCCACTTCTTCCTGCTTCACACCGTCGAGTCCCGGGTTGGCTGCTATCTTGCGCAGGGCGGAGGCCAGTGCACGGGGGTTGCCCGTGAGCTCGGCACTGCCGGCATCGGCCATGTACTCACGCTTGCGCGAGATGGCAAAGCGCGTCAGCATCGAGAAGAAATAGGCCAGTGCCGAGCAGACGAGCGCAGCAATAAGTATGGCAATGACGGTCAGTCCATTGCCGCGACCGTCGCCGCTGCCGCCCACGCGCCGGTTGCCGCCGCCGTAGTAGGACACATTGTAGAGCATGCGCACGGCCAGGCTCATCACCGTGGAGATGATGCCCACGAAGACGATGCTGGTCACCAGCAACCGGGTGTCGCGGTGGCGGATGTGCGTCAGCTCATGCCCGATGACGCCCTCAAGTTCCTCGTCGGTGAGGGTGTCAAGCAGTCCGCGCGTCACCGTAACGGTGTAACTCTGCCGGTTGATGCCGCTGGCAAAGGCATTGAGCTGAGCGTCGTCCACGATGTTTATCTTCGGCGTGTCCATACCACAGCTCATGCAGAGGTTCTCCACGATGTTGTACAAGCGGGGGTTCTCCTTTCGCGAGAGGAAACGGGCACCGGTCGACCGCTGTATCATCCTTACATTCCAGAAATAGGCAATGAGGAACCACACCCCTACTCCGCCGACCACCCACGGGATGGTACTGAGGAAGTAGTAGTTCACCGTAGCCGCATCCAGTTCATGCACCACATTGCCGGCCTCGTCGTAGTAGCCCGTGCCCATATAGTTGAGCAGCGCAAGGAAAAGCCACACAAAGAGGAGGATGATGACCGGGAACATCAGGAGCAGGAAGATGCTCTTGAGGTTGTTACGGTATATTTGCGTCTGTATGCCCAGGTATTTCATCTGCGCGGTGCTGCCGGGTTAGAAGTTTATTTCCGGTGCCTTGTCCAGTTCGGCACGCTCTTCCTGTGGCACTTCGAACATGGGTTCCTTCTGGAATCCGAACATGCCGGCCAGCACATTGTTGGGAAATGTCTGCACGGCGTTGTTCAGTTCACGGGTAGCCATGTTGAAGGCGCGGCGCACGGCGGCCAGTTTGTTCTCAATGTCGCTCACCTCGTTCTGCAACTGCAGGAAGTTCTGGTTAGCCTTCAGTTCCGGATAGTTCTCGAGCGACACCTTCAGGCCTGCCAAGGCTCCCGAGAGTCGGTTCTCGGCCTGTATCTTATCGTTGATGGTGGTGGCACCCATGGCAGCGGCACGCGCCTCGGTCACACGCTGGAACACTTCCCTCTCGTGCTCGGCATAGCCCTTCACCGTCGCCACCAACTGGGGAATGAGGTCATGGCGCTGCTTCAACTGGACGTCAATGTTGGCAAAAGCCTGCTCGCGGTTGTTGCGCAGGCGCACCAGGTTGTTGTAAATGCCCACGGCCCAAAGGCCCAGGACGGCCACAATGGCCAGAAGAATAAGAATCGTTGTCATTGGTTAAATGGTTATTGGTTACTGTCGCAAAGATAAATATAAATAATGAAAGAATGAAACAATGAAATAAAAACACCCCTCCTTATCTAAAGAGGCGTAAAGGGAGTTATGTAAAATGTTAATTGTTTATTGTTAATTGTTTTTGAGGGGCCAGGGGAGTTATGAACATTAGGGTTATTGGTTATTGGCTATTGGTTATTGAAAAAAAGCGCCAACCATCTGTCATCTGCTGACACAATGGCTGGCGGCTTTCTATCGGGCAACAACTCTGCGTTATTGCTCCATGAGTTTCTTCACTTTCTCGTAGTAGCGCTGTGTGGCCTTCTTGCTGTAGTTCTGACCGCCGTTCCACGAACGGATGGCTTTCTCCACATTGTTCGTCGGGTTGTAGAACGACTGGATAAGGCAAAACATCTCCTTCGACTTCTCCACATTGTAGCGGTCTTGGAGCGTGTAGCGCTTCTTCTGCTGGCGCTGTGCAAGAATGCGGTTGCAGTCGTCCACCAAAATGGGGGTAATCTGCATGGCACCTATCTGGTTACCGTTCTTTGCATTGGCGCGTCCGTTGCTCTCCACCTCGATGATGGCTTCCATCACATCTGTCCAGTTGAAGGCTTCCATCTCCGTGGTGCTGATGTCCGTTCCGGCCGTCACGGTGGGGTTCGGCATCATGGGAAGCAACATGATAAACATTAAAATCCAAATCTTTTGTCTCATAAATACTGGTTTATGGGACCTGAGCCACAAAAAGAGTTTTGATTTTGCCCGCGGCAACCGATGATGAAACAAGAAACACCGGCACCTCAGTCCCGTTAATACTCAAACAACGCTTCAAAAACGAACAGAAGCCGTTGTCCTTTTTCGGGGGCAAAGGTAATTGCTATCAGCAAGTTGGAAAAACTATCGGGAGGGTTTCGACCGAAATCGCACCTTTTCTTGACCTAACTCAATTTGCCGAACTGGCGCACCAAACGGCTCAACAGACGGTCGAAAAAGCCGCCCAGACGAGCCAACAGACGGTCAATCCCCACATACGCAAATGCCTGCCGGCGGCAATAGTCTGCACCGAGGCACAACACGAAAACACCGGTACTGACCGAAATCATCAGCATGGGGAACCAGGGATTGCCGAACATCTGCTGCCAAGCCACGCCGTCATACCACAGCCACTGCCGCACCAATTCGTGGTCGTGCAGCAGATAGACACCGAAAGTGAGCGGACCGACGGCGGCAACCATACCTTTCAGACGGGCGGAGGACAGTTGCAACTGCGCGAAACAACCGAAGAACAGTACCGACAGGAAATAGCTTACGCCGTTGTAGGCAAACACTTGAAGGGAGACGGCCGGTGACAAGGTTCCGCCATGGAAACAACCAGGCAGACACCATGCAGCGGCTGTGAAGGTCAACACGGCGAAAAACACGGAAAAGCGCGATGCCCAGTTTGGTAAGGGAAAGCGGCGCAGGTAGCATCCTGTGAGGAACAGGTAGCAGAACCACGGCAGGGAAAAGCCCGAACGGAACGGGAAACGGTAGCCGAAGGGGAAGTCTGCCGCCACGGTGGTGCCCGTGAGCACCATCAGCAACAGCACGACTACATAGCCTTTGTACGACAGCCGATGAGCCACAAAGACCAGCAAGGGCGACACAAGCAACAGACGCACATAGCATTTCACAAACCAGTAGCCACCGTACCGAAAGGGATTGAGCGACGAAAGAATTTCACCGAAATGGTGTTGCTCCGGCTGCAGCAGGCAGAACAGCAGAACGATGACGGCTCCCGTAAACAAGGCTTGGAACCACACCCGCAGAATACGCCCAAAACGAAAAGGCTTCTCCAAGAGAAAATAGCCCGTAATCAGCACATACACATTCACGCAGATGCTGCACAACAGGGCCAGCCATTCCGTCACGGCATAGTTGGCAAGGCTCACGGCGGTAGATGCGAATGTATATACACCGGTACCGTCGAGGTCGCGCTGCAGAGCATGCATGTAGAAATGCCAAAAGACAATCATCAGCATCGCCAAGATGCGCAGGAGGTCCAACCCCTCGTGCCGTCCGTTGCCGTACTTGTAAGGTGATTCCATAATTATTCTTGCCATACAAAGGTATGAAAGAATGTAATAATGAGAGAATGAAAAAATGAAAAAATGAAATGTCACCAGCCCCCGTCGGGGGCGCATACTATTTCACTAATCGAGGAAAGCATATCTTTCATCCAGTTCGATGCCACACTCATGGAGTATCTGTCTCATCTCTTCCGCATAGCCCACTTTTTTGTGATGCTCCTTTTGGTTGATGATGTATGTGCGCACTGCTTCCTTACACTCTTCACTGCAACTACTCACAAAATATGTTTTCCCCCAACCTTCGAAATATGGGAATTTCGTGGCATTCTTTTTCATAAACGCACTGGTGGATGTTTTCACATCGCGCATAAAATCAGAGATACTGATTGTGGGTGGGAGTTGTAGCAGCATGTGTACATGGTCGGGCATGCCACCTATTCGTATACATACACCACCCTTTCCCTTTACTATAGAGACCACATAGGCGTATAAATCCCGTTCATATTCTACGCTAATGACAGGCTTGCTATGTAAGGGACGCCAAACAATATGATATAACAGTTTGTTGTAACTCATAGAATTCTTGTCATACCACAAAGGTAATGAAAAATAAATTATAAGTTATCAGGAGCGTGACGGAAATAATGATGTGAGATGTCAGGGGCAGGTGTGCAGCGTCATCGGGTAGGGCCCCGTTGGGGACAGTTATTCCATCAACCGGGCCCCGAAGGGGTCCAACCCTCTGTAGCTGCGGGGCGCAACGCAGTGGAGTCCTGCAGAGGTGGGGGACAGCCGTGCCGTCAGCACAGGGTCCCGAAGGGGGCCACTCTCTGTAGCTGCTGGGCGGAACGCAGTGGAGTCCTGCAGAGGTGTGGGCAGCCGTTTCATCAGTCAGGGCCCCGAAGGGGTCCAACTCTCTGTAGCTGCGGGGCGCAACGCAGTGGAGACCTGCAGAGGTGGGGGACAGCCGTGCCGTCAGCACAGGGCCCCGAAGGGGTCCACTCTCTGTAGCTGCGGGGCGGAACGCAGTGGAGTCCTGCAGAGGATTCCGCCAACCCGTCTCCCCTTCCCCCCCCTCCTCCCGCGCCGTGGCGCGGGAGGAG
>CALFJA010000065.1 GCA_937877605.1 uncultured Prevotellaceae bacterium | reverse complement strand
CAAAACCGGAAAACGATCCGTTCTTTACCGATAGGGCACCCCTTACGGGGTGCGGTGTCGAAATTGAACTTTTATCTCTCTTTACTTTCCACTCGTTCACCGTCCTCAGACCCTCGACCGAGGTTTGCGCCTTGGCCGTGCTCAGGTCGAGATGGATGACGGGATAACTCTCACAAAGAATAGTTGTCTGACTACTTTATCGGTATCGGTTCTTGTCAAAATTGACGCACGCTCCGCTCAGCCTTTTATGGAAGGGAAGGGAGACGGAGCAGGAGAGCGACACCTGCCTGAAATAGCGTTCGCCTAACTGCTCGTGGAATATGTCGCCGAGGCCAAGATAATGGTCTGGAGGCAGTTTGTTCTCCCTCTCCAGGTCGGAGAAGGTGTCATGCAGTCCATAGTAGAACGACAGGCTGATCTTGGCGACGAGGTGGTGTAGTCCCGTCTGCCGCCTGATCTCCACGCCGACCCCTGCCCTAATTCCGTAGTCGTAGCCGCAGGAGGTGGACTTCGACAGCGGCAACTCGTATGAGGCCAGCACCGTGTTGTCGACCAAGTGTGTCCGCTTCCACCGTAAGTTTCCTCCATACATTAGACAGGCCTCTGGAGCGATAAACAAGTAGGGCATAGCCTGGGTTTCAGTTCGTCCGAGATGTACCGTAAAAGGCACACTGAAGTCGAGGCAACGCTCTGTCAAGGCAAAACTGATGTTGGTGACAGCCGTCTCGGCATAGTTGATAAGATATGGGGTCTCGAATGAAAGCGAGACTTTTCTCACGGCATTCACGACGTCGATACCCAGCGACAGCCTGTCGGCGGGACGCCACTCCAGGCATAACCCGTAGTCCCAGGCAAACGGAACACCAAGGGTCTCATCATCCAGTTCAGTGTAGTAATAGCATGACGTAGCCGCCCCTCCCCTCGCTCCGATGTAAACACCCAAGGTATTATATCTGATGCGACTTCCACTCCGCAGGGGCCGTTGCGCCTTTGCCACCGGAAGCAGAACTATCAACAGCATCACGATGGACAGTATTTTCGTATGTCTCTTTGTGTAGTTCATGTCTCGGTTATGTTAGGTTTACGGATCAGTTACGACCAATGGTCCTGTGTTTTGGAAGACAAAGATGCTGTTCGGTGGATATACACCCAACGCGTCGAAAGGCTCGGCATAACCTATGATTTTGTATCCGTAACGGTAATTGATCACAGCCATGGAACTGGTCAGTGTGCCCGACATGATAACGGCGTGGGTGGGGGTACCTGTCGTGGGGAAGGTCTCGTGGTAATATACGGTGAATAGGCTGTCGTGCCCCGTGACATACACCGTGTCGATCTGGTTTACGATTGTATTTTCCCCGCCGAGCGTCATGCTATGGACATACTGGCAGACCTGAAGGTACTGGTCATGGAAACTATGAAAATGCGGTACGGGGGTGTAACTGCCTATGATGGGCGACTCGTGAGGATCGAGGTTGGTGGCAGCATACTGCTGCCGGTCCACCCTAAACGAGAAGTCCAAACGGGGCGGGGTGTCGCCAAAGTTCACGTACTCCTCACCAAACAGCTCCAGCAGGTCCTGGGGCCATTGGGCAGTGTCGGTGATGAAGGGGATGACCTGAGGGTCGTGAACCAGTATGGTTTCGCTGCCTTCTTCCTTCAAGCATGAGACGAGCAACGCAAGGAAGGCCACCGCCAAAGCAGCAACACCGGTTCTTGTTCCTTTGGGCCTCATCTCCTTATGACAACTTTCTTGGACAGGGTGGCCGTGGCGTTGTGTATGCGGAAGGTGTAAACGCCGTCGCGCAGGTGCGAGCAGTCCACCTGGAGCGCGACTTCGTCAGGCAGGTGGCTCTCCTCCCATGCCATGACCTCCAGGCCTTCAGTGTCGTATACCGTAATGGCCGCATGTCCAGGGAAGCCCCTCATCTCGAGGGTAAACCACCCTGTGTTGGGGTTGGGATATATGGTCAGGTCGGGGGAGCTGTCGGCATGTTCACCGATGTCGTAGTAGGTAGTGCGTATCCAGAAAGTCTTCTCCACCGCGCCGCAACAGTTGCGTGTGGTGGCGTAGAGCGCGACAGAGTCGTTCGGCGCGAGGAAGGTGAAGACGCGAAGCCTGGTTTTGGTGCCGTCGCCGATAGGCTGGACGGACATGTTGGGGCAGTCGATACTCCACTCTACCGTGTCGATCCGGCACAACGGATTGTCAAGAGCCACCGCGTAGGTGTACTCCGTGAACCCCCACTCCGAGCCTCCGATGATGCAATTCGGCCCTACGACATCGAATTCAGGGGTGTAGTCCATACTCAAATGGGTGATTACGATACTGTCGCACCTATCCACTCGTGGAAACGTCTGAGAGTACGTGCCTGGGAAAAAATAGACGCTGTCGTTCCAAACATAATGGTCACACGCCATCGTATCCGTCTCAATGACATCGCTTTTGACAACAGTGAGATGAACCACCACAAGACTGTCACAATCCCCACTTGTGGCGTAATTGTGAAGATACACCCCGCTCTCGGTGTAGACGGTGTTGTTCCATTCGAAAGCATCGCAGACCAAAGTGTCCACTCGGGTGTCTTCAGAAATGTGTACCGTTTGGTACACGGTATCGGTGCATCGGAATCCGTTCAATCCAGCAACCATCATGACTGTATAGTCACCAGGTGCCGTGTATTGATGTGTGGGACTGCTAAGGTTAGAGGTCTGTCCATCGCCAAAGTCCCAGAAAACATCCTCGCAGTGGTCTCCTGTCCCATTAGGGGTAGAACCATCGTCTGAGACGAAACTCTCGTTTAGGAAACTTTTCTTTTGCGGGCAATCCGTCGGTTCTATATCGAAGACGGCAACTGGATAAGTGGTCGGATAACCATTCACCATATCTAAGATGACGGGCATTTCAAAACTACAGGAATCGTTGCCGATAAAGGACATTTGGCACAGCAACACCCCATAGGCGTTGGCAGGAACGCTTACCGTTTGGGTTGTGGAGATGATATTTGACGGATCGTTTTGCCAATACCATTTGTAATTGAATCCCGATGGAGCGGAGAACGAGCGTTCCGTGTCGCCGCAACTCACTTCCCCTATGGTTTTTCTTCCGCAAGTAAGTAGGAAATAGGCGTATCCAAAATGCGCGCCGGGCGTACAATCATAAGTAGTCAATCGGACACGGATGGTTTGATTGTGAAAACCGGAAATATCGACACCAACGGTGGTCCAATCTTTCCATAGCAAAGTATTAATATTATTCCACCCCAAATCTAAGTTGGCTGTAAAATCTTCAGAAAGGCAACACGTGTCTATGGGTTGGTTTTGCATATCCAGGATATCAAACATGAATCGAGGCTGTTCGGATAGAGGATGGCTGGGGTTTTGCATCACGACAGCATATTTAAGTATCAAATAATCGAATTGGCTCGTGTCGATGCTGATGTCAATGGAAATGCTTTCTGCTTCGGCTCCGGTGTTCTCGTTCCCAAGTTTTATTGAATACGATTCACCCGGGGGGATCATTCTAAGTTGGTCAGAAGTCCTGGGGTCTGTCGCAGATGGATCGGTTATTACCGTGTGGCGACCCTCTACAATACCTTGATTTAGATAAGGGTTGGCATAATTGCCATAGGTACCATAAATATAGGGTGCGTTCAGATCCATCAAGTCAATGCAATTACTGTTTTGGCCTGACAGATATGAGATTTTTCCCAAGCACATAACGAGTAGCGCCATAAACAACACCCCACGCTTTGTTTTCATCCAAAACACCGTGTTTTTGGTCTTTTTCATGAAGTTTAGGTTTTTAATGAACAATACTTCGTTAAATGTTTTATAAATAATTGATTTTCAATATAATAATTTGTTTTTCATCGGCAAGAACGGTTACAAAATATTAGATTGCTATGAAGACAAATTCACTTGACCAGCTGGAAAGAATTTGTGGACAGTTCCTTTCCCACGTTGCAAATTTACACAAATCTTTCAAACAATTCAACATTTTAACGAACTATTGATATTTATCTAACCTTAATCAGATGGGTCGTCATGAATAATCAGTGGCACACCATACTT
>CALFJA010000064.1 GCA_937877605.1 uncultured Prevotellaceae bacterium | reverse complement strand
TTGCCTTTTTGTCCCTTGATTTCCAGTCCGTCTCCTTCGATATACAGCACCTCCGGCGTTTTTAGTTCCTGTACTTGGCCGCATTCATCCTGCTGCTGTTCTTTTTCCCATTCAGCATATTTTTCGCCTACATGCTTCACGATATTGCCCACCTGCTGGTGGCTTATCTCCGATGGGGTCAGCGTATTTACGGCCAGGGCTGTGGTGCGGTAAACGGTCTTAGCTGCTATCCGGGCAACATGGTACTCAAAATATGCGCTGTATCTTTGGTATCTGCGAATGCCCAGTTCCTTATCCAACGGGTATATGCCAGCTTCGCCGTCTTTGCACATCCTTCTGCGCTTTATGCTAATGGTGCCATAGGTCGTCTGTACGGTGCGGTTATCCCGGCGCTCTACATGCCAACCCTCTTTGCCGTATTGGACAGCCAGTTCCCGGTCGATTGCTTCCAGTGCCTGCCTTACCCATTCGCACATCTTTGCCTCAAAATATTTTCTCAGCTTATCTTCTCGGTCAATATTATTTTTTGTGGTCTTTACTATATTCATTATTTCTGCTACTATATTGTTATTCATGGGAATCCTTTATCTGTGTTTTTTGAGCATACACTATGATACAGGGTTCCTTTTTCTATTGCAAACAATTGACCGAGAAATATTTTACACTAAGGGGAATGAACTCTTGACCTGTCGCTGTTTTTTAGTATAATTTAATATGTAAGATTGTATTTAGCAAAGAATTGAGGGTGGAGAAAATAGAATTCATGAAGGCGCATGGTAAGCTGATTACCAATATTCTCGTCGTTCTTTTGGTGGTTATGGCCGTTTACACCAAACTGCAGGAAAATGGCATGGAATCCCTGTTCAAGCTGACGGATTTGTACATTTTGGCAGGGGGCATTTTGGGGCTGCTGGTGATTCGCTTTATCGGCAAGCGCAAGAAATAAGCAGCCATAATGAGGTACGGCAGCATTAAGGAGGCCGATATGGCAGACCAGCATGGCGGGAGCTTCCCCACCGAAATGGGCGGGATGCAGGCACAGTCCCTGAAAAAAATATTAAATAATACCATAAACACCATAGAAGACAATAAAACGCAGATTTTTGAAATTTATGAGACAGCCCGCTCGGAGGTGGAAAGCAGCCGCAAGCGGGTGAAGGCCCCGGCACCCTTTACCACCAGTACCCTGCAGCAGGAGGCCTCCCGCCTTTTGGGCTTTTCGCCCTCCAAGACCATGCGGGTCGCGCAGACGCTGTATGAGGGGATTAAGCTGTCCGAGGGCACAGTCGGCCTGATTACCTACCTGCGTACCGATTCCACGCGCATCGCGGCGGAGGCGGACAGCGCGGCACGGGACTATATCCGCGGGCAGTACGGAAAGGAATATTTAGGCGGCGCCCTTCGTGCAAAGGGCGGGGAGCATATCCAGGACGCGCATGAAGCCATTCGTCCGACCGCGATTGAGCGGACGCCCGTGAAAGTAAAGGAAGAGCTCGGACGGGACGAATTCAGGCTTTATCAGCTGATCTGGAAGCGTTTTGTGGCCAGTAGAATGAGTGCTGCAAAGTATGAGACAACTTCCGTGAAGATTTCCGCAGGGGAGCATTTGTTTACTCTGGCGGCTTCCAAAGTTGTATTTGACGGTTTTATGAGTGTTTATGTGCAGGAGGATGACAGGGAGGCGGAAAATAAGCTGACCAATACGCTGACAAAGGACAGTGAGCTGAAGTTTGAGTCGTTTGACGCCGCGCAGCACTTCACACAGCCGCCGGCACATTACACGGAGGCTACGCTAGATCGGAAGAGCGTCGTGTAGGGAAAG
>CALFJA010000063.1 GCA_937877605.1 uncultured Prevotellaceae bacterium | reverse complement strand
TTGGGACACCTCGCCCATCACACAGGCTTATGCCGGCATCCGGGTGAAGAAGCAGACGGGTGCCTCTCTCAGTATCTGGGTGCAGGACCTGTGGCCTGAAAGTGTCTTTTCGACGGGAGCCTTGCAATACCGATGGGCTGAAAGGCTGTTGAACCGCATGGTGCGAAACATCTACCGCCACATGGACACGATTTTCATACAGTCGCCTGCATTTGAACAATCCATCAGGGAAAAGGGTGCCTTCAAGGCCAGGTTTGTCTATGCGCCTAACTGGGCTGAGGATATTTTCTGCGACTCGGATGTCGTTGACAGGGAGAAATATGCACGGCAGTTGCCCGGTGGCTTCCGTGTGATGTTTGCCGGCAATATCGGTGTGGCGCAGGATTTCGATTCCATCTTGCATGCCGCAGCACTCACCCATGACGACAAGCGGATACAATGGCTCATCGTGGGCGACGGCCGCCAGCGCAGTTATGTGGAACGGCGGGTGGAAGCACTGGGATTGCATGACACCGTGACACTGCTGGGACGGAGGCCGCTGTCCGACATGCCTTCCCTCTTTGTCCATGCCGATGTCATGCTGGTGGCTCTGAAAGACGAACACATCTTTGCACTGACCATCCCATCGAAGATACAGGCCTACATGTTATTCGGCAAACCCATCTTGACCATGCTTTCCGGCGAGGGCAGCCGTACTGTCGAAGAGGCACAATGTGGGCTTACTGCTGCTTCGGGCGACTATGCCCGACTTGCCCAGCATGTGCAGGCACTCGCAAGCAATACCGGCGGCCAAGCCCTTGCGCAGTATGGGCAGAACGGCAAGAACTATTATGAGCGGCACTTCCGTAAGGAAACTATCATCAACCGCATCATCACATATCTTTAACCTCCCAAGATGATTGCCGAACGAGTTGTAAAGAACACAGGATTTCTCTACCTGCGGATGCTCATATCCACGGGTATCCTGCTCTATACCGTCCGGCTGGTGGTACAGGGCTTGGGCACTGAGGATTTCGGTCTGTTCAACATCGTAGGCGGTGTCTTGGCCATGCTGGCGTTTCTGAATGCGTCAATGGCGATGGCTACCCAGCGCTACATGAACTATTCTGAAGGTGCTGATGACTTCATGGCCAAGCGGCGGGTGTTTAACAACAGTATCCTGCTCCACTTGCTCACGGCAGTGATAAGCCTTGTCTTGTTTGCCATAGTTGGGCTTGTTGTTTTCAATGGTGTGCTCAACATCTCGCCCAACCGTGTCTTTGCCTCGCAGGTGGTCTATGGTTGTCTGGTGATAAGTACCTTCTTCACGGTGCTGGGTGTGCCTTACGATGCTGCTATCAATGCCCACGAGAACATGAAGTTCTACGCCATCGTGGGAGTGGTAGAGTCGCTGCTGAAACTGATTATTGCCCTTGTCACCATCCGCTTTGCGGGTGACCGACTGATTTTCTATGGCATACTCATGTCGCTGGTGCCGATATGTTCGCTTGCCATGATGATGCTGTATTGCCACAGGCATTATCGGGAGTGCAGCCTGCATCTCCGCAGCGATTTTGAAAAGCCGCTGTTCCGCGAGCTTGCAGGCTTCGCGGGCTGGAACATGCTGGGCATTGCCTCGTCGCTGTTCGGCAACTACGGCCAGGGCATCGTGCTCAACCACTTTTTCGGAGCGGTACTGAATGCGGCGCAGGGCATCGCTACGCAGGTGGTGGGGCAGCTCATGGCATTCTCTCGCAACATGTTGAAAGCCCTGAATCCGGTACTTGCCAAGAGTGAGGGTCGCGGCGACCGTGCTACGATGCTCTTGGCATCGCTCAAGGGGAACAAGTATTCGTTCTACATCCTTGCGTTTTTCAGTCTGCCGTGCATCATAGAGATGCCCTATATTCTTGAGATATGGCTTGACGAGGTCCCGCAGTGGGCAGTAGTTTTCTCGCAGTTGCATCTTGTCCGCACCTTGATTGAGCAGGTCACTATCTCGTTCAATTCGTCGATTGCCGCCGAAGGTAGGGTGGCACGGTTCAACCAGATGATATGCCTGATCAATCTCTCATCCATACCGGTCACGGTCCTGTTGTTTCTCTTTGGTTCGGCGCCGGTAGCCATGTACTGGGCCAACATTCTCATCTATGGTGTTTTGTTCTCCGCGGTTGAGATTTATTTCATGAAGCGTCAGTGCCAGATGTCGTTGCTTTCCTATTTTCGCGAGGTGTTACTGCCTGCCGTTCGCGTGTCGGCCATTGTGTCGTTGTTGGGCTGCGTCCCGTTGTTGTTCATGCCGGCGGGTTTTGTCCGGCTGCTGGCGGTCTGTGGGCTTTGCGGTGTGTCTACTTTGGCACTTATTTTCTTTGACATGGACGGTGGGGAGCGTCATCTGCTGCGGCACCTGACGGAGCAGCGAGTGCAGAAAAGGCGGGAGCCTTAAATCTACTTTGAGGCGGGGGGTGGTTGGTGTGTGTGGGTAAAAAATCGCGCCAGGGATTGGGGTGGTCTGGTTGTTTTTGCGATTTTGTGGGTGCGCGATTGTGGTTTGTTGGTGCTTTTTTACCAGGGTGGGTCTTATGGACGGTTGTTATTGCGGGTTGTGGGTGGTGTTGTGTGTTTTATCCTTTGGTGTTGCGGCTTGTATGCTTTGGGGTGTTGTGGGTGTTGTGGTGGTGTTGTTTGTGTTTGGTGTTCTTGAATGGTGTGTTTTTTCGGGGCTTGTGTGTGTTGTGTGGTTGTCAGGTGTGCAGTGTGTTTTTGAGGATGTATTGGATGAGGTGGTCGTAGGTGTAGTTATTGAGGAAGTGTTGATAGATTTTGTGTGCTATTTGGTATCGTTCTTGTGGGTGTTGGAGGTAGTAGTGTATTTTTTCTATGGCTTCGTCAATGTTGTGGAAACTGACGAGTTCCGGTTGGATGGGTAGCAGTTGATGTAGTATGGGTCTGTAGTCGGAGAGTTGGAATGCTCCGGCTCCGTTTGCTTCGAAGAATCGGTTGTTGACGGATTCTATTTCGGCGAAGTGCATTTGGTTGAGGACGATTTTTGCGCCATACAGTATTTGTGTTTTTTCTTTTCCTGTGATGTATTGTTTTTGATATGCTTTGTCGAGGTAATGGTCGTAGAATCGGTTTGGTCGTGTGCCGTAGATTTTGAGTTGTATGTTGTGTTTGATGACTTGTCTGAGCATTCGTGCCCGATAGGGATAGATGGTGCCGTAGGTGATTACATCGGTGTGTATTTTTTGTTCTGCCTGTTTTTTTGTGATTTGTGGTTTGGTGTGTATGCGTGGATTGAATGCTTCGTTATAATGGTAGGCGTTGAGTTTCATGTTGTTTTTCATGAAGCGTAGGATATAGGGGTCTTTTGTGAACCATGCGTCGTAGTCGGATGCGAATATTTGCTGGTATTCGAGTGTTGTCATTGCATCGGGGTTGACATGAATGACGGTGCTGTTTGTGTGTTTTTTGACGAGGCTGACGAATTCTGGGTGTATGAATCTGTAGGTTGCGATGACGAGTTGTGGTTTGAATTGTGTTACTTGTTTTGCTATGTTTTTGAAGATGTGTCGGTCGTAAGCGTCGCTGTATCGCCGCATGATGAAGTCTGCTTGCACGCCGTACTTGTTGTGCATGAACCAGCGGTCGGCGACATCGAAGATTTTGCAGTTGTGTTGTGCGTATGTGAATGCTTCGTGAAGGTGGAATTCGAGTGAATCGAAGGCTTTGGATCCGATGATGGCGATGTTCATTGTGAGGTTGGTGTTGTCAGGTTGTGCGTGTTTAGGTGTATTGGTAGATTTCTTTGTATTGTTGGCAGATGTGTGTGAGTTGGAATCTTAGGATGTTTTGCTGTGCATTGTTGATGAGTTGTTGTCGATAGTTGCTGTTTTGAATGATGCGTTGGAATCCTTGTCGTATGCTTTGTGTGCTGTCTGGAGTGACGAGACATGCTCCTTGTCCGGCAATGCCGTCCATGGGTGGTCTGTTGGATGTGAGTACGCATCGTCCGACTGCCTGTCCTTCGATGACGGGCATTCCGAATCCTTCGAAGAGTGATGGGAAGGAGAGGATGTCGCAGTCGTGATACTCTTTTAGTAGTTGCTGGTCGCTGATGTTGACTTCGTTGCGGTAGTCTATTTTGCAGTTGTGTAGTGCTGTGTGCTGCTCATGTGAGAGTTTTCCGACGATGACGAGCCGGCATGTGATGTCCTTCAGGGCTTGTGCGACGCGTATGAGGTTTTTGTTCCATCCGGTTCCTACATGTAGGATTTGTGGACAGTGTTCGTTGAATGTCTTGGGTGTGTAGGTGTAGTCGGGGTTGAGTGGGTTGGGGATGACGATGATGCGCTGTGGGTTGATTTTGAAATTTTGTAGCAGTTGTGTGCGTGTGTTTTCGGAGATGCAGGTAACGATGTCGCAGTGTCGCAACGGCCATTCAAACCAGAGTTTCCGGAGTATGCACCGCTTGATGGGATTTCCGTCGATGCGCAGTGTGACGAGGTCGTGTATGGTGAGCACTTTTTTGCAGTGTGGCATTGCGAGTGCGATATAGTGTATGTCGCCGGTGATGTGGTTGATTCCGTGTTTGTTGCGATGGGTGAAGGCCCATGTCATGTTTCTTATGATTCCGATGAGGTTTGCACGGTGAGTGGGGGCCTCTATGTAGTTGCATGCGTCTATGTTTCGTGCGATTGGCAGGAAGACGCGGTGCATGCTGATGCCTGCTTTGGGGTTACGGAGGAAATAGGTGATGGCAGGTTTATTGGTCATAGCGCTGATAGTCGTTATTGATGAGAATGCCCTTGTAGGGTTTGAACAGGTCGTTGCCCTCTCCGTAGTTGCTGAAACTCTTCTCAATGCTGATGTATGCATAGGCGATGATGAAGAGGATGACGAGTGCTTTTCCTCGGTTCTGTGCAAAGACATAGACGACATAGGGGACGACGAAGATTTCGGCGATGCTGAAATAGATGAGTGCCCTGGAGACGAGAATCTGCAGGATGGTGCCGTTGCAAAATATATAGAAGAGTATTGATATGAAATAGAGGTTGTAAAAGAGGTAATAGTGGCGTGGTTTTTCTTTGATGTAGTGGTCGAAGAGCATGAGCAGTCCTATCCAGATGAGTTTGCGTGCCAATGATATTGTTGTGCTCAAGAGGGTTACATTTGTATATTCCGAAGAAGTGTAGACATCGAACTTCATGAGGATGGTATCGTCGGTGATGAGGAATGCCAGATAGGGAACCAGCATGTTGACGATGCCGGAGAAGGCAATGAGTATGGAAATGGTGAGGAGTGTCAGCTGTATCCACTGCTTGATGTTGCGGTTGAGGAAGAGGACGAAGAAACAGAGGAAAGCCGACATGTGGAAGCAACATGCGACTGCGGTCATGATGCAGAATCGGATTTTGTCGCCCTGTGTGAGATGGTAAAGTCCCCAGATGTAGAATGCGAGTGCGAGCAGTTGGCGGTTTGTTCCCATGATTGGGACGGTAATCATGTAGAGCAGGAGTATGGAGAGGAAAGGTGCGGGCGAGAGCCGGAAAATGATGACAAAGAGTGCGGTGTAGAAGACTACGGCATGGATGATGAGATAGAGGCTGTAGTTGTCGGTAATGAGTCGTATGGGAAGCATGAAGAGGTAGAATCCTACTTCGAAGAACGGATTGCTGATGCTGTTGTTGGTCAAGAGGTTTTCGAAATAGAGCGAGTAGGGGATCCAGTCGCATCCTGTTTCCCATCGGAAGCCATCGTGGAAGATCAGGAAGAAGTAGCACAAGGCCGCAAAGACGGCCTTATATTTTTTTGTCAGATTGGGATCGAATGCCTCAATGAGGACAAATGTTGAGAAGAAGACGATGGCGAAGAGGTACAAAGGTGTTGGGTTTGAGGTGTTAGGTTTGCGGTGTGTTGTCGTGATTGTGTGCGAGGATGTAGATGCTTGTGATGACAAATGCGAAGAAGAAGAAGGTGAGTAGTATTGTGAGTCTCTTGGGGCCGTCCTTCTTCAATGGCACGGTGGCAGGCTGTATCTGAACGAAGGCAGGTGTCTGTTCTCGCAGTCGGTCCTGTGCCAACTGGAGTTGTTGGCGCACCTGTGTGTAGGTGTTGAAGCGCAATTGCATGTCGTTCTCCATTTCGTTTTGCTTGTTGATGTATGAAGGGAGTGCCAGTTCGCTGTTGGAATCTGAGAAAGAATTATAGCGTTGCCGCGCCTGTACATATCGCTTCTCTGCCTCGCTGACAAGGTTCTGTAGGTATTCGACATCGTTGCGTGCCTTAGCTGTGCGATACTGAATGACATAGCTCTTGAGTTTCTGCTGAACGGAATCGGCAATGGTGGCTGCTACAAGTGGGTCTTGCTGGACAACAGTAATGTTGACAACGCTTGTCTTCCGGTCGACCGAGCATCCGATGCATCCTTCAATGGCATCTGCAATATCTGATTGCTCCTTGGTCAGCTGGAAGATGTTCACGCTACTGTTTGCCTTTCCACTGGCAGCATCAGCCTTCTTGAAGGTAAACAGCCCCTTGATGGTGCCGATGATTTTTGACCACCAGGTGTTGCGCTGATGGTTTTTCATGTAGTCGTAGTACCGAATGTTGCTCAGTCGATGGTCTTGCGTGCAGACTTTGATGTCGAACAGCCCTGTCAGGAAAGGCGTGGAGCCTAAAACCTGAGGATATATCTCTGGATAGATGGCATCGACATTGGCTCCGCTGTTGGAACTGATTCTGATGCCCATCATGGCAGCAAGGTCCGAGAGATTTTCCGAGCGGCCGTTTCCCGTTCCGATTTCCGGTGCAAGCAGCACTTCGGCCTTGTAGGTCTTGGGTATGCTGAATGCGATGATAATGCCCACCACAAAAGCTATGGCAAAGGCATAAGCATAGAGTCTGCGCTGCTGCCACAATTTGTTGAATATGGCAACAAGGTCGATTTTCTCTTCTTGAATTGCCGAAGTTTCTATTTTATTTCCTTCTAATTCCATATTTATCTGTCAATTTGTGTTATCACCATTGTTACTATAAGATAATATTGGCAATGGTCGCTATCATCGTGGCAATCGAGGCTGTGCTGGTGCTGATGCTGAGCCATTCGGCAAGCGTCGTTGCCGACTTCGACTTGGGGGGGACGAATATTTCGCACCCAGGCTTGATCTTCGCGTTATGCCCCACCTTTGCCACCTTACCGTTCATATATATAATATAAGTATGGCTCTTCTTGGCACGGTTGCCGAATCCGCCGGCCTGGTCAATGTAATAGGAGGGGCGCTTGCCTTTCTCGTAGGTCACCGTGTTCGGATACATCACATTCCCCGAAATCTTTACGGTGCTGTTGTATTCGGGAACAATGATGCGGTCGCCTTCGCGAAGGACCAAATCCTTGTCGCAGCCAGGATGCTTCAGTGCCGCATCCAGTTCGATACCCACATAATAGGTGTCGCCCAAATCCACTTGAGCAAAAGCTAAAGAGTCCTTGCCCTGGCTTTGCTGCTTCGCCATACGGAGAATAGTTTGCATCCGCAACCGCTCGTCGTCCGTCATACGGCGTTCCAGACGGGCACCGGCTACATAAGCCCTGTCGGTGACACCTCCTGCTTTCTTAATCAGGTCGCTCAGACGCTCGTTCTTGGTGGAGAGCGTATAAGTGCCGGCAAACATTACATTCCCTGCAATTTCCACATTCTTCTGATTGGAGAATCCGGGACTTTTGCGCACATATACCTCATCGTAGGGCTGCAATGTGAATCCGGGCTGACCGTCGATAACAAAACCGTCCTTCAGTGCAAAACTGTAGGTGCGGGCTATGATGCTGTCGGTTGTGGTGGCGGCAGGATTGGATATGCGGCGCGCTACAGCCACCTTCACCGTCGAGGCTGTCTCTTTCAGTCCGCCGGCCTGCAGTATCAGGTCTTCGATGGTTTCGTTATCCGCATATTTGTAGATACCCGGATAGAATACCTCCCCGTGAATGGTGATGGTCTGTTGCTGCATCAGGTGCTGTTTTGTGGGAATGAAAAGCACATCGTCTTTCTGTAGGGATATATCGGGCACCGTCCCCTTCATGATGCCGTCAATGTCAACGGGAATCACTTTCAGCGTCCGGTCTTCTTTCATCCTATGCATCACGGCATGCGCGGTGAAGGCTTCTTCCGTCAAACCCTCAGCATATTCCACCAGCGAGCGGACGCTGTTAATCGTTTCGCCAACCTGGTATTTGCCGGGACGGAACACCGCACCCTTTATCTCTACCATATTTGAGTAACGCGGCAGGATGGAATCTACCGAGAGTGAGTCTTCGTCGCTCACACGGAACTCACCCATGTCGAACTCCTCTATGTTGTACACCGAATATTCCCTGCCTGTCTTCCTGATCAGGCGCACCGACTTCGTGTACGCATCGCCCGTGAAGCCTCCGGCATAGCGCAGCAGCGTACCAACACTCTCGTTTTTCTTCATTTCGTATATCATCGGACGCTTTACCTTTCCCGAAATGGTCACCAGACAATCGTATGGGCCTACGGTAATCACATCGCCGTCCGTCAGTTTGATGTTTCCTGTCTGTTTACCGTTGAGGATATAGTCGTAAATGTCCACAGTGCTTACCAACTGGTTGTTGCGATACACCTTGATGTTGCGCAGTGTACCGATGTTGTTCGTGCCGCCTGCCATGTACAGCGCGTGGAAGACTGACGCAAAGGCCGACAGCGTGTAGGTTCCAGGCGCCTTCACTTCACCCATTACATTCACCGTAATGGTTCGCGTCTGTCCCAGTGAAAGTTGAATCTTGCTGCTGCTGTACCTGCTGCCCAGGCTGTTCTTGATACGCGCGTTGGCCTGCGACACACTCAAACCGCTCACCTGAACGGGACCATATCCGTCAATCGCAATATAGCCGTCTGGCGTCACGGTCGTGTTGATGGAACGCTGCGAGGCACCGTAGATCTCTATGACAACGGCATCCCCAGGACCCAAAATGTAGTTCCGCGGAGTCGCTATATTCATTGACGGCAGGAACGACAGATTCTTGTTGTTGAAGATGTCACGACCGAACACCCGTTTCTCCTTGCTGTTCAGAAACTCTTGAAACAACTGAAGCGTATCGGGCAGGAGCAACTGATCTATCTCCTCTTCCGTATAATTCGCCTCGGTCAATGTACCCTGTGATCCTTTCTTGGGGCGTTCGGTATAATTTACAGCTGCCGATGTCTGGCGGGGAGCACGCTCTTCGAAATCTTTTTCGTCTCCGTTGTGCTCACGCAGGTTGCCGTTGTTCGTGTCGGAAGATATTTTCCCCATTTCTTGAGAACTGGCTTTCTGCTCATAGCGGTTTTGGATGCGGCGAATCTGGGAAATATCCACCCCCTGTTGCATTAACTTTGTAACCACTTGTTGCTTGCTGCTGCCCTTTTGGTATTCTTTCAGCGCATATTGGTACACTTGTTCGTCGGTCATTCTCGATTGTGCCATACTGGCCAGTGGTGCGATGACGGCCAGAAGGAGGGTAAAGATGTGTTTTTTCATATCTTTTTAAAATTTCTTACCGGTGATGATTTTTTTCAGTGCCGTGGCGACAATCTTTGCGTCCGCCAGCAGCGTGCGATGCTGTAAGTAGTCAAGGTCCATCTCCAAGCGTTTCAACATCTTCTCCATGGTATCTGTATAGCCGTTGAAGATGGTCGCCTCGCTAATGAGCCCCGGATGCATCAGATAGATAAACTCGTATCTTGGGTCTTGTTTTTCTATTTTTTCAATGAAAAATCTGCGTTCTGGTCGTGGACCAACAATTGACATGTCACCCTTCAGTACATTCCAAAACTGAGGCAACTCGTCCAGATGATATTGACGCAACGCATTCTCCAGGCAGGTCGCATTTACAGCCTCCGTCGGAGAAATCAGTCGAGGACCGGCCTCCTCTATCTCGCTGCTCATGGTGCGGAATTTATAAATGGTAAATGGCCTGCCCTCCTTGCCAATCCTTTCCTGACAAAAGAAAACGGGGCCGTTGCCCTGAAGTTTTAACAGGATGCCTATCACAAGAAATAACGGCGAAAGAATGGCCATTGCCAACGACGAGCATACTATGTCCGAAAGGCGTTTTACCGCTTTTGAAGTAGCGCCCATATGGTCTGTTATCGGAGATTCTATTGTGTGTGAACTGTTCATATTTCGCGTGTGTATATATAATACAACCCGGAAAACCATGAAATGTTGTGTTTCCCCTCCCTTTTTTTTCAATGATTTTGTCTACAACCCTTCTATAAAAAAAGAAGAATTGTAAAATTATTTTACGAAAATTTGGATACATTCAGTAAAGATAGATTCTTCAAGCAGAGTCTCATGACTTTAGACCTTCTCCTTTTCTGTGTGGCATACGAAGCAATACCTGATGAGATTTCTTAAAGATGCATAATTCATTGATGTGGAACTGTTTGCACATAACTCAGGTATGTTCCCCCAATAAGATTAGTTCTCTTCCTACAATCGCTTGATTAATACCTTTTCATGACAGAATCTTTCTCAAGACAAAGAAATCACATCTTCTTCTATGTCAAGAATTATTACTAATCTGGGATTTCTTCTTCCTGATGCTTCTTCCCAAAATTCGGGTCTATCTTGATCAAGCTTGTCACGATAAAGGTAAGGCTGCAGGCTACCACCACAATGATGAAGAAGGTCTTGTACCCTACGGCCTGTTGCAGAGCACCGGCGAAGAGGCCAGGAATCATCATAGACAGAGCCATGAAGGCAGTGCACAGGGCATAGTGGCTGGTCTTGAACTCACCTTGGCTGTAGTAGATGAGGTAGAGCATGTAGGCGGTGAAACCGAAACCATAGCCGAACTGCTCTATGAAGACACACACATTGATGATGAGCAGATTCTGTGGCAGGGCATAACTTAAATACACATAGACCAGATCGGGCAGCGTGATGGCCAATACCATAGGCCAGAGCCAGCGTTTCAGACCGTGAGTGCCAGCGCAGATACCGCCGATAATGCCGCCGAGGATAAGACCCACGACCCCCACAGTGCCTTGAACAAAACCATATTCCTGAGGGGACAGACCGAGTCCGCCGTTCGCTTCAAGGTCAAGGAGAAACAGAGCGGAAATCTTTGCCAGCAGTCCTTCCGGCATCCGATAGAGCAACATGAAGAGTAAGCCCACTATGACCTGAGGCTTCTGAAAGAAAGTACGGATGGTATTCCAGAATTCAGTGGCAATGGTGTGGGCGTTGACATTTTTCCGCGGGGTATCTTCCTTAGGTGTGGGAAGAATTATTCCATGGTAAAGCCACAGCAGGATGAAGAGGCCGGCCATACCGTAGAAAACCAGACTCCAGGAATAACTGATGTTGTCGCGGAAGATGAGTTGCAGGTTACCGGCCACCATTACCAGCACTCCTTGACCGAAAATGGTGGCAAAACGGTATACCGTGGATCGTATGCCGACGAACATGGCTTGGTCGTGTTGGTTCAGTCCGAGCATGTAAAAACCGTCTGCGGCGATATCGTGGGTTGCACTGGAGAATGCCATCAGCCAGAAAAAGCACAATGTTCCCTGTAGCCACGAAGAGGTAGGCAGCGTAAAAGCCACACCGCCAAGCGATGCACCGATGAGCAGTTGCATGGCAATGATCCACCAACGCTTAGTCTGAATTAGATCGATGAACGGGCTCCATAGAGGCTTAATCACCCATGGAAGGTAAAGCCAAGAGGTGTAAAAAGTGATTGCTGCATTGGAAAGTCCCATCTGCTGGTACATCACCAGCGACATAGTCATCACGGCCACATAGGGAATTCCTTCTGCAAAATAAACGGTGGGTATCCATGCCCAGGGATTTCTCTGCTTCATAGTCGTTTGGGTGTTTGGTCGTTTGGTTGTTTAGGACCATCCGTTGCCCCCTTGCAGGGGGATGGAAGTTGTTCATCCTTCATTCTATTGATATATCTTCTTTATCTCGGCGTCGCGGTAGTAGTGGAGTAATATCTCTTCGTAGGTGTAACCCTTTTCTCCCATCACGGCAGCACCAATCTGACAGAGTCCGACACCGTGTCCCCAACCGGCTCCGCGCAGGCGGAACTGCTGTGGAATGCTCTTCTTGAGGTTTTCCTTGTCTACCACGAAGGCGGAACTTAGCAGGTGAGTATCGCTCAACGCACGTCGGATTTCCAGTTCCTTGCCAATGACGAAAGTGCTGTTGGTTCCCACAATTTTCAATTTGGAAATGCGACCACTCGTGCCGCGCTCCAGTGGTATGAGGTCGACAATCTGACCGAAGTCAATCTTCAACTTTTCGGACAGCAATTGTGCCACTTCTTCCTGCGAGTAGACCACCTCCCAGCGATAGAAATCGGTGGTTTCCTGATCATAGTTGCAGAGCACCTGGGCCAGCACTTCCTTATCATGGGTGTTGCAGAATGCGTCGGGCTCGGAGCCAATCCAATGTACGGCCTCCTTCTCCTGTGTGAGGTCGACAGGGGTACCGCCCTCACTGTCCCTGACCGAGACAAGGTATTTCTTCGGTTTGTTTTCCCAACAGTACTGGAACTCCTCGGTTTTTCCTCCACAACATTTGCTGAAGCGTGCGTCGCAGATGTCGCCATCACTGACGAGCAGTTGACCGCGGGTCGCTTTTACGGCCGCTGCCACATGGGGGTTGGTCACCCGGGTTATTCCTTGATAGCGTTGGCAATGGTCGTCGGCGCAGACATCGAAGAAGGTGTGGTCCTCACGGTCGTACCAACGGATGAGTTCCTCGTCGGTCTTGGTGAATGAGAAGAATCCGTCGTGATGGTTCTCGGCGTGTTCCTTGCGGTGCTTCAGCTGTGCCAGCAGCCAACTGCGGGAAATGACGGCATGAGCTTTGAGTAGCTCGGGCGTGGCTTTCTCGTTCATCTCACTTGAGATGACACTTTCCAGATAGCATTCCACGGGTAACTCGTTGATGGCATAGATGCTGTCGGCCTCGACGGTCAGGCGGAGTGTGCCGAGGAAGGTCTGTGTCTCTTTCCGTTCCCAGTGAAAGTTCACACCAATGGTGACATCGTAGAGCGAGAACGAGGCATCCTGGCAGGTCGGGTTGAACACCAGTTCGCGGTATTGGTTGCCATTCCAGAGAATACCTCCTTCATAGAATTCCACTTCCTGTCGGCCTTTCAGCCGTTCACCCTTGGCTTCATAGAGTTTATTGAGTGTGAACACGATTTTCTGCCCGCCGACGATGCCCACCTTCACCGTGGGTTCCGTCTCGTCGAAGAGTTGCTTCTGCTTGCTGTCGTGGTAAAGCAGTTTTTCCTCAATGGCCTTTGCTTCGCTGTCGGAGATGCTAACCTCTTGCAGTAGTGCCTGTGCCTGTTCGGCGGTAAGGTGTTGGAAATCGCTTTCACGCGGTGTGATGATGAGTCCCGCCATGTCAAGCGCCCCCGGACTGACGAGTATCTGATGCTCACCGTCCCTGAAATAGCAGTCGGGACGGTGTTTCTTTCGTGGGAACACCACGGAGGTGTAGGCATTGTTTTGCCGCCATGCCACGATGTTCAGCATGGGCTCCGGCTCGTCCTTCTCATGAGGCAATGCCTTGTAGAGTTGCCGGAAGAGTTGGTTGGCAGTTTCCTCGGTGTTGGCCTGCACCACAAAGGCGGGGCAGACATAGTCGGTGAGTCGTGCGATGTGTTCTTCCTCGTTCAGCGAGATAATCTTTTGTGCGTTTCTTCCCAGCCGCTGCCATCCGATCTGCAGGGGTAGGATGCCGCTCGAGCCGGCCTGCAGGTGCAGGTGGTCGGGAGCCGATGCGCCGCATTTCGGACCGTTATAGAATACCATCAGCGTCGGGTAGAGCGTTAGCAGGTGCTGCATGGTGGTGGCACACTCAAGAATATTCTGCGGTGTATGCTTTTTCGACGGGATGGTGTAGTGTGTCGGCAGGATGGGGAAGGGGTTCACGAGGAGTTCGAAGTGGGAGCCTATGCTTTTGGCGAACTGCTCCTCGGGCCGGTTTTTCTGGCAGAGGAAGCATGGTCGCTGCTCAATCGACTTCTTGTCAATGGCGGCTGCCGTTGAATTGATTCGTGCCGGGTTGAACTGCACCTTGAGAGTGTTCTCGCCGCAGATGAGTTCCCGCTGCTGTATGTTGGTGAGTTCGCGATAGTGCAGGCGGGCGGTTTCCCACAGTTCCACCTGACGGTTGAAGAAGCGTTGCAGTTCCTGCGAGTCTTCCGGCTTCTTCTCGTTGTTGGCGCGTTTCCGGTTCAGTTGAATGCGGGCCATGATTTCCATGGTGCGCAGGCGGTCCTTGTAGAGGTTGTTGGCGTTCACCCGTTCCTGACTGAGTGCCGCATCGCTGTTTCCTTCCCATCGGCGGCAGAGGTAGAGCTCGTCGTAGATGCGTCCTATCTTATATATACGCGAGAAGGCCAGCCCCATGGCGTAGTCCTCACCGTAGCTGGTGTTGGGGAACTGGAGTTGCCGCGCCACAGGGGTGAAGAATGCCCGTGGTGCTCCCAGGCCGTTTATGCGGAGCGCATTGTTGGGACCGTTCTGCTCGGTCCACTCGGCATGGTCGATGAGCCCGGGCGGCAAGGTTTCCAACTGGAAGTTGCACATGCGGTAGCTGCCCACAATCATGGCGGCATGCTGTTCGTGGAAGGCATCGACAATGCGCTGTAGCGTCTTGGGACCCGAATAGAGGTCGTCGCTGTCCAGTTGTACGGCAAACCGTCCGCAGCGAAGGTCGTTGATGGCCTCGTTCCAACAGCCGCCGATTCCCAGGTCGGTGCGTTGCGGGACAAGGTGGACGATTTGCGGGTGCAGCCTGGCCAGTTCCTCCACGATTGCGGTGGTGCCGTCGGTGCTGTGGTTGTCCACCACGATGATGTTGTATCTGAATCTTGTTTCCTGCTGGAGTGCGGAGCCGATGGCATCGGCAATGGTGCGTGCGCGATTGAAAACGGGGATGACCACGCTGGCCTCGATGTCGAAGACCTGCTCGTTGAAATCGGGTGCGGTGTAGAAGGTGGTGTCGACCAGGGCGTTTATCTGCGTGAGGTGCTCGGTGGCTACCTGCTCCATTTCCAGTTGTACTTCGCGGTTGCGGGGATTTACATAGTCGAACTGCTTCTCACCGCTCTTGCGATGGTCGTCGCACGAGGTGGTATAGAGCATCTCGTTCAAGTGGAACAGGAGTCCCTTCCTGCTCAGGAAGAGTCGCAAGTCGTACCATCCGGCGAATTGCCGCTCCGCCAATGGACTCTGTTGGGCATATTCCTTCAGCAGACTGGCGCGAACGAGCACCAGCGGACCGAAGTCGAAGTCGTCGCGTATGCTACCCTCGTAGTAGTCGATGGTGGGGTGCGCCACCAGTGTTGAAACCCCGTCTTCCTGCCGTTCTTCGCGGAAGTCGGTATAGACCATGGCGGCCTGGGTGCTCTCTGCCGCGGCGAGCAGGCGTTCGGGAGCGTTCTGCCCCAGGGCAATGGGTACGGGCTTCAGCAGGAGCAGGGCATAGTCGGCGTCCGCCATCTGTGCCATTTGCTGGAAAGTGCGGCCACTTTCCAGGCGGTCAACGACAAGTGCCTCGCCGTTCTTGCTCAGGGTGGACAGGTCGGCGGTGCTGTCGCCCACCAACAGGTGGATATGCTTGATGGCTTTGTTCCTGCTGAGGCTCTCCAGGAGCGGCAGCATCCGGTCCAGATTGCTGCAAGGCAGGAAACAGTCTATTCGTTCTCTCATGGCTGGTCGATTGGTGATTTCAATGCAAAAGTAATCATTTCATTTGAAAACAGGAAAAATAAATGGCGATTATCATGCTTTGGAATACATGGCTGTTGGCGGTTGAATGGGCATTCCAGACCAGCGCATAGCCCCTCTTTTCATAGGGACTTTTTCACGCTTCTGTATCCGCTTGAGTATCAATGGGTTGCATTTGGGGCCAAAATGCATCGCGTTTGAGGCCCAAACGGACGGTGAAAGAGCCCCAAATACATTGCGTTTGGGACTCTTTCAGAAAACGACCGTATTGAAGGAGGGAAATGGAAGGAGGAAGAAAAGCGAAAAAAACGGATAAAGCGGGACTATTCTTTTCCTGCTTCGATTTTTTGACTATCTTTGCCATGCAAATGCATAGAGGCAGAACAACCTGCCGTTGCTTGCACTTACCGCCATGGACACCACCAAACAGCGACTCCTTGGCTGCTCGCCCGACCAACTGCGGGCCCTTGCCGACAGCCTGAACCTTCCGCGATTTGCCGCAAGGCAGATGGCAGAGTGGCTCTACCGACACCATGTCGAAAGCATCGGGCAGATGACCAACCTCTCGAAAGAGGCTCGCCGGCTGCTGGACGAACGCTGCACCGTAGGCCTGATGGCTCCCATAGATGCACAATACTCGGCCGACGGAACCATCAAGTACCTCTTCCCGACGGAAAGCGGCAAGCAGGTGGAAACCGTCTTCATCCCCGACGGCGACCGTGCCACCCTGTGCGTTTCCTCACAAGTGGGCTGCAAGATGAACTGCCTCTTCTGCCAGACGGGCAAACAGGGCTTCGAGGGGCAACTCTCCGTGGCCGACATACTGAACCAGATCTGTGCCCTGCCCGAGCGCGAAAGGCTGACCAACATCGTATTCATGGGGCAGGGAGAGCCCATGGACAACCTTGACAATGTGCTCCGGGCCACCGAGGTGCTCACGGCGCCCTGGGGATTCGGCTGGAGTCCGCGCCGCATCACCGTCAGCACCGTGGGACTGCGCAGCAAACTGGAACGCTTCGTCCGCGAAAGCCAGTGCCACCTGGCCGTCAGCCTCCACTCGCCCTTCCCCGAAGAGCGCGAAAGGCTCATGCCGGCCGAGAAGGGTATGTCGCTCACGGAAATAGTACGGACGCTTCGGCAGTTCGACTTCGCCCACCAGCGGCGGCTCTCGTTCGAATACATCGTGTTCGGCGGGCTTAACGACTCCCCCCGGCACGCACAGGAACTGGTCAGGCTACTGAAAGGCACACCCTGCCGCATCAACCTGATACGCTTCCACCAGATACCCGATGTCCCCCTGAAGGGAGCCGGTGAGCAGACTATGGTGTGGTTCCGCGACTACCTGACGCAACACGGACTGACCACCACCATCCGCGCCTCTCGGGGACAAGACATCTACGCAGCCTGCGGACTGCTCACCACAGCAAAGAAACAACAAGACAAAACAACACTATAATGACAAGAAAACTAAGAATAGGCATCCCCCATGGCGACATCAATGCCATCGGTTATGAACTCATCTTCAAGACATTCAACTGTGAGGAAATCTTCGAACAGTGCACCCCCATCGTCTACGGCACGCCCAAAGCCGCCGCCTACCACCGCAACGCACTCGGTATGCAGCCGCTGTTCACCATCATCAATAGGGTGGAAGAGGTGAAGGACGGCAAACTCAACATCCTCACCACCATTGACGACGACCTGCGCTTTGAACTCGGTAAGCCTACCGGCGAAGCCGAAAAAATGGCAAAGACAGCCCTGGACAAGGCACTGGCCGACCTCCAGGAAGGCCATGTAGACCTGCTGGTGCTCACCCCCTCGGGACTGATTGACGGGCAGACACAGGAAGACTACATCGCCCGGCAACTGCAACAAGCCGACAACAGCCTTCTCATCCTCGTGGGTGAGCAGATGAAAGTGGCGCTCGCCACCCACCACCTGCCCATCGAGAAAGTGGCCGACGCCATAGACGAGGCACGCCTGGCTGGGAAAATAGAGCAGTTCATCCGCTCCCTGCGCCGTGATTTTCGCGTCGGCAAGCCCCGTATTGCCGTCCTGTCGCTGAACACAGCGGAAACGAACAGCAATGTCGACGGCGCAAAAGTGACTCCGGTGGTGCAGCAACTGCGAGAGAAAAACATCAATGCCTATGGCCCCTTCAACCCTGAAGACTTCTTTGCCAACCGCCAATATCAGGCCTTCGACGGTGTGCTGGCACTCTACGACGCACAGGCTACTATACCCTTCAGTTGCCTGAACGCAGAGAAGGGTGTCTACCTGCTGGCGGGCATGAACCATGTCGTGGCTTTCCCGCAGGTGACCGACCGCTATGAGAATGTAGGCAAGGGACTCGCCGACGAGGCCGCTTTCCGTAAAGCCGTATTCACCGCCATCGATGTCTATCGCCATCAAGGCGTCTACGACGAAGCATACGCCAACCCGCTGCCCAAACTCTACCGCGAGAAGCGCGACGAAAGCGAAAAAGTTAGGTTCAACATACCCAAGAAACACGAGGCCGCCGAGGAGAACGGGACTGACAACTAACCGATGAAATCAAAGTACCAAAACCTATTCTTTGCGTTCGGGTTACTGTTGCTGCTGGTCATGGCAATGCAACTCGACCTCAAGGAGGTGTGGAAAGGACTGCAGCATGCCGGCTACTGGTTCTTTGCCGTGATAGCCCTGTGGGCCTTTCTCTATGTGTTCAATGTGACAACCTGGTATCTCATCATCCGCAGTCAGGACGAAGGAGACTCGCCCCGGCCGTCGGACAAAATCTCGCTCCCCTGGCTCTATAAGGTCACCGTGTCGGGGTTTGCCCTGAACTACGCCACGCCCGGCGGGCTGATGGGCGGCGAACCCTATAAAATCATGGAACTGGCTCCCGTCATCGGCACCGAAAGGGCATCGTCGTCGGTCATCCTTCACACCATGACACACATTTTCAGTCACTTCTGGTTCTGGCTGCTTTCAGTGGCGCTCTTTCTCCTGTTCGAGCCGGTCAGCCTGCCCATGGCTTTTGTATTGTCCTGCACGACGCTGTTCTGCCTGCTGGGCATCTGGTTCTTCCAGAAGGGCTATCGCAGCGGACTGGCCAACCGAGTGATGCGCCTGCTGGGATACATCCCCTTCGTGAAGCGTTGGGCAAAAAAGTTCGTGGAGCAACATAAACAACAACTGGACACCATCGACAGCCAGATTGCGGCACTGCACAGCCAGAAGAGCCGTACCTTCGTAGCGGGCGTCCTCCTGGAACTCTCCTGCCGGCTGGCTTCGGCACTGGAAATATATTTCATTCTCAGGGTGCTCTCCGCCGATGTGAGCTATGCCAACTGCATACTCATCTTGGCGTTCACCTCCCTCTTGGCCAACCTGCTATTCTTCATGCCGCTACAACTCGGCGGACGGGAAGGCGGATTCCTGCTCTCCACAACCGGACTGGGACTTACAGTGAGCACGGGTGCTTTCGTGGCCCTCATCGTGAGGGTGCGTGAACTCTTTTGGACCGGGCTCGGACTGCTGCTCATAAAAATCAGTAACAGGAAAAAAGCAGGCGACCGTTTCCTCCAATAAGTTTTTTTTCAATTTTTTGGAAAGGAATTATCAAAAACTTTGAAGGGGAAACAAATAATTTTTATTACTTTTGTTGCAGTGAAGCGGACAACCGCCGTCACTCCAAACCTAAATTCCTGAAAAACAAAATCTTCACCTTATATGCACATAGCCATAGCAGGAAACATAGGAAGTGGCAAAACCACGCTGACCACCATGCTTTCGAAGCATTACGGCTGGGTGCCCCGATTCGAGTCGGTGGACTACAACCCCTATCTGGAAGACTACTACAAGGACATTCCCCGCTGGTCGTTCAATCTGGAGGTGTACTTCCTTAAACAGCGCTTTCGCGACCTGTTGGAAATCAGCCAGTCGTCGCAGACCATCATCCAGGACCGCTCCATCTTCGAGGGCGTCTATGTCTTTGCCGCCAACAATAAGGCAATGGGCAACATGGACGACCGCGATTTTGAAGCCTATATGGAACTCTTCGAGAACATGCTCACCATAGTGAAGTATCCAGACCTGATGATTTACCTGCAATCGAGCGTCTCCCACCTGGTGGCCAACATACAGAAGCGTGGCCGCGACTACGAACAGACCATGCCGCTGGAATACCTCTCCAACCTGAACCAACGATATGAGGACTTTATATTTAATAAGTATAAGGGCAAACTGATGGTGGTTGAGGTGGACAATATCGACTTCCAGAACAATCCGAAGGACTTCGCTGCCATCACAGACAAAATCGATGCACATCTGTTCGGACTCTTCCCCAGTGACATATAAGTCCTTCCACCGCAAGAAAATTAACTAAAACACTATACATTATGCACATCGCAATAGCCGGAAACATTGGTTGTGGCAAAACCACGCTGACCACCATGCTTGCAAGACGGTACGGCTGGGAACCCAGATTCGAACCCGTTGACAACAATCCCTACCTTGCCGACTTCTATGCCGACATGCCACGCTGGTCGTTCAATACCCAAATCTACTTCCTCAACAAGCGATTCAAGGAAGTGGTGGAAATCTCAAAATGCAAACATACCGTCATTCAGGATCGTACCATCTTCGAAGATGCTCGCATCTTTGCCCCCAACCTTCACGCACAGGGCATGATGTCCGACCGCGACTTTGAAAACTACACCGATCTCTTCGACCTGATGATATCGCTGGTGAGCCTGCCTGACCTGATGATCTATATAAAATCGAGCATTCCCAATCTGGTGGAACAGATACAAAAGCGCGGCCGCGACTTCGAACAGTCCATCAGAATAGACTATCTGGAAGGCCTCAATGCACGCTATGAGGAGTGGATAGCCACCTACAAAGGACGGCTGCTGGTAATTGACGGCGACAATGTGAAATTCGGGAACAATCCCTCCGACTTCCAGAAAGTGACTGACATGATCGACTCGCAGCTCTTCGGACTCTTCCCGTTTGAGGAGACCAAGTAGCTGCCAGCAACCACAAATACAATAAAAGTCCGCCTCCCTACAAAGGAAGCGGACTTGCTTTTTATGCAGCAACCATCCATTTTCTAAACTTTTCTGCAAAATTGGCAGACTTTTTGTGGGAAAAGCAGTAATTTTGTCAGCGATGAGAAATCCAGAAGAACTACAAAGTGTAAAACAGCGTTACGGGATAGTGGGTAACAGCACCGGCCTGAACCATGCGCTCGATGTCGCCTTGCAGGTGGCACCGACCGACCTCAGCGTACTCATACAGGGCGAGAGTGGCGTGGGAAAGGAAATCTTCCCCCGTATCATTCACGACAATTCGCCCCGCCGCCGAGAGAAATACTTCGCCATTAACTGCGGCTCCATTCCCGAAGGAACCATCGACAGCGAACTCTTCGGGCATGAAAAGGGCTCCTTCACGGGTGCTATCGGCGAAAGTGCCGGATACTTCGGAATAGCCAACAAAGGTACCATCTTCCTCGATGAGGTGGGTGAACTGCCGCTGGCCACCCAGGCACGGCTGCTCCGCGTGCTGGAAACCGGAGAATACATCCGTGTGGGAGGGCAGCAAGTGCTGAAGACCGATGTACGCGTGGTGGCCGCAACGAATGTTAATATGCGCAAGGCCATCAGCGAAGGACGCTTCAGGGAAGACCTGTACTACCGCCTTAACACCATCCCCATCCAAATACCAGCGCTCCGGGAGAGAGACAACGATGTGGTACTTCTGTTCCGTCTCTTTGCTATGCAGATGGCTGAAAAATACCGCTTGCCGCGCATCAGCCTCACCGAAGATGCCAAACAGTTGCTGAAACACTACAAGTGGCCGGGCAATGTCCGCGAACTCAAGAACATAACCGAGCAAATGTCAGTGCTTGCTCCAGAGCGAGAGATAACTGCTGAGGTATTGCGAAAATATATTCCCCAGGATCCAGAAAGCACACAGTTGGCTGTGGTCAATGGCGGTGGTAGCCATTCCTATGAGAATGAGCGCGAACTGCTCTACAAGATGCTCTACGAACTGGGGCAGAATGTGACCGACCTGCGCAAGGACATCAACTCCATTCGCAAGCAGATTGACGACAAGGTGGTGCTTTCCGAGGAGGCCAGCAGGCTTCAGGCACAGGCGCACTTCGATGTGCCGGCACCCAGCATTGTCGCCACTCACAATGCAGAGCAGGCCATCATGGACGCAGATGCCGTGGAGATAAGCGAACCTGAGTCGCTCAACCTGAACGATGTGGGACGAGTGATGGTGGAAAAGGCACTGGAACGAAATGGCGGCAACCGCAAGAAAGCCGCGCAGGAACTCGGAATCTCCGACCGGACACTCTACAGAAGAATCAAAGACTACGGACTCCTCAAGAACAACGAAGACGAATAATCCTTACGGAAATGAAACAATACTCCCTCTTGGCACGGCTCACAATGCTCGTAGCCCTCATCACCCTCTCGGCATGCTCCTTCCAAGGATATAAGTTCAACGGGGCAAGCATCGACTACACAAAAACCAAGACCATACAGCTGAACGACTTCATCAACCGCTCAAGTTATGTGTGGGGACCGATGGCGCCGATGTTGAACAACCAACTGAAAGACCATTTCGCCAACCATACCAAACTGATACAGGTGAAAAGGAACGGCGACCTCAAAATAGAAGGGGAGATAACGCAGTACTCCCAGCGCAACAAATCCGTCTCGTCTGAGGGGTATTCGGCACAGACCGAACTGCAGATGACTGTCAATGTCCGCTTCACAAACAATGTAAACCACGATGAAGACTTTGAACGCTCATTCTCGGCGACCACCACTTACGAGACAACACAAAGCCTTGCATCGGTGCAGGAAGAACTTGTGACACAGATGGTGGAGGAACTTGTAGACCAAATATTCAACGCAACAGTGGCCAACTGGTAACAGACAACAATGGACATTAATCATCTTATACACCATCCGGAACTGCTCGACCGCGACACACTTTACGAGTTGAGATCCTTGTTGGCACTGCATCCGTACTACCAGACGGCAAGGTTACTCATGTTGCAGAACCTTTACTTGCTCCACGACCCGACTTTTGATGAGGAACTGCGACGCTCGGCCATCTATATATTCAACCGCAAGAAACTCTTTGACCTCGTCGAAGGCAGGAAAACGGGCATCGCCAAACAGTCAAACGACCAAACAACCCAACGCCCCAGCGACCAAACACGCACCATTGACCTGATAGACGACTTCCTGCAGACCCTGCCGAAGGAGAAAATGCAAGAAACCGAGAAGAAGCGTAAGCCTACACCAGCCGACGCGGCAATTGACTATGTGGCTTATCTGCTTGAAACACAAAAGCAAGAGGAAGTAACCAAACGGGCAAACGACCAAACGACCAATCTGATTGACAACTTCCTCACCAAAGAAAAGGGACAGATGCATATTCCCGATTCTCCAAATGCATCCGCAGAACAGGATCCTGGAGAGCAAAATGAGTCCCCCGAATTCTTTACGGAAACCCTGGCTAAAATATACATCCGGCAAGGGCGATATCAGAAAGCACTTGAAATAATTCAGCAATTAAATTTGAATTATCCAAAAAAAAGTGCTTATTTTGCAGACCAAATCCGATTTTTAGAGAAATTGATTATTAATAACAACAAAATAAACAGTTAAGACAATGACAGGCATCTACACTTTATTCGTAGTATTTATCGTGCTCGTTTCGCTCCTGATGATTGTTATCGTGCTCATCCAGGAGTCAAAGGGTGGCGGACTTTCATCGCAGTTTTCAAGCGCAAATTCCGTGCTCGGAGTCCGCAAGACTACCAATAGCATTGAAAAACTTACTTGGGGACTTGCTGCCGCAATGGTTGTGCTCAACGTTATCTGTGCTTATGTGGCTCCGACGGCGCAGGCCGATACCAGTGTTTTGGAAAAAGCAGCCACTCAGACACAGACAACCAATCCCACAAACGCACAACCTTTTGATGCAGCACAGCCAGCAGCTCCTGAAGCACCGGCTCCCGCTCCTGCACCTGCACAATAAAAAAATAAAGCCATTTCTTTGCATATAAGCAAAAAAGGCTTAACTTTGCAACCGCTTTCGGAAACGGAAGCACATGGTGCCCGTAGTTCAGTTGGTTAGAGCGTCAGATTGTGGTTCTGAATGTCGTGGGTTCGAGTCCCACCGGGCACCCCAAGAGACATTGCCTTTTGGCGATGTCTCTTTTTTGTATACAATGCATACAGAACAGGCGTGTAAAGAAGTGATATGCATTTGGATGGATAGTAATGCAAATCAGGGCGGTTAACCAACTGGTTAACCGCCCTGATTGTTTTTTCACCTTATATATATTACGCGCGACTATTTCTTTAATGCCATGATTTTTGTGGGGCAGGCCTTCACGCACTTGCCGCACTTGATGCAGTCGGGGTGCAGGTAACCGACGGCTTGTCCGCGGCTTTCATAGGGCGTTAGCTGCATGGGGCAGACGCGGGCGCAACTCTTGCATCTCATCTGGCAACTGCTGTCAACATGTATGCACTTAAATCCCGCAGGCAGTTTGCCCTCTTTTGGCGATGCCCATGAGGAGAGGCTGCCCATCGGACAGAAGGAACACCAAGTACGGGGGGCGTAGATGAACGCCAGCGTAACACCCACAATGGTTGTCATCAGGATGATGTTCCAGAAAACTCTTCCCATTGCTCCCCAGTTACCCCAGGCGAAGTACATCTGCACACCGAACACGGTGAAGATGAAGAAAACCATGAACAGGCGAAAGCCGAAGGTACGGACAAAGCGTGGAATAGAACGGTGTGGCGAGTATTTGGAGATGAGCCGGTCGTACATGTTTCCTCTTGGGCACACATGTCCACACCACCAGCGGCCGCGGAAGACGGCGGTGGCAACCGGTTCGACCATGCAGATGAGGGCGATGAGCCCCACCGCAGGATAGAACCATCCGAGGATGAGGTAGGCAAAGAGTATCCAGTAGAAAGAAACGCCTGGAGTCTGGAAATGCCTGTGGAATGTTTTCTGTGTCATAATACCTTGTTCGCGGTAAGTTTATTTCTTTCGCTTGTCGATAATCTTTGTGTTTGGGTATTTCTGCGGGTCGAAGATGAACAGCGACTCGGGATATTCTCCCGTATTGAACTGGAGGAAACGGATGGTAATCCAAACTTGCAGGTATTTCAGTCGCAGTTGGATGGGCTGGTAGTTTTTTTTGCTTATCAATACCTCTCCCTTGCTGAAGAACCCTTTTTTCTTCTTGGGCTTCATGGTAATCTTCCAAAAATCTCCCATCGCCTCAAGTTCCAGTTGGCAGTCTTTCACCAGATTCAGTTGGTCGCCGATGCGGTTGCTCTGGTTGTTTTCCGGTTTCAGGATGGTCACGGAATTGTTTTTCTTGTTGAGCACCCATGCCGTGTATCCGTCGTTCCAAATGGTCTTGTCCGAAGTGTAGGTCACGGACTTATTGCCTTTGTATATAATTTCGCCTGCATAGGAGTACAATCCCAGTGCCTTCGCATGGAAACGCAACTTTACACCACCGGGATGTTGCACCAGTTGCAGCGTCCGGGTAATGATGTTCCGGGCCTGCGTCTCACTCTGGGCACAGGCAACTTTACCGCCGAATAACAGACATACAGTTATTAGCAGGATAAAGCGGTACATTCGCTCTCTTTGTTGCATGATTGGTTTTTCAGTAGAAAGTAATAAAGCCTCCTATTGGAGTGCAAAGATATAGTTTTTTTTCTTCTTTTCTTTCATTTCAAATTTTATTTCTATTTTTGTAATTCAACATGATAGTTCTATGTTGCGGAAGACAAATATGAAGCATCTTAGATTCCAATGCTTGTCAGGTCTCTTTCTGTTGCTGCTGCTCTGCGGTTGCGAGAAGAGGGTGTCGGATATCGGCGATGAGGGTGGTGGAGAAATAGAGGGCACCGGCCATCTGGTGTCCATCCAGGCTGTGTTGCCCCAGAATGTGCTGTACGAGAACGAATACGATGAAGCCTACACACCGCCGGCTTCCCTTGGCGATTATTTCCAGCGTGTCACTTTTGCCGTATTCCAGGATGGCGAGCGCCGCCATCTTGCCCATCAGCAGTCGGGCGGCAGCGATTTCGGCATCTATCAGGTACGGTTGGAAGAGGGCACCTACCAGTTGGTGATCATTGCGCACAACGGAACGGGCAACATTACTGTTACGAAGCCCGACGAAGTGAAGTTTCCTGACAACAAGGTGACCGAGACTTTCTATTGTTACGCCACGCTGACGGTGAGCGGCACCACCAGCAAGACCTACATACTGAAGCGTGCCGTGGCAAAGATACAGTTCTACTGCAAGGACCCGATGCCCGACAATGTGGCGCAAATGAAGTTCTACTACACAGGCGGCAGTAGCACTTTCAACGCTGTTACGGGGCTGGGATGCGTCAACTCCCGCCAGACCGAATACCGCACGGTAACTTCCGAAATGATAGGCCATCCTGTCGTATTCCCGCTTTT
>CALFJA010000062.1 GCA_937877605.1 uncultured Prevotellaceae bacterium | reverse complement strand
ATATCACCTGCTTTGAATTCGGTGGAATTCTCTACGGTGATACTAACTTTCTCGTTCTCGAATTCTTCTACTACTTGTTTGAATCGAACTTGCTTGAGGTTCAAAATAATGTTGGTCACATCTTCCTTCACGCCCGGCACGGAGGAGAATTCATGCTCGACACCGCCAATCTTGATGGTGTTGATGGCATATCCTTCCAGCGACGAGAGAAGAATGCGACGGAGGGCATTACCCACGGTAACACCGAAGCCTGACTCCAAAGGACGGAACTCGAACTTTCCGTACTTCTCGGTGGCTTCCAACATTACTACTTTGTCGGGTTTTTGAAATGCTAATATCGCCATTAATTTAATGATTTATTTAGAATACAACTCAACGATTAACTGTTCCTTGATATTTTCCGGAATGTCGGCACGCTCAGGCTTATGCAGATATTTTCCGCTCTTGCTCTGCTCGTCCCACTCAATCCATGGATACTTGCTGTGGCTGAATCCTGCCAGCGAGGCTTCGATGACTTCTAGCGACTTTGACTTCTCGCGTACGCCTACCACCTGGCCGGGCTTAACCGAATAAGAGGGGATGTTGACAACCACTCCGTCTACCACGATGTGCTTGTGGCCCACGAGTTGGCGGGCAGCGGCACGGGTGGGAGCAACACCCAGACGGAACACTACATTGTCGAGGCGGCTCTCCAGATTCTGGAGCAGCACCTCACCGGTAATACCGTCGGCCTTGGAGGCTTTGTCGAACATATTACGGAACTGGCGCTCGAGCACACCGTAGGTGTACTTGGCTTTCTGCTTCTCTGCCAACATGACACCATACTCAGACATTTTTTTGCGACGGTTGTTGCCATGCTGTCCAGGAGGGAAGTTTCTCTTGGACAAAACTTTGTCGGGGCCGAAGATGGGTTCTCCAAATCGGCGTGCAATCTTAGATTTCGGACCTATATACTTTGCCATAATATTAAATAAAAATTCGGTATTGTTATTGTATCAGTAATTAAACGCGACGACGCTTCGGTGGACGGCAGCCATTGTGCGGCAGCGGGGTGACATCGATAATCTCGGTTACTTCTATGCCTGCACCGTGGATGGCGCGGATGGCCGACTCACGGCCGTTGCCCGGACCTTTCACATAGGCCTTCACCTTGCGGAGCCCCAGGTCGTAGGCCACCTTTGCGCAGTCCTCTGCGGCCATCTGGGCAGCGTAGGGTGTGTTCTTCTTAGAGCCGCGGAAGCCCATCTTGCCTGCGGAAGACCAGGAGATGACCTGTCCCTCGCTGTTGGCAAGCGATACAATGATGTTGTTGAACGAACTGTGTACATGGAGCTGACCTAATGCGTCAACTCTAACGGTTCTCTTTCTTGTTGTTGCTTGTTTTTTTGCCATAATTAATTTCCTCCTTCAGAATTACTTA
>CALFJA010000061.1 GCA_937877605.1 uncultured Prevotellaceae bacterium | reverse complement strand
CCTACGACCTCCAGATTATGAGTCTGTTGCTCTAACCAACTGAGCTACAAGTCCTGCATGCTCGCCTTGGAGCATTTTGCGGTTGCAAAGGTAGACTTTTCGAAAAACATATGCAAATTCTTGAGGGGGAAATTCTCCAGCCGTTACATTTTGATTAAAATCACATAAAAGGTTTGCGGGGTGCATGCTACTATGGAAGAATTTATTACTTTTGCAAAAATTCCATGGGCAGCACAATGAAGGGGTTTACTTCCAATGAGTATCGGCAGAAAGGCCTAAGCACCGAGGAGGCTGTACGGCATCAAGCGCTGTACGGACTGAACATTTTGCCGGAAGTCAAGCGGGAGCCGATGTGGAAGTTATATCTGGAAAAATACCGCGATCCCATCATTGTCATCCTTATTATAGCCGCACTTGTTTCGCTGGGGCTTGCTTTCTATAATGGCGATTTCATCGAGACAATCGGCATCTTGCTTGCCATATTCTTTGCCACCACGGTAGGCTTTTTCTTTGAACGCGACGCGGCGAAGAAGTTTGCCCTGCTTACACAACTTGACGAGCAGCAGCCGGTGAAGGTTCGCCGCGACGGCAAGGTGGTGCTTGTCCCCCGCCAGGAAGTGACCATGGGCGATGTCGTGCTCATTGAGGTGGGCGACGAGATTCCTGCCGACGGCAAACTGCTGTTGGCCGTGAACCTGCAGGTTAACGAGTCGACGCTGACGGGCGAGAACCTTACCAGCAAGTCTGTCGAGGCGAAAGAGACCGGTCAGGCATACGCTTCCGACCGCGTATTGCGTTCCACCATGGTGATGAACGGACGCGGGGAGTTTGTCGTTACCGCCATCGGCGCCCGGACGGAGATTGGGAAAGTGGCACGCCATTCCACCGAGGTGCTCCACACCAAGACGCCGCTCGACCGCCAGTTGGCACAACTGGCACGGCGGATTTCCATCTTCGGTGGACTGACGGCAGCCGGAGCATTTGCGACATTCCTGACCCATAACATCCTTACCAATCCCACCCTCTGGCAGAGTGACAACTACCTGGGCATGGCTGAGGTCGTATTGAAATACTTCATGATGGCTGTCACGCTGATAGTGATGGCCGTTCCCGAAGGACTTCCCATGGCCATCACGCTGGCATTGGCATTGAACATGCGGCGGATGTTAGGCTCCAACATTCTTGTCCGCAAGTTGCATGCCTGCGAGACCATCGGTGCAGTGAACATGATTTGTACCGACAAGACCGGAACACTCACGCAGAATGCCATGCAGGTGGTGGAAATGCACCGGCAAGCCATGCCAGGGTGGAGCGAGCGTGAGCAGGAAGAGTTGCTCTATACTGCCATCAGCGTGAACAGCACGGCGGAAACCAATGGCAAGGATCACATCGGTAATCCAACGGAAGGTGCCTTGCTGGAATGGCTGGCAGACCGGAAGGAAGACTACAAACCGCGCAGAATGGCTGCAACTATCTACAATCAGGAAAGTTTCTCCACCGAAAAGAAATACATGTCGACCACCGCCACCACGCCATTAGGCACATTCCTGTTGGTGAAGGGTGCTCCTGAGGTGGTTGTAGAGATGTGCGACCTTCCTGCTTCCGAGCAGGAAGAACTTGCCGGACGGCTCCATGCCGCCCAACAGAAAGGCTACCGCACCCTTGCATTCGCAACAAAACGGTTGGAAGAAATACCCGATGCCGGTACTCCGATACCACTTAGGCATCTCACCCTTCAGGCGTTCTGCGCCATTGCCGACCCCATTCGCGACGATGTGAAACAGGCCATCGATACCTGCCGCAAGGCCGGCATAGAGATAAAGATTGTCACGGGCGACTCCACGCAGACTGCCACTGAGGTTGCCAAACAGCTGGGGTTCTGGAACGGACACGCCATGACCGGCATGGAGTGGAACCAACTCTCCGATGAGGAGGCTGCCGCCAAGGCACGGGAAATCTGCCTTCTGTCAAGAGCCCGCCCACAAGACAAACAGCGTCTGGTCCGTCTGCTGCAAGAGCAGGACTACACCGTGGCAGTCACGGGCGACGGAACGAACGATGCACCGGCCCTGCACCATGCACATGTGGGGCTGTCGCTGGGGGCGGGCACCCATGTTGCCAAGGAAGCAAGCGACATTACCATCCTGGACGACTCGTTCCTTTCCATCTCCAAGGCGGTGATGTGGGGACGCTCGCTCTACAAGAACATACAGCGCTTCCTCTATTTCCAACTCGTGGTGAACATCACGGCACTGTTGCTGACGCTGGGCGGTGCCTTCATCGGCAACGAACTACCGCTCACCGTCACCCAGATTCTGTGGGTGAACCTCATCATGGACACCTTTGCCGCCATGGCCTTGTCGTCGCTGCCCCCTTCGAGGGAGGTGATGAAGGAACAGCCCCGGAAGGTGACCGACCCTATCGTGACGCGCCCGATGGCAAAACAGATACTCTGTTGGAGCCTCCCCATCTTTGCCGCCATGTTCGGCATGCTCATCTACTGCGAGCGAAACGGAGAAGAAGGGTTCGACAAATGGGAACTGACCGTGTTCTTCACTACTTTCGTCATGCTCCATTTCTGGAACCTGCTGAATGCCAAGACACTGGGCACTACGCTGTCGGCGTTCCACCGCTGGTGGGCAGACCGCGGTCTGCACCTCATCATGCTCCTCATCCTTGTGGGACAAATACTCATCGTGGAGTGCGGAGGTGCCGTGTTCCGCACCACGCCCTTGAAGTGGCAGGAATGGACAGCCGTCATCGCCGGCACCTCGTCGGTGCTGTGGCTGAACGAAGTCATCCAGTTTGTCCGGCGCAGGAAAAACCATTCATCAAAGTAAACAAAAGACCGTGGCTATGATAAAAAACTTACTCTTCGACATGGGCGGCGTCCTGGTGGGCTTCGACAAGAACCGGTGCGTCAAGGCATTTGCCGACATGGGAGCCGAAACCATTGCCGACTATGTGGAATATTTCCGCACGGAAGACCTCTTCGCACAGATTGAGGACGGCACCATCGGACGGGAAGAATTCTGCGAACAGGCACGGCAGATGGTCGGAAGACCCATCACCGACCGGCAGATTGAAGATGCCTGGAATGCACTGCTTACCCCCTGTACGCCGGAAAAGAAAAAGCGGTTGCTGGAACTGAAAAAGCATTACCGCCTCTTCCTTCTGAGCAATACCAACATCATGCACTGGGAATACTGCCGCGACCACCTCATCGGCTCCCCGGAAGCCCCCATCACCGACTATTTCGAGCAGTGTTTCCTCTCGTTCGAATTGCACTGTGTCAAGCCGCAGGCCGACATTTTCAGCAAAGTGCTGGAACAGGCAGGCATCAAACCCGAAGAAACCTTATTCATTGACGACTCGGCCCTCAACCTGGAGAGTGCCCGCAAACTGGGCTTCCAGGTGTTCCTTGAGCAGGAAGGGCACCATTGGGCAGAACTGTTGAAATAATGGAAACCATCATCCTGAACACTACCACCCGACTGACACGCCCCTGTGTTGCCACCATCGGATTCTTCGACGGTGTGCATCGCGGCCACCAATACCTCATCGGCCGTGTCGTAGAGCAGGCAAAAAAGCAAGGCCTGACCTCGATGGTGGTTACATTCGACCGCGACCCGATGCAGGTCGTGGCTCCGGAGCGCGAGCCGATGCACCTCTCCTCCACCGCCCTCAAGTTGGAATGGCTGGCCAGTACAGGAGTGGACTACTGCGTGGTGCTGCCCTTCGACCGACAGACGGCACAGCAGACGGCATCCGACTTCATGCAGTCCGTGCTGAAAGGGCAACTTTGCGTCGACACGCTGATGCTGGGCTACGACAACCGTTTCGGCAAACGGCAGGGAGAGACCTTTGAGGACTATGCGGAATACGGTCGCCGGCTGGGCATGAAAGTGCTGGCCTGCGATGCCTTTTCGGGCTGTGGCATCCCTTGCAGTTCATCGCTCATCCGTCAGGAAGTTGCTGCCGGCAACATGGAAACCACCATGCAACTGCTGGGACGCCCCTACACCGTGGAAGGAAAGGTGGTCGACGGAGAAAAGACCGGCCGCCGGCTGGGCTACCCCACCGCCAACATACTGCCGACGGCCCCCCGCTGGCTGCTCCCTCCCGAGGGTGTCTATGCCGTCAGGATTGAGGGAGCGCAACTGCCAGGCACCTGCACCGGCATGATGAACATCGGCCGGCGGCCCACATTCAGCGGAACAAAACAGACCCTGGAGGTGCACATCTTCCATTTCGACGGCAACCTCTACGGCGACAGCCTCCGCATAAAGTTCTACCGCCAACTGCGCAAGGAACATGCCTTCGAAAGCGAGCAGCAACTCGTGGAGCAACTGCACGCCGACCAACAGCAAACAGAACAATTCTTCAAACAAACAGAAAACGCATGAAACAACTATTTTCCACGGGCTTCACGGTGCTGCTCTTTCTCATCGTCTTCCTCTGCCTGCAACTGGGTGTGAACCTTGTCTGCATGCTCGTTTGGCACGACTTTTCCACCAACGCCCTGGCCATCATCATCGCATCGTCCGTCACCTCGGTGCTGACCATCGGTGTCTTTGCATGGCTGCGCTGGTCACCCTTCAGCCGGGACTATCTCCGTTCCGCCCCGTGGGCGACGCTCCTCTGGGTCATCATCCTCGCACTCGGCACGCTGATTCCCTCCATGGCGCTGGAAGAATGGATGGGCGTGGACATGGACGACAACTTCAAGCAGTTCTACGAGACCTTCATGAGCCGCCGCGAGGGCTACCTTGCCGTCGGCATACTGGCTCCCATCGCCGAGGAAATGGTCTTCCGCGGGGCCGTACTGCGCCTGTTACTGCAAAAGATGGAAGGCAAGTGGCACTGGGCGGCCATAGCACTCTCGGCGCTGCTTTTCGGCATCGTGCACGGCAACCTGGCACAGGGCATCCATGCTTTCCTGCTGGGGCTGTTGCTGGGCTGGCTCTATTACCGTACGGACAGCATCGTACCCGGCATCGTGCTCCACTGGGTGAACAACAGCGTGGCCTTTGCCGTCAGCAACATCATGCCGCAATGGAACGACGCCAAACTCACGGATGTCTTCGGTTCGCAACAAAATGTACTCCTGGCGGTCGGATTTTCACTGCTCATCTTCCTGCCGGCCTTGTGGCAAATAGCCATCCGCAACGAAAAAGAAGTGGGCAACCGCAACCTCTAAAACCGCAAAAAACCGCCCATTTCATCGAGATATTTAGATTTTTGCAGGCGCGTTTTGCAAATCTGTTCACACGCACTGATTTTGTAGTATTTAAGCACCCTAATTCCAAGAGAGGCCCAAACGCATTCCGTTTGGGCCTCTTTCGTTGTCCGTTTAAGCCCCAAACACACTCCGTTTGGGGCCTAAATGCAACTCATTGGAAATCAATTTGTTATAAAGTCATCCCCTTGAAGGTGGAGGCCTGTATGAAAGAAACAGTGGAAAAATGAGGCTGGAAGCAGGCTAAGGTTCATAAAAAATCACATAAAATGATATATATTTACGAAAAATGTTTTTTTTATAAAAAAACCATTACCTTTGCACCACTTACAACGGCTGCCACATTGACTAATGGACAGAACCTCCTACGGTAAGGACTTATCTACAAACGGCAATGGGACAAATTCCATTGAAGCCACAACAGCAATGCGGTTGGAGGTGTCCCCCAGTAGTGTGCCTGCCCGAACCGAGGCTAACGGGCGCCGTTGGTTCTATATGCGGGTTTCGTATGGACGCGAAGACCGCGTGAACGAATACCTCCTTTCGCAAGGCATCGACACATTTCTTCCCAAACAGAGGAAAGTCGTCACGGTCAGAGGCATCCGGGAGGTGCGGGAAGTAAGCCTGATTCCCAACTCACTGTTCGTATTCAGCACCGAGACGGTACTCAGGCAATACATCGGCAAGGCTCCCATCCCCTACTTTCACCACTTCTACATGCCCGACAAGGACGGCGACGGCAACCTGGTGGGCCGCGGAAGGAAGCCGTTGCAGATTCCCGACCGGCAGATGGAGAACTTCATGAAGTGGTGCCATGCCGAAAGCGACAACAAACTGCTGGTCAACACCGTGTTCATCTTCAAGAACCATGACCTCGTGCGGGTCACCGGCGGACCCTTTGCCGGATTTACCGGACATGTGGTACGCTACAAGGGACAGTCGCGTGTGGGGGTGAACATCAACGGAGTGGGGTTCATCACCACCGCATACATACCGAAGCATTACTTGGAAAAACTTTGAGAATACTATGAAATACGCACTTGTCACAGGCGGCTCCCGTGGTTTGGGCCGCGCCATCTGTAAGGAAATAGCCACCATGGGGATACCCGTGATAGTGAATTATCAGCGCAACAGCACCGCCGCCGAAGAGGTGAAGGCCGAGATAGAGGCCCAGGGAGGGCAGGCTACGCTGATGCAGTTCGATGTGAGCAATGCCGCCGAAGTGGATGCAGCACTCGAACAATGGCAAGACCAACACCCCGACGACTACATAGCCTATCTGGTGAACAACGCCGGCATCCGACGCGACAATGTAATGTTCATGATGAGCGACGAAGAATGGTTCTCCGTGCTGAACACCTCGCTCAACGGATTCTTCTATGTGACGCGCAAACTGCTGCCGAAGATGATGCAGCGGAAACACGGCGGGCGCATTGTCAACCTCTCGTCGCTCTCCGGACTGAAAGGCATGCAGGGACAGGTGAACTACAGCGCCGCCAAGGCCGCACTGATTGGGGCCACGAAGTCGCTCGCCCTGGAGACAGCCGCACGCAGCGTGACGGTAAACGCAGTGGCACCGGGCTTCATCGACACTGACATGACCAAGGAGCTGCCGCAGGAAGAACTCAAGCAGCAGGTGCCCATGAAGCGTTTCGGACGGCCGGAAGAAGTGGCCGCACTCGTCGGATTCCTCCTTTCCGACAATGCCTCCTACATAACAGGCGAGGTAATCAGCATCAACGGAGGACTGTACACATAAAGGACAAACGAAAAACAGACTTGAAAAATATACTATGAACAGACGAGTTGTAATCACGGGCATGGGCATCTGGTCCTGTCTCGGAACAAACATAGAAGAAGTAAGGCAGTCGCTCTACGAGGGGAAGTCGGGCATCGGACTTGATGAAGACCGGCTCACCTACGGCTACCGTTCGGGACTGACCGGCATTGTGGAGCGACCCAACCTGAAAGGACTGCTCGACCGCCGCACCCGCATGGGCCTGTCGGAAGAAGCCGAGTATGCCTTCATGGCCAGCCGCGAGGCCTTTCAGATGGCAAACATCGACGATGCATACCTCCTGGCCAACGAAGTCGGCGTGATTTTCGGCAACGACTCCTCTTCAAGTGCCGTGGTGGAGGCCGCCAGAATCATGGAAGAGAAACACGACACCGCCATGATGGGTTCGGGACTGATATTCCAAGGCATGAACTCTACGGTGAACATGAACATGAACACCATCTTCCACCTGCGCGGCGTGAACTTCTCCGTGAGTTCGGCATGCGCCAGCGGCAGCCATTCCATCGGACTTTCCTACCTCCTCATCAAGCAAGGCCTGCAGGATGTGATACTCTGCGGAGGCGCGCAAGAGGTGAACAAATACGCCATGTCTTCGTTCGATGCACTGAATGCGTTCTCCATCCACATGGATGAACCCGCCAAGGCATCGCGCCCCTTCGACAAAGACCGCGACGGGCTGATACCGAGCGGCGGCGCTGCGGCACTGGTACTGGAAGACTACGACCATGCCGTGGCACGCGGAGCGGCCATCCTCGGCGAGGTGTGCGGCTACGGCTTCTCAAGCAACGGAGGCGGAATCAGCCAGCCAAGCGACGAAGGCAGTTACATTGCCATGACCCGCGCACTGAACGATGCTGGCGTGACCGCCAACGATATTGACTATGTCAATGCTCATGCCACCTCCACACAGCAGGGCGATATGTTCGAAGCCATGGCCTTGAACCGCCTCTTCCACGGCAAGCGTGCCCTCATCTCCAGCACCAAGTCCATGACAGGGCACGAGTGTTGGATGGCCGGCGCCAGCGAGATTGTCTACTCCCTGATTATGATGCACAACAATTTCGTGGCACCGAACATCAACTTTGAGACGCCCGACGAACACTCCGCCGGGCTGAACATCACCAACAAAACCGTCGAGACCGAGGTTAATGTCGTACTAAGCAACTCCTTCGGCTTCGGAGGAACCAACTCCGCATTAGTCATTAAGAAATAATAAAACCATGAAAAAGTTCCTTATTTTACTGTTCCTGTCGTTTACACTGGGGTCTTTTGCCCAAAATGACGGTGTCATTATCAAACAGATACCGAAGTCCTTCAAGATAAATGACAATGTCTACCTTGTCAACAAAACACCGTATCATATCCTTCATGCGATTGTGGCAACTGTAAATGGTTCGGCATACACCCCTATCGGCTCAGCAACGGGTTTGAATCCAAATGCACAAATAGAGATTGCTGCATACAGCGACAACAAACTGAAGAAACTGCGCGGTAGCAGTCTTGCCATCAAAGTAAAAGCATTGAAACGCCCGATTGAGCAAATCAACGACTTGGACAATATCAATCCAGATGACCTAACCTACAATTTTGATGTCATCTTGTCTGAGAACCGACACGACCTCATCATAGAAATCATTGAAAAAAGGACTTCTGGCAACATCATGGACTTCTAGACATGCCAAGAGAGAGCAGACAACAAACAGGTGTTACCTACGGCAATGCCGGCTTGTACACGGCATTAATTTGGTTGCTGAGACATTTCAGCATCCGGTCTGTCTACACCTTCATGTCCGTCTGCGTGATTCCCGTTGCCATGCTGGTGAGCCCTGGCGCAAGGATTGCCTACCGATATTTCCACAAGCGGCGTGGGCTAGGATGGTGGAAGTCCGTGAAAGCCACCTACAAGAACCACTGCCTGTTCGGCCAAACGGTTATAGACAAGTTTGCCGTCTATGCCGGTCACACTTTCAAAGTGAGCTACCACGGACTGGAAGCCTACCAGTCCATGCTGGAGCGGCCGGAAGCCTTCGTACAACTGAATGCCCATATCGGCTGCAGTGAGATGCTCGGCTATTCCCTCCACTTGGAAAAACGATGCAATGTACTGGTCTATGGCGGCGAAAAACAGTCGCTCATGGGCTACCGCCAAGCCTCGTTCGGGCAAATGAACATGAGGATGGTACCCGTTGGAACCGCCAATGCACAGAGCGAAGCCATTGCCAACGCCCTTGACAGAGGCGAAATCGTCAGTGCCTTTGCCGACAGATACTTCAACAGCAACAAGGTGGTGCAGTCCAAACTGCACGACTTCACCATCAACCTGGCCCGTGGTCCGTTTTCGCTGGCCGTCACCCGCGGCATCGATGTGGTGATGGTGAGTGCCATGAAGGAGCCGGACGGCACTTATTCCGCCTACTTCACGCCACTGTCTTACGACCGTTCGCAACCCAAAAGCACTCAGCGCCAGCAACTGGCCGACGCTTATACTGCCGAAATGGAACGCCTGCTCGGGCGCTATCCCCTGCAGTGGTTTAACTATTTCAACCTCTGGGCAGACAAAGCATAGAAAACAAATCATTCACCAAATAACCTTTTTTACCATGAAACGCGTATTATTCACCATTTGTGCAGTGCTGATCGGTGTGTCGGCATTTGCCGGGAACCCATTGAAAGTGGTCAACACGAAAGAGAACCTGAAAGACTTCATGAAGCAGAAGGCTGCGGCTGTCTTAGTGATAGACTGAAGACCAAGTTTGACAACAGGAAGGCCGCATCTGCCGAGTTTGGCAAAGACTGGAGTTTCATAAAGTCGGACTGCGAGAGTAAGTTCATCGAAGCATTCAACGACAAGTCGAAGGGCATCCAGCTGCAGAAAGGCGCGAAAGGGGCCAAGTATAAATTTGTACTTACCGTCACCAATGTCGATGACCATGTCAATGTGATGGGCTACGGTCCGCGAACAGAGGCCAAGTTCTGGGGCAAGCTGAAAATCGTTGAAGCCCCCAAGGGCAAAGTCATAGCCGAAATCAATATTGAAGAGGCAGAAGACGGCGTTGACTATGTGCGCAAAGAAGCATTAGGAAAGACTTTTGCACTCTTGGCAAAACGGCTGGCTAAAATTAAATAGACCTTTTTTTGAATGAAACTTTTTCCTGATTTAGAGAAGCGCTATACCAAAGAGCAGTACCCGACGCTGGAGTCCCAGCGGCTGGCGGAGTTCATTGCCTGGGGGCCCGTGGTGTTCCAGGCATCGCGCCTCATGGTGAAATACGGCATCCTGGAACTAATCGGCGACTCGAAAGAGGGTCTCACGCGCCAGGAAATCGTGCAAGCGACGGGGCTTTCGGACTACGCCGTGAAGTGTCTTTTGGAGGCTTCGCTCTGCATCGGCACCATTCTGGTAGACACGGAGAGCGACAGATACACCATGTCCAAGGTGGGCTGGTTCCTGCTGAACGACCCGGCAACCCGCGTGAACCTCGATTTCAACCACGATGTGAACTACGAAGGACTTTTCCATCTGGACAAGGCGCTGGAAGAGGGACGCCCGGCCGGGCTGGAACACTTCGGCGGATGGTCGACGCTGTACGAAGGTCTGTCGTCGTTGCCAGAGCAGGTGAAGAAGAGTTGGTTTGCCTTCGACCATTTCTACAGCGACTCTTCGTTCCCGTCGGCACTTAAAGTGATTTTTGACGAGCACCATGTGAAGTCGCTCTACGATGTAGGCGGCAACACGGGGAAGTGGGCTTTGCAGTGCGTAGCCTACAATCCCGATGTGAAAGTGACCATTCTCGACCTGCCGCAGCAGATTGCCATGATGCAGGAGAATGTGAAAGGAAAGCCAGGTGCCGAACGCATAGTTGGGGGGGGGATAAATCTCTTGGATGGAAACGCACACTTTCCCAAGCCGGAGGGAGAACTCGACGCCATATGGATGAGCCAGTTCCTCGACTGTTTCAGCATGGACGAGATTGTCAGCATCCTGAAACGGGCAAAAGAAGCAATGACGGGAAACACGCGCATCTTCATCATGGAGACCCTGTGGGACCGACAGCGCTTCGAGTCGGCGGCCTTCTGCCTTACCATGACCAGCCTCTACTTCACTGCCATGGCCAACGGCAACTCGAAAATGTACAACACCGAGGACATGGAACGCTGCATCGAGGCGGCCGGACTGGAGATAGAAAAGATATACGACTACCTTGGACAGGGCCATTCCATCCTGGTGGTGAGGAAAAAGAACGACTAAACGGCAACCCGTCGAATGGCAGAGAAGAAATGGGCAGGCACGACCGGCGGCAACGGACTGATGCATCGTTGGCTGATAGCATTGCTCCGGAGCGCAAACATGCGATGCATATATGCCATCGCCTATGTCTTTGTGGTTCCGCCCACGCTCTTCCGGCCTGGTTTCAGGCACATCTACCGCTATTTCCGCGAGAAGATGGGGCGCTCGGCGTGGGATTCCTTCCGGCTGACCTACAAGAATCACTGTCTGTTTGCCCAGGCAGTGATAGACAAGTTTGCCATGTATGCCGGCCGCCGGTTCGACATCGAACTGGAAGGGTACGACAACTTCCTGCGCCTGGCCGACCTTTCCGAGGGCTTCGTGCAGCTCAGCTCACATGTGGGCAACTACGAGATAGCCGGCTATTCGCTGGTGGCTGAGAAGAAGAAATTCAACGCTTTGGTCTACTTCGGCGAGAAGGAGGAGGTGATGAACAACCGTGAGAAACTCTTTTCCTGCAGCCATATTCACATGATACCCATCAAGGAGGACATGAGCCACCTCTTTGCCATCAACACGGCACTGGGCAACGGCGAGACCGTGAGCATCCCGGCCGACCGCATCTGGGGCTCGCAGAAATTTGTGGAGCAGACTTTCCTGGGCTGCAAGGCACACCTTCCCGTCGGCCCCTTCCAGGTGATTGCCTTGCACGGGGTGGACGCTCTCGTGGTGCATTGCATGAAAACGGGCGCCAACAAATACAAGATATATGTCGTTCCCCTCGAATACGACAAGTCGGCACCGAGGAAACAGCAGATAGAGCAGCTCTCTGCCAACTATGTGAGGGAGCTGGAGCGCATCGTAAGGATGTATCCGGCACAATGGTATAATTATTTTGATTTTTGGACTCAGTAGCAGCTGATTTCCAAAAGCCTGGGTTTCGCATGATAAAAGCCTAGGTTTTGCACCGCAAGAGCCTAGCTTTCGCACTGCAAGAGCCTAGTTCTTGGAATGGCGGTGCAAAAATGCTGATAATCAAACACTTGGGAGTCAAGCCGCAGTTTGATAAATATACATAATCATTTAATAAAAATACATTTTATGAATCGTACAGAAATTGAAGAAAAAGTAAAGGCGTTTCTCATTGACGACCTTGAAATTGACGAAGAAAACATCTTTCCCGAGGCCCTGCTGAAGGAAGATATGGGTATCGACAGCCTGGACTATGTCGACATCGTGGTCATTGTGGAGAAGAATTTCGGTTTCAAACTGAATCCACAACGCATGGCCGAGGTGAAGACCCTGGCCCAGTTCTACGACTACATCGAGTCTGAGATGGCCTAAACCGTCAGTCATGAACCTGCGCGAAATACCCATTACCAGTCTCATTCCGCAGCGTCCGCCCTTTGTCATGGTGGATTATGTGGAGCATTGCGACATGGTCGATGCCGTGAATAAGTTCACCATCCAGCCCGACAACATCTTCCTGGACGGCGGACTCCTGTCGCCATCGGGCATCATCGAGAGCATTGCACAGTCGTGTGCTGCCCGTATGGGATGCATCAACCGCATGCGCAACGAGTCGATAAAGATTGGTTACATCGGCGATATACGCAACTGCGTCATCCACCGCCAGCCACGCCTGGGCGAGGAACTGACCATCCATGTCCACATCCTTGAGGATGTATTCCACCTGACCCTGGCAGAAGTAACCATGCGGGCCGGCGAAGAAGTCCTTGCCACGGCTCTCATCAAGATTGCCCTGACCGACATGGAAGCCTCGGAACTTGCTAATGGATAACACAAACACCGCAAAATGAGAACGCTCCAGACAAGTCTGCCCTTCAGAATCCGCTTCAGCGAGGTAGATGCCATGCGCGTTGTATGGCATGGCTCCTATGCAAAGTATTTCGAGGATGCCCGCGAAAGGTTCGGCGAAGTATTCGGACTGAGCTACAACCTGATTGAAAGCAACGGTTTCTTTGCCCCTTTGGTCGACCTTTCCTTCCAATACAAGCGTCCCCTCACCTATGGGATGGAGCCTGAAATAACCATTGTCTACCGCCCTACCGACGCCGCAAAGATTGTTTTCGACTACGAAATCCGCAACGCTGATGGCGAAGTCATGGCTACGGGGCACTCCGTCCAGGTGTTCATGGACCGCAACTACGAACTGGTCTGGACCACACCTGCATTCTACGAACAATGGAAAGCGCAATGGGAAGCCGTAGAAAAGTAGCCGTCGTGGCCGACAACATTGTCTCGGCACTGGGGCTTTCCTCCGCCGAGAACTATGCTGCCGTCGTGGAAGGCAAGTCCGCCCTGCAACGGTATGAAGGCCTATGGAACCTGCCCACGCCCTTCGCAGCATCGTTTCTCGACTGCGACACCGTGTCGGAGGAATGTGCCAGGGAGGCTATTGAAGGGCACTTCACCCTTTTCGAGAGGATTGTCCTGCTGTCGGTGAAGAAAGCACTTGCCGTGTGCGGAGCCGACATCACCTCGGAGCGCACCCTGCTCATGCTCTCGTCGACCAAAGGCAATGTCGACCTTCTCAGACAGCCCGTACCCGACATCCCCGAAAACAGAGTGTTGCTGGGCGAGTCGGCCAAGGCCATTGCTCACTTTCTGGGCAATCCGAACAACCCGCTTGTGGTGTCGAATGCCTGCATCTCCGGCAGCAGTGCCCAGATAGAAGCCATGCGAATGATTGCACTGGGCATGTACGACACGGTCGTTGTGACCGGTGCCGATGTGCTTTCGCCATTCATCATCTCCGGTTTCCAATCGCTGCAGGCGCTCTCTGCCGAGCCATGCCGGCCCTTCGACGAGGAAAGGCTGGGTATCAATCTGGGCGAGGCGGCGGCCACCATCGTCTTCCAAGGGCAACAGCCCGACGAGGAAAGCATGACAGGACAATGGCTCCTGGACAAGGGAGCAATACGCAACGACGCCTTTCATGTGTCGGGACCGTCGCGAACGGCAGAAGGATGCTACCGAGCCCTACAGCAGGTGCTCAAGGACGAGGACCAGGGAAGTCTTGCCTTCATCAACGCCCACGGCACAGCCACGCTCTTCAACGATGAGATGGAAGCCGTGGCTATAGACCGCGCAGGACTGAACCAGGTTCCCGTCAACGGACTGAAAGGCTATTACGGACACACGATGGGGGCTGCCGGCATACTGGAGAGCATCGTCTCGATGCACGCTGCCGACCACGGCGTAGTGCTCGGGACCCGAGGATATTCCGAGTTGGGCGTAAGCAGAAGGATAAACCTCTCTTCCCAACACCGCACAACCACGAAGAAAAATTTCGTGAAGCTGCTCTCGGGCTTCGGAGGAGGCAATGCCGCACTGCTGTTCAGGAAAGAACACACACCGACCAGATGAGAACAATGAAAGGAAAACCTATGTGTCACATATTGGCCGAAATCAAGATAACACCCAGCGGTGCACTTCTGAACGGACAACCCGTAGGAACCGGCTCTGCCGGCGCAGACCTGCTGCACGATCTCTATCGCCGATATGTGAACGACTACCCGAAGTTTTTCAAGATGGACGGGCTATGCAAACTTGGATTCATTGCCTCGGAACTGCTGCTGCAGTCGGTGGATGAAGAGCGATTCACCGACCGTGACGACCGCGCTGTAGTTCTCTGCAACCGAAGCGGGTCCATTGAGGCCGACCACCGCTATCAAGCCACCATTGCCGACGAGGCGAACTTCTTTCCAAGCCCTGCCTTGTTTGTCTACACACTGCCCAACATCGTAACGGGAGAAATTGCCATTCGCAACAAATATCATGGCGAGACATCGTTCTTTGTGGCAGGTCCCGGCTCCCCGTACGGCCTGAAGGAAATGGCAGCGGCAGCCTTTGCCGACCAAGGAACAAGCAGCATACTCATCGGCTGGGTCGATTTCTACGACACACAGCACTTTGAAGCAGACATGAAATTGATAATCAAAAAATAGAAAACCAAACTATGGAAGAATTAGTTTTAGAATTAAAAAAGGAAATTATCGAGGCATTGAACCTCGAAGACATTACCCCTGAGGACATCGATGCCGATGCCCCATTGTTCGGAAGCGGCCTGGGGTTGGACTCCATCGACGCTTTGGAACTGATAGTCCTCATCGATCGCAAGTATGGAATCAAGCTCAAAGACCCCGGAAAGGGCAAAGAGGTGTTCAAGTCGGTCAATGTAATGGCGCAGTTCATTACCGAAAACCGCACGAAATAAATCCATCCAGATGCTCGAACCTATCTGTATCACCGGCGCAGGGGTGGTTTCTGCCATAGGTATAGGCAAATCCGCCACGCTTGCTTCACTGCAGGAAGAACGCTCAGGCATAGGAGCGATGGAATATCTCCCCTCCCGCCATCGTGAACTTCCCGTGGGGGAGGTCCATTGCAGCAATGCCGGGATGATGCAAATGCTCGGAATCAGCGACGACGGATACCTCACTCGCACTGCACTGATGGGACGCTTGGCACTCAGCGAAGCCTTGGAAGAAGCACGGCTCTCATCTTCCGACCTCGCCAATGTGCATTTCATCTCCTCCACCACCGTGGGAGGAATGGACCGGCGGGAACGCTATCACGACCAAGAGGCGGGCGGCGATGCCAGAATTGCAACCATCGCAACGCACAACTGCGCCGACTGCACAGAGATGATAGCCGCTCCGTTTGGACGGTTTGCCTCCTATTCCACCATATCCACGGCCTGCTCGTCGGCCACAAATGCCATGATAACAGGGGCAAACATGCTCCGTTGCGGCCTGGCCGACATCGTAGTAGTGGGTGGTTCGGAGTGCCTTTCCATGTTTCACCTGAACGGATTCAATGCATTGATGATCCTGGACGGACAGCCCTGCCGTCCGTTCGACCGCGACCGGGCAGGACTGAACCTTGGCGAGGGTGCCGCCTATCTTGTGCTTGAGCGAGCCTCGTCGGCCGAAAAGCGCAAGGTGACTCCCCTTTGCTTCCTGAAAGGATACGGCAATGCCTGCGATGCCTATCACCAGACAGCCTCTTCGCCAGAAGGAACGGGGGCCATCCATGCCATGGAAGAAGCCCTGCTGACGGCCGGGCTCAGGCCATCCGACATCCAATACATCAACGCCCACGGCACAGGCACCCCCAACAACGACGAAAGCGAGAGCCAGGCCATCAAGCATGTGTTTGGCAATTGTCACCCGCCTGTATCTTCAACAAAGTCGTTTACAGGTCATACCACCAGCGCATCTGGCAGCATCGAGGCCGTTTTCTGCATCCTCGCATTGCAGCACCAGTTCCTTCCAGCAAATCTGAACTGGCACACCGCTATGGAAAACGGCATCGTACCGGTTGTCGCTACGCAACTTCACCATCCCGTCCGGAACATTCTCAGCAACGCATTTGGCTTCGGAGGCAATGACTCTTCGCTGATACTCTCACTATAAAGCGTACCACTCATCGCAATGAACCGCAAGACTATCTACATACGAGCCGCCGAGCAGATTTCCATCCAGCAGCCACTTTCTGAGTCGTGGATGGAAAGTCCCGTACTTACTGCCGAGCCTCTGGCCTATGCGCAGAACCCGAACTTCCGCGATTTCATCCCCGCCAACGAGGTGCGTCGCATGGGAAATATTATGAAGCGCGCCCTGGTAACGACCTTGAAAGTGCTGCACGAAAGTCAGACAGAGCACCCCGACGCCATCATTACGGGCACAAGCATCGGCAGTCTCGACTACACCGAGCGTTTTCTCGACGCCATGACAGAGAACGGAGAAGAGACACTCAGCCCCACATACTTCATGCAATCGACCCACAACACCGTGAGTTCGGCATTAGGCATCTACACAAAGACACACGGCTACAACTGCACCTATTCGCATGGTGAGATGAGTTTCGACCTTGCCTTGCTGGATGGTTGGATGCAACTGCAACTCGGTAAGATTTCAACGGCACTTGTCGGCGGCCACGACGAAATGGTTGACACTTACTTTTCCCTGCTGCAAAAGAAAGGATTTGTCGGTCTGCCTGGCATGGTTGCCTGCGGTGAAGTCGCCGTTTCGGTGCTGTTGACAGACAGTCCCCATGAAGACGCACTCTGCCAATTTTCCGGAATCCGTACGGGACAATGCCAACATGTCCACCGCTTGCAGGAACATCTTGAAAGCCTGCTTCGCGACGGTGGCATGACACGGCAGGATCTGAGTGCAATAGTGGTCGGCACGAACGGCAGCAAGGAGCATGATGCCGTATACCAGCAACTTCTTTCCGCACTGTCTCTGTCGCATTTGCCGCTAATACAGTACAAACATGTCTTCGGCGAGAACTTCACCGCCTCTGCATTCGGGCTATATGCGGCTGCCCATTGCCTGGAACGGCAATTCATTCCCAACTTTCTCTATCATCCGGACACTCCCTCCAAGACCGGCAACTTGCAGAACCTGCTGCTCGTCAACCAAATGCATGGGGAGGATGTGTCGCTTACCCTACTGAAAAGGATATGATATTCAAGCTCCTGCCCCTCTCCATCATACAATGCATCCTGCTTTCCGGCGGTCAGGTTCTCATGAAGTACGGCCTGACACGGGCTGGAGACTTCTCCTGGACATTCGACTATTTCCGCCGGCTGCTCACCAACTGGCAGTTCATTGGCTGCGGCGTGTGCTACGGCATCGGCTCGGTCCTGTGGATGTACATCATCAAAAACTTCCCATTCAGCATGGCCTATCCTATGATAAGCATGAGTTATGTGATGGGAATGTTTGCCGCCATCATCTTTTTCCACGAGCAAATCCCCATGATACGCTGGGTGGGCGTGTTCCTCATTCTCACCGGATGTGTCCTGATTGCCAAATAATCCTTTTTAACCAGAAGCAAAATGAAACACTTATCCATATTCATCCTTACCTTGACTTTGTCACTTTCCGCCACCGCCCAGACGAAACTTGCCGGCGAAGAGCAGAAACAGGTGCTGGAAAAGATTGACAAGGCGGCAACCGGCATGAAGAGCATGCAGTGCGACTTCCTGCAGACAAAGACCATGAAGATGCTGAAGCACGACATGGTCTCCAAGGGCGTGATGTATTTCAAGCACCCAAACCAACTGCGCTGGCAATACACTTCGCCCTATGATTACATCTTCATACTGAACGGCGAGAAGGTAAACATCAAATCAACCAAGTCGAGCCAGCAGATTGATGTGCAGAAGAACAAGATGTTCCGGCAGATAACCGGTATCATCCTGAACAGCATCACGGGCGGAAACCTGAAGAATTCCGCCGATTTCACCGTTGAAATCTACCGCTCGGGCAAGTCACACTTTGCACGACTGTACCCCAAGAAGAAAGAACTGAAGCAAATCTACCAGACAATCGAGATTCACTTCAATCCGGCGTTGACCATGGTCAGCAGCGTGAGAATGACAGAAAAGACCGGAGATGTCACCGTTGTGCAACTGCAAAATGTCAAGACCAACATTGCCATCAATGCAAAGATGTTCGACACTCATTAGCCTGTTTCTCTTTCTGCCGGTGCTGGGGCAATCCAGCCTGGACACGACACCCCAGCAGGAAAGCGACAGCGTGGAGAACCGGTCGTACGACCTGCTCATTCAGATACGCGGCCGGGAACTCACCGGCCTGTGCATCATGGAAATCTCGGCAGACAAGCAGGTAGTGGGCACCATCGTCAACGAGTTCGGAGCCAAGATATTCGACTTCACCTACGGCCAAGGCAAGGCCCGTGTGCTCAATGTGATAAAGCCCATTGACAAATGGTACATCCGCCGCGTGCTGCGGAAGGACATGGCGTTCATCCTCGCCAACCGCGACAGTCAGGGCGAGACCACCGAAGGCAAGCGCCATCTCACCGTAGGTCCCGGCGGCGAAATGGCGGCAACCAACCGGCAATTCAAGATAAGCTATACATTCACTCCCATGAACCGTGAACTATGATACTGAAGGACGATTTCTTTTACATGACGGAATCGCATAGCGACGAAGGCAATCTCCGTTTCCGCGTCCGCCTGAATCCAGAGCATTTCATCTTCCGCGTGCACTTTGTCGGCAACCCTGTCGTGCCGGGCGTCTGCCTCATACAAATGGCAACGGAGTTGCTGGAAAGCCACCTCAACTGCCGTTTGCTGCTCGACACCGCCACAAGCATCAAGTTCAAGCGTCCCATCCATCCTGGCATTGAGCCGGAATTTGCCTTCAGTAAGGTGCAGACGGAAGAGAATGGACTGACAAAAGCCGTATTCATGATACAGGACGAAGAGGCACAGTATGCCAAGATGTCTCTCCTCTATAAGCAACTGAGTTGAGAAAATGAGTGTCTCGGACCGCATCCGGCTGTGTGTCATCGTGCCGACCTACAATAATGCGGGCACGATTGCCAAAGTAGTCTCCGATGTTTCGGACCATTGCAGCGACATCATCGTGGTCAACGACGGATGCACTGACGCCACGGCGAAAATACTTCAGACGCTGCCCGTGAAGACAGAAGTTGTCGCCTATGACGGCAATCGAGGGAAAGGGCATGCCTTGGTGGCCGGTTTCCGCCGCGCCAGGCAACTGGGCTATACCCATGCCATTACCATCGATGCCGACGGACAGCACTTCGCCGAAGACATCCCCCTCTTTGTCAAGGCCTTGGACGACTGCGAGAACGGAATCATCGTCGGCTGCCGGAACCTTAACGAAGAGAACATGCCAAGGCAAAACACCTTTGCCAACCGTTTCTCCAACTTCTGGTTCCGCATTCAGACTGGTATCAACCTGCCCGACACACAGAGCGGCTACCGCCTCTATGCCCTCGACTGCCTGAGCGGACTGCAACTGATAACCTCGCGCTACGAAGCCGAACTGGAACTCATGGTGTTCGCCGCATGGAACGGAACGCCGATTGTCAGCATCCCTGTGCGCGTCTACTATCCGCCGGCCGGCGAGCGCGTAAGCCACTTCCGCCCTGTCTACGACTTCTTCCGCATCAGTGTGCTGAACACATTCCTTTGCATCGGAGCACTGTTCTACGGACTGCCGAAAAAGGTGCTTCGGACAGTGGTTTTCCGAAAGAGCCCCAAACGCAATGCGAAAGGAGCCCAAACGCACGGTGTTTGAGCCCCAAACGGAACGCAACTGGGGCCAAAACGCAAACCCCTTGTTCCAAAGGGCTTGAGCAAGGGTCTGCGAGATTCAATAAATATGAAGAACTTTTTCATCACCATACGGCAATTCTGCTACTCGGTCTTTTCCTTCTGCTACTTCCTGTGGCTGGCCTTGGAAATGACCGTGACAGGTTTTTTCCTGCTCACCCTGGGCGGAAAGACCGACGAGCACAAGCAACGCTATCACCGACTGCTGCAGCGTCGTGCACGGTTCGTCATGGAACATATCCCGGGAACCACCTTCTCGTTCAGCAACCCTGAGGGTGAATCCTTCGAAAAACCGGCCGTCATCATCAGCAATCACCAGTCGCACATCGACCTTATGGCCATTATGATGCTCACGCCCAACCTCATCATCCTGACCAAGAACTGGGTGTGGCACAATCCTTTCTACGGAGCGGTGATACGCTATGCCGACTTCTTCCCCGTGAGCGAAACCGAAGAGATGGCCAACAACCTCGCCGCCATGGTCGGCAAAGGCTATTCCGTGATGATATTTCCCGAAGGCACGCGGTCGAAAGACTGCCGCATACAGCGGTTCCACCGAGGAGCCTTCTATCTGGCAGAACAACTCGGACTCGACATCACGCCCATTTTCATCGACGGCTTCGGGAAGGTGCTGCCCAAGACGGCCTGGGGGCTGCACCCAGGGCACCTCTCCGTCGAGGTGATGCCCCGCATCAAGCGCACCGAAGCCACTCCGGGCTATCGGGAAATGACCCGGCAAATGCACCGGATGTACATCGAAAAGAAACAATGAAGAAATGTGTTGTCATAGGTAGTGGACTCGGCGGCCTTTCGTGCGGCTGCATCCTGGCAAAGAACGGCTACGAGGTGACCGTGCTGGAACAAGGTGCACAGATTGGCGGATGCCTGCAATGCTTCCGCCGCGGCGACGCAGTCTTCGACACAGGCATGCACTATATCGGCAGCGCCGACAGCGGACAGACCCTCCACACCCTGCTGCACTACCTGGGAGTGGACACCGGCTTGCAACTCTCCCGACTGGACCCGATGGGCTACGATGTAGTTTCCTTCCGGGGTGAGCACTACAGTTTAGCCAACGGCAGGGAACAGTTCGTTGACACGCTGGGCAGGCAATTCCCTCTTCAGCGTGACGAACTCTTCCGCTATTACGACCTGATAAAACTCGTGGCAGCCTCATCGGCCATGCACTCGCTCAACCGCGATGCCGACATCAGCGTCAACGCCGAGTATCAGATGCGCAGTGTGAACGAGGTTATCGTCAGCGTGGTCAGCCATCCCGTGCTCCGCGAGGTGCTGGCTGGCATCCTGCCGCTCTATGCCGGTGAGCATAACCGCACCCCGTTCTCCACCCATGCGCTCATAGCCGACTTCTACGAGCAAAGCGCCTTCCGCATTGTCGGGGGCAGCAACAAGGTGGCCGACTCACTGGCCAAGAACATAACGGATCTGGGCGGCAAGGTTCTTACCCGCCAGGAAGCAAAGAAAATAGAATGCAACACATCGCAGGCAACGGCCGTCATTACAACCGACGGCCAGCGCTATGAGGCCGACCTCGTGGTCAGCGCCATCCATCCGGGCCGCACCGTGGAACTCATTGACAGCCACCTGCTCCGGCCAGCCTACCGACAGCGCATGAAAGAAGTCAGGAACACCACTTCGGCATTCACCGTCTACCTGAAGTTCCGCAAGGACATGGTGCCATACATGAACAGCAACCTCTACATCTATCGTGGAGACACTGTCTGGAACTGCGCCGACTACGACCAACAGACATGGCCCAAAAGCCTGCTCTACATGCATTTCTGCCACGAACAGCACCCACGCTATGCGCAGACAGGGGAAATCCTCACCTACATGAACTTCGAAGAGATGCGTCCCTGGCTGGGAACAACGATAGGCCGGCGCGGCGAAGACTACGAGATGTTCAAACGCAGGAAGGCAGAAAAACTCATCGACGCCCTCGAACAGGAGATTCCCGGCATACGCAGCCAGATTGAAAAATACTACACTTCCACCCCACTCACATACCTCGACTATACAGGCATACCCGACGGTGCCATGTACGGAGTCGCAAAAGACATTACCATCCCCAGTGGCGGACGCGTATCGTGCAAGACACGCATACCGAACCTGCTGCTGACAGGCCAGAGCACCGTGCTGCACGGCATGTTGGGAGTGCTGGCCGGCAGTTTTGTCACATGTTCCGAGATACTTACCACCGACGAGATTTTCGCCCAACTCAGAAACACCCAGCTCACACTATGAAGATTGCCGTGTTCTACTACACCCAGAGCGGTCAGGCACTTGAAGTGGCAAAAAGCATCTGCAAGCCACTGGTCGAGGAAGGCATCGAGGTAGTGTATAAGGAAATAAGACCCCGGCAAGCATATCCCTTCCCCTGGGACAGATACGACTTTTTCGACACTTTTCCCGAGACACGACTTGGGCTGCCGCCGTCAGGCATCCACCCTATCGATTGCTCCGATGTGGAAGATGCCCGGTTGGTGATGATTGTCGGACAGTCGTGGTTCCTTTCCCCATCGCTCCCCTTGCAGTCGTTCTTCGCCAATTCATCGATAAAATCCTACCTTGACGGCAAAGATGTCGTTTTTGTGAATGCCTGCCGGAACATGTGGCTCATGACATCTCGCAGCGTAAAAGCCATCCTTGCTGGAACCGGTGCCCGTCTGGTGGGGCAAATCGTCATGCAGGACGAAGCACCGAACCTTGTCAGTGCCGTCACCATCATCCGATGGCTCATTTACGGAAAGAAGGAAGGAACCTCACTGTTGCCTGCTTCGGGCATATCCGACCGACAGATGGACGGCGCTTCAAGATTTGGCAAAATCATATTTTCCGCCTGCCAAGGAAACAACACCGCACATTTGCAACAGCAACTCCTCTCTGCCGGTGCCATAGACTACAAACCTGCCGTGCTCCACATAGAGAAAATAGGGCATAGGATGTTCGGACTTTGGGCACGGTTCATTCGCAAAAAAGGCGGATTCCGCGACAAAAGGAGAAAATTCAGGGTCAACCTCTTCTACTCCTACCTGCTGATAGTGCTGTTCCTGCTGTCTCCCTTGGCGCAACTGTTCTTCTACCTGACCTATCCCCTGCAGCATGTGCAACGGAACAAGATAGCCGACTGCAGCGTATAACTAAACCGGAATAACATAAAAACAACAATATCTATGAATGTATTTATCACAAAAGTGGGCAAATTCTTGCCAAACGCCCCTGTGGAAAGTGATGACATGGAGAAGTATCTCGGCATGATTGACGGGAGACCGTCGAAGGCTCGCCGTCTGGTGTTGAGACGCAATGGCATCAAGCAACGCTACTACGCACTGGACGAACAAGGCAATGCCACCCACACCAATGTAGAGATGGCTGCAGCCTCCATCCGCCAGTTGTTTGATGAGCATTTCACGGCCGACGATATCGACTTGCTTTCGTGCGGAACAGCCTCGCCTGAGCAACTCATTCCGTCGCATGCCGTCATGGTACACGGTCTGCTCGGCGGCAACCGCAACACGGAAGTGGTGTCGTTCGCAGGGTCATGCTGCACAGGCATGGATGCCCTGAAATATGCCTGTATGGCAGTCCAGACAGACCCGTCGCTCAACGCTGTCGTTTCTGCATCGGAACGCTTGTCGGTATGGATGCAGGCAAATTATTTCCAGCAGGAATCGGAGAAACTGTCCCTACTGGAAGACCAACCGATGCTGGCCTTTGAGAAAGAGTTCCTTCGCTGGATGCTCTCCGACGGAGCCTTTGCCGTAAGGGTACAGGGGAAACCTGCCGAATCGGGAGTGTCGCTGCGCGTGGACTGGATAGACATAACATCGTTTGCAAACACAAAGGAAACATGTATGTATGCCGGTGCAGAGAAAGACGGCAACGGCGAACTGAAGGGCTGGGCGTCGTTCCCCGAGCAGGAATGGCTCACACAGTCGCTCTTTGCCCTGAAGCAAGACACGCGCATGCTTGCTGAGAACATCGTACCACTGGGCATTGACTACTTACTGCAACTGGCGGAAAAGTACAACCTGAAGCCTGAAGACATTGACTGGTTCTGCCCGCATCTCTCGTCAATGTTCTTCAAAGACAAGATTCTTGAGGAGTCGAAGGAACGGGGATTCTTTATTCCGGAAGACCGTTGGTTTGTCAATCTGCCAACCATTGGGAACATAGCATCGGCTTCCGCCTTTGCAATGATAGACGGATTGCTTGAAACCGGCAAGTTGCAGAAAGGGCAGAAGATTCTCCTGATGATACCGGAAAGTGCCCGGTTCTCCTACTGCTACTGCTTGCTTACCGTCTGCTAAACAATTGAACGAAGATGAAAGTAGAAGAAGTTCCGCAGGACTTGAAATACTATAAGGACAGCGTTGTCCGCGATGTGGACTATGCCGTTGACAGCGAGGGGCGCTATCAAAAGGTCATGAGCGACGGATGGACACCGAAGAACGATGCCCTTGAGATTACGCTCGACGACATTCATGAACGCTGCGAAGAAATCCTGGCCGATGTCAGAAGAGGAAAATTAAGCCCACTGGCCTACCACCGTGAACGGAATCTCATGCCCGTCGGGCTTCTTTCGGATTATACTGGCTTTTCGAAGCGTACCATCAGGAAGCATACCCAGCCAAAGCATTTTGCCAAACTGGACGAAGAAACGCTCAAGACCTACGCCGATGCATTGCGCATCAGCGTGGAAGAGTTGAAAAGCATCCCCGAATAGAACAACTATGGAATTAGAACTGACGCACCAGACTGCCGCGCATTGTGAAAACGGGGCCATTTCATCGCTGTTGCGGTATTATAATGTAAATCTGTCCGAACCCATGATATTCGGATTGGCCAGTGGGTTATTCTTCACCCACATACCTTTTATAAAAATGAGTGGCATGCCTGTCACTTCGTTTCGGACATTCCCGGGAGTGCTCTTCCAACGCATCACCCGACTGCTGGGCATCAAGACCGCAACAAAACGCTTTTTCAACAAAGAGAAAGCCATGGCAACCCTGGACCATCTGCTGCTGGAAGAAAGACGCCCCGTGGGATGCGTGGTAGGCATGTACTATCTGCCCTATATCCCGATAGAGTACCGCTTCCATTTCAACGGCCACAACATCTGCATCATCGGGAAAGATACTGCAACCAATGAGTATAGCGTGCTCGACTCAAATGCCACACAGCGCGTCACTATTTCCCGCGAGGACCTGATAAAGGTAAGATTTGCCAAGGGTGGAACCTACCCGCTGCTGGGGCAGATGTACTGGATTAAGGAAATGCCCGAAAGGCTTCCCGATTTGCGACCGCTGGTGTTGAAGGCCATACACAAGACCTGCAGGAACATGGTTTCGCAACCACGCTTTGTGCCTTTCGTCGGAACAAACGGAATATTCTATCTCTCCAAGCGCATCCGCAAATGGGAAGAAAAGATGGGAACACGGCGGGCAAAACTCAATCTGGCACAAATCATCCGCATGCTGGAGGAAATCGGTACTGGTGGTGCCGGATTCCGGTTCGTCTACGGAGCCTTCTTGCAGGAAGCAGCCGACCTGACTGGCCTTCAAAGCCTAAACGCATACTCCAAAAGGATTACCGAAATAGGCGACCTCTGGAGAGAATTTGCCTACAAAGCATCTCGCATCTTCAAGAAGCGTGAGGGCGAAACATACACTTACAACGACCTTGGCAACCTGCTGGAACGCATCGCCAACATGGAAAAAGTGTTCTTCACGGAACTGGATAAAGAAGTAACATCACACCTTACATGAAGTTTCGATTCTTTTGGGGACTGCTCTTTTGCACTGTAAGCCTGCATCTCCAGGCCTACAAGCTCAAGGCATACATCCCGAAAGAGAATCCATTGGGCATAGGAGTCATCGTCTGTCCGGGCGGAAGCTATTTCTGGCTGGACAAAGAGATTGAAGGTGACTCCGTTGCCGTTTGGCTGAACGAGAACGGGATAGCGGCATTCGTTCTCGAGTATAGCCATGCCGGCTGGGCATCGTACGCCTATCACTTCCGTGCTCCAGGCAGGACATTTCCCGCTGGGTACAAGGATCTTTGCCGTGCCATGGATGAAGTCCGAAGCAAAGCCTCCATTTATGGTATCAATCCTGCACGCCTCGGGTTCATGGGGTTCTCGGCCGGCGGTCACTTGGTGATGCATGCATCGGAACAACTGGCTGGACAGGCAAGATGTCCCAGGTTCGTGGTGCCGTGCTACCCGGTAGTTTCGATGACACATCCCTGCACCCACAAGCGTTCGCGCCGCGGACTTCTGGGAGAATTTCCCAAACGGGCCTTGAAAGACTCCCTTTCACTTGAAAAACATGTAAAGGACAACTGCCCGCCGGTATTCCTCATGAATTGCGAAGACGACCCTGTCGTCGACCCCTACAACGCTGTGCTGCTCGACTCAGCCTTGACCGCACATAAGGTGCAACATGTTTATGAGCGATATCGCACCGGGGGGCATGGCTTTGGGAGCGTTGCATCAAAGACAACAACCGAGGCAATACAATGGAAGAAGCGATTTCTCGATTGGCTATACGCCTTGTTTCCCTCTAAACAGATATAGGTAATGGTCCATTTTTTCCTACATATATTTGACACTCTCCGCCAGCATCGCCGCCTCTGCATGGGGCTGCTCCTGCTAATTACGGCCGTATTGCTTGCAATGGTGTCTTCGCTGAAATACAACGAGAACATCTACGACTTTCTTCCGGTAAGCGGCAACGAGCAGAAAGCCATCTCCCTTTACCAAGACATCTCGGGAGGCCAGCGCATCTTCGTCATGTTCAAGGCAAAAGAAGGTTCCACCGCCGACAACATTGAGAAGGTGACGGAATCAGTTGAGACCTTTGCCGAACAATTGAAGGCAGGCGAAGGCATCCGCCATATCAAGGAAATCACTACACAGGTGGACTTCGAGAAAGTGGCAGGCATCACCAACTTTATCTACCACAACATGCCACTGATGCTCACAGACTCTGACTATATCAGGATGGAGCGATGCCTGGCAGAGCCCGAATTTATTAAAAACCAACTTGCCAGCGATGTACAGATGATAATGATGCCGGCGACCGGTTTCTTCTCTGCCAACATAAGCAACGACCCGTTGGGACTGTTCGCCCCGGTGTTGGAACGCTTGCAGGCACGACAGCGGTCAATGCCCATTGAGATTGACGACGGCTACATCTTCACCTCGGGCCAACAATATGCCGTGGCAATGCTGACATCACCCTACGGTGCCATGGAGTCGTCCAACAACAACCTGCTGGTCAACTATGTGGACAGCGTAGCATGGCAAACGATGCAGGCCGTACCGGATGTCGAGGTGAACAGCACCGGTTCTCCTGTGATTGCCGTTGGTAACGCACAGCAGATAAAGTCCGACAGTCAATGGGCCATATCCATCGCCGTGACGCTGATTCTCCTGCTGCTGGTTTTTGCATTCCACCGTGTCAAGAATCTCCTCCTCATAGGCATGTCCATCCTCTTCGGTTGGCTCTTTGCCATGGGGTTCATTGCTGTCTTACGGACTGATGTATCACTGATTGTTCTGGGTATCGGATCAATCATTATTGGAATAGCCGTCAACTACCCGCTGCATTTCATCGCACATACCGACCATGGAGGTACCGTCCGAGAGGTGTTAAAGGACATGGTGTCGCCATTGCTCATCGGAAACATCACCACCGTGGGTGCCTTTGTCGCCCTGATGCCACTGGACGCCCCGGCACTTCGCGACTTGGGGCTATTTGCCGCGTTCATGTTAGTGGGAACTATTCTCTTCGTTCTGGTATTTCTTCCCCACCTTGTTAAACAAAAATTCAAAACGGGGGAAGAGCACCTGTCATTCGGAAAGATTTCATCCATGGAGCCAGAACGGCACAAATGGCTGTTGCTGCTCATTTTTGTGCTGACGATTGTCTTCGGCTACTTCAGCCTGGGGACCTCTTTCGACACGAACATGCACCACATCAACTACATGACGCCCAAACAGCAACAACTGCTGTCGGACATGAACGCATCGGCAGGATTGAGCGATACTACCAATGTCTACTTGGTGACGGAAGGCAACACCTGGGAAGAAGCCCTTCAGGCAAGAATGTCCATGAATCCCAAACTGGAAGCAATGAGAAAGAAGGGAGAGATAAACAATTACAGTAATGTCACCTTCTTTATTGCATCACAGCAGGAACAGCAAGCACGCATAGACAGATGGAACAAGTTTTGGGACGCCCATCGTGAACAAATTATCGTTTCGTTGAAACACGAAGCTCCCCAATATGGGTTCGCAGGAGATGCTTTCCTGGGATTTGAAAATATCGTTTCAGCCACCTACACTCCACAACCATTCGAATATTTCGAGCCTATACGCACTGTCTTGCTAAGCAATTCGTTCAGCCAAAGCACAGGAAACTGTGCCGTTGTTGATGTCATCGATGCCACGGACAAGAACATAGCGCAGATAGAGGCGGTTCTGAACGAAAGTCTCGGAGCAACGGGCTATGCTTTCGACTTTATGGGAATGAACAGTGCCGTGGCCCGCTCCTTGTCAAACGACTTCAACTATATTGGCTTTGCCTGTGGTTTCATTGTATTCCTTTTTCTCTGGTTGTCGTTTGGAAGAATTGAACTCAGCCTACTCGCCTTCCTGCCGATGGCTATGGGATGGCTATGGATTTTGGGAATGATGTTCATCTTTGGCATGCAGTTTAACATAGTGAATGTCATCTTGGCAACCTTCATCTTTGGTCAGGGAGACGACTACACCATCTTCATGACCGACGGACTTATCAACGAATTCGCCTACAAGAAGAAACTCCTGCCGTCGTTCAAGAACAGTATTGTCATCTCCGCCCTCATCATGTTCATCGGTATCGGTTCGCTAATCGTCGCCAAGCATCCCGCACTTCATTCCCTAGCAGAAGTTACCATCGTTGGTATGCTGACGGTGGTACTGATGGCTTGGGTTATTCCTCCAACCATTTATGGATGGCTGGTCCGTACAGAAAAGGGAACAAGGCGTACACCCATCACTATGGAAAAGGTGATACGAACGGCATTTTGTACGGTTATCTACATTCTTGAACTGGCTGTCGGCAGTATCATTGGTCTGATGCTGCGGCTACTTCCCATATCGCACGAGAAACGGGACGACTGGTTCCATCGTTTTATCTGCTGCGTCATGCGAATGAATGTAAGGCACATGTGGGGCGTAACCACCAATATAAGCAACCCAAATGGCGAGGATTTCAGCCGTGGAAGCATCGTTATGTGCAACCACCAGTCCATTCTAGACCCGATTTACATGCTGGCCATGAACCCACGCATCCTTTTGCTTATCAGCAACAAGGTCTGGAGAAATCCCATTGTCCATCCTATGTTCCGCCTGGCAGGCTATATCAAACTGGATCAGCCGATGGAATCGTTGATTAACAGCATCCGAAAAGCCGTAGAAAAAGGATATAGCGTGGTGATATTCCCTGAGGGGAAGCGAAACGAAGGCTGTATCTCACGCTTCCACAAAGGTGCTTTCTTTATTGCCGAAGAAATCGGTGCCGATATGCTTCCCGTCTACCTCCATGGTGCCGACCATGTAATGCCGAGGGGAAGTGCTTTTGCTTCACGAGGAAAGGTTGGACTCGAGATAGGCAAGCGCATAACGAACGACCAACTAGGCTCATTGGGCGGAACTCTGCTCAAACGGACAAATGCGTTCCATAAACACTTTGCCGACCATTATTCCCACTTCAAGAAAAAACTTGAAACTACCCATTATTTCCACGATTACATCATCTATAAATATATATATAAAGGTATATCCATTGAGAAAGAAACTCGCCTGTTGCTGAAAAGATACGATGATTTCAGTCAATGGATAGACAATTACCGCCCGAAAAACGAGCAACATCCCTCAGCCGTGTCCATTGTCAATGCAGGCAACGGGCAGTTCTCCCTGCTCTTCGCACTGGTTCATCCAGATATTGAGGTACGCTCCTATGCCTACGACGAAGACGAGGTGGCATTGCTTTCCTGCTGCGAACCGAATCCACGAAACCTCCAGGCTATTCTCATTGACGATGAAGCAGCCGCGATGAGCCACACAGAAGGCACAGAAGTAATCAACCTCGCAGAAATTCTTAAATAAAAACCCACCGATCGGGCTCTGCCCGCTTATATGAGCGACGCGAGTCTTAAGAACCTTAAAACCTCAAACCTCAAGAATATGAACACTTCCTTCGACGACATCCGCCCCTACAACGACGAAGAAATACCTGCGGCCATGGAACGCATCGCCAACAGTCAGATGCTTCCACTGCTTGCATCCTATGTATGTCCTGACAAATCCCTTGAAGAAGTGCGGCAGATGCTGCATGGTTTCAAGACCACCGACGATTTCCAACGGGGCATCATGTACCAGGTGAACGAGCAAATCAAACACAAGAGCATCACAAAATTCACCTATAGCGGTGCCGAGCAACTTGAAAAGAACAAGGCCTACCTCTTTGTAAGCAACCACAGGGACATTATGCTCGATGCCTCGTTGCTGCAGAATCTGCTGGTAGACATCGGGCTACAGACATCGCAAATCACCTTCGGAGCCAATCTTATGATGAATCCCTTGGTAATAGATATTGGCAAGTCCAATAAAATGTTCCGCGTAGAACGGCCGGGAGGAAGCATCAAGGAGTTCTATAAGAGTTCCCTTCATCTGTCTGAATACATCCGACATACCATCGTCGGGCAACGGGAATCCGTCTGGATTGCACAACGCAACGGACGCACCAAGGACGGAAACGACCAAACCGACCAAGGCATTATAAAGATGTTCTGCATGAGCAAGACCGAGAACAAGATTGCGGCACTCCAGGAACTGCACATCATACCCATTGCCGTTTCCTACGAATGGGAGTCGTGCGACATCCTGAAAGCAATCGAACTCTACGAAAGCAGGACTGTCGAGAAATACATCAAGAAGCCAGGAGAAGACCTCAACAGCATACTCACCGGAATACTTCAGCCCAAGGGAAGGGTGCATTTCCACTTCTGCAAGGGCATCAACGAACTGGACTTGATGCAGTTTAACGATTGTACGCACAATGAATACCACAAACAGGTTGCACGATTGATTGACCAACGCGTTATCGATGCCTACAGGCTCTATCCCAACAATTACATTGCCTACGATATGCGCTACGGACAGGAAAGGTTTACCAGCCACTACACCCTGGAAGAAAAACAAAGATTTGAGAAACACCTCGCCAAGTTGGAGCATTACTCCGACAACATCGATGTGCTGAAAGACATCTTGCTGGCCATCTACGCCAATCCGCTGAAAAACAAACTCCGCGCCCAACAGGAAATCGCTTAATTCCACCATTCCTCCTTTATCCATGAAACCTTCCACATTCCACATTCCTCACTCCTCATTCCTCATTCTTCTCCTCACGCTGCTGCTTGGAACCCAGACGGCATTGAGCCAGCACCTGAAGAAGCAGCCGCGGATAAATGCCGACGGAACGGTCACCTTCCAGTTTCGGGCTCCCAAGGCCGAATCGGTCATTCTGAAAGGTAGTTTCATCCCACGGGAGAAAAGTATCCGCACACCTGCAGGGGTGTTCGGCAAGGAAGGCGCCGTGGAGATGAAGCGCGAGAAACATGTATGGACCTACACCACGGTTCCCTTGGAGTCGGAAATCTACACCTATTACTACGAAGTGGACGGGCAGCGCTGCACCGACCAGATGAATCCCGACTCTGTGCGCGATGTAAACGATTATCTGAGTTACTTTGTCGTCACCGGTGGAATTGCCGACGACTATGTTGCCCACGATGTTCCACACGGCAAGGTGGAGAAAATATGGTATGCCTCTTCCATCAAAGATATGCCCCGCCGGCGCATGCTGGTCTACACACCGCCGGGCTATGACGAAGACAACAGTGCCACCTATCCCGTCCTCTACCTCCTGCACGGATCGGGAGGTGACGAGACATCCTGGACGCAGATGGGACATGCGCCCCAAATCCTTGACAACCTGATTGCGGCGAAGCGGTGTGTGCCCATGATTGTGGTCATGCCAAACGGTATTGCTGACCAGGAGGCTGCCCCCGGAGAAAATCCATACTCCGACAAATCTGCCACCGCAACAAACATAGAGTCAATGTTCGGTGTCATTGAGGGGGCCTTCGTACCTGACATTGTCAAAGGGTATGTCGAAAACCACTACCGCGTCGTTCCCGACAAGGCACACCGAGCTATCGCCGGCCTCTCGCTGGGAGGGCTGCACACCCTGTTCATCTCGGCAAACAATCCAGACATGTTCGACTATGTGGGGCTCTTCTCCGCCCAGACTACCAACGCGCTGGACGAAAAGAAAATTACCAAAGCTGAAAAAGTGGCACAGAAACTCGGCCAACTCTACGACCTGATACCCTCGCTGTCGAACAGCAAGGTGGGCAACATCCTCTCGGGGGTTGCCAATACCGTCAACGACGGGCATCTTTCCATCTACGACGACTTGGACAAAAAACTCAAGCAACAGTTCCAGACACCGCCGCAACTGTACTACATTGCGCTGGGAAAGGACGACTTCGTGAAGAAACTGAACGATGACTTCCGCCTGAAACTGGCCGACGCAGGCTACAAATACCAGTATCACGAAACAGACGGAGGACATACCTGGGAGAACTGGCGCAAATACCTCGTCCATTTCCTGCCACAAATATTCAACACCAAATAACCAAACAACTCACCCCATTCCCTTTTGGAGGGGAAGGGGGTGGGTACCAAACAACCAAATATGAAGCAAAAAATCAGGACATTGCTCGAAGACCAGCTGCCGCTGGTCGACTTCGATTCGCCATTCCTTTTCACGGAATTGGATTCGCTGGGGGTAACAACCATCTTGATGACACTTTCAACCGAGTTTGGCATTGAGCTTGAAAGCACCGATGCCACACCGAAGAACCTGAAGTCGCTCGACAGCATCGTGGAGATGGTTGAGCGAAAACTGGCTGAGAAATAAACAGGATGAAACTGATTGACTTCCTACGCCAAGATGCCGTCCGCTATGCCGACAAGACTGCCATTGTCTGCGGTGAGCAGCAGAATACCTACAGCGAACTGTTCTCCATGGTGGAACAGAAGGCTGAGGCCATGACCACCGAGCACCGGCACGCCATCGTGGTAAGAGCCGCACAGGACATAGACTTCATTGCCACCTACTTCGCCGCACATCTTGCAGGCAAGCCCATTGTTCCGCTGGAGCACGACCTGCCGGAAGAGAAATTCAACGAAATAGCGCAATCCACCGCCCTGGCCGATATTCCCGACGGAGTGGCCGACATACTCTTCACCACCGGAACCACCGGACGACCCAAAGGCACCATGCTCAGCCACGAGGCCATTGCTGCCGACGGCGAGAACCTTATGATTGCCCACAAGTTCACGACCGAACTGACTTTCGTCATCAGCGGACCGCTCAACCACATAGGCAGCCTCAGCAAGTTGTGGCCCTCCGTGATGGTGGGTGCCACCATTCATATCACCCAAGGGATGAAGGACCTTGACCAGTTCTTCCTGGCGCTGGAAAAAGGGGGCAACCGTACGGCAACCTTCCTCGTACCTGCCAGTATACGCATGCTGCTCCAGTTTTCAAAGGAACGGCTCCAACGACTTGCCGACCGGATAGACTTCATCGAGACCGGTGCTGCCGCCATCGCAGAGGCTGACATGCTCGCGCTGCGACAGGCACTGCCCCACACACGACTTTACAACACCTATGCCTCGACCGAGACCGGCATCATCTGCACCTACGACTATAGCCGGAATCCATGCATTGCAGGATGTCTCGGGCCTGCCATGAAGAACTCCACGGTGTCCATCACCAAGGAAGGTACCGTGGCATGCGGGGGAAAGACGCTGATGACCGGCTACATGAACGAGCCGGGAATGACGGCAGAAATGCTCCGCAACGGCACCGTCTACACCCACGACCAGGGATACATTGACGAAAGAGGGAACCTACGGCTGTCCGGACGCGCCGACGACATTATCAATGTGGGCGGATTCAAGGTCGCACCCACCGAGGTGGAAGACGCTGCCATGGCCAATCCTGCCGTCAAAGACTGTGTCTGCATAGCAACGCCACACCCCATTACCGGACAGGCGCTCAAACTGCTCGTCGTCACAACCGACGGCAGCCCCATCGACAAAAGGGCACTCGCAACTTTCATCAAAAGCCGGCTTGAGGCCTACAAGGTGCCCATGCTCTACGAAACCGTCACAAAAATTGAGCGCACCTTCAACGGAAAAATCAACAGAAAACACTATAAAACCTCACAACCTTAAAACCTTACAACATTAAAACCTCACAAAATATGAAAAAACTATTCACACTACTCCTCTTTGCGGGCTGCCTTTCCATCTTCTCGGCGGCAGCCAAACCCAAGACCGTTCTCGTAAACTACTACTTCGACTACTCCAAGGCAAAAATCGACAAGGTCAGTGCCTCCACCTGGTTCTCACGCCACTACAAGGACGGCGGGGCTGCGTTCAAGCGCCGTGTCGCACGAGCCATGATCAATGCGGCTAACAACGAGTCCATGCGCAACAAGGGATTCTTGCTCGGAAACTCCACCGACACACGCTACGAAGTGGCCATCAAGTTCCTCATTGTCGACAAGGACGGCGCACACAAGCTCCAGGCGGTGGTCTACAACAAGAAGACAAAGAAGAAAGTCGGATCCGTAGATGTCAGATGCCGCGGTGGACGGGGCGATAACTTCGAGTCCATTTTCGTTGAAAAGGTGAAACGCTCCGGCGAAGAACTCGGCGATAAATTGGTCGATGATGTCCTAAAAGACTTATACAAATAACGCCTCCCTTTCCCCAACCTTTATCTACCCAAAAACAAGAGGGGCCCAAACGGAATGCGTTTGGGCCCCTTTTGTTGTCCATTTGAGCCCCAAACGGAGTGCATTTGGGGCCTAAATACAATTCGTTAGTAATCAGTTTGTTACAAGACAGAAATCCTGACTGTTTCAGTTTTCCCTATTCATTCCACCACTCTATGGTCCGGCTAACTGCCTGATCGGTTACGGGCACAATCAAATCCTGTCCCGTACAATCGGTGGAGTCGAGCGTCCATTCGTAGAGTGGTTCCTGGTCGCGGTAGCTTTGAAATCGCGTGAGCCTTCCGTCGCGGTCAAGCGAATACTCACTTGACCAAACAGCTCCGTCCTTTTCCGTACGGCAGGTCACCTTCTTCACCCCATTTCGGAGTCCCAGCAACTCTGCGTCGGTGTAATAGCGTATTTCCCTCACGGCAATGCGGGCATTCCCTGCCTCGCCGTCGGCGGCTTCCACACGCTCCGTCCAGTTGTGGTGACGGTCGTAACGGCAGGCTGCATAGTTGCCTGAAGCCCAATTGGAACGGCAATAGGTGGAATCGCCGAGCTGTTCAGCCTCTTCGCCTACTTTTTCCGCCGTCACCCCTGGGGGAAAGAGTTCAAGAACCTCATCGTCGTATTCGTCCATCAGGTTATACTCCTCATCGTAGGTATAGAGGAACATGATGCGGCCTTCCTTGTCGTAGGCATACCGATAATGTGCCATAAGGCGGAACACACAGCCACCGCCGCCGACAAAGGGATGCCCATACCGAAGGTATTCCGTGAGGCGCCCCTGGATGTCGAACTTCCAGACAGCCTTCGAATAGTCGTACAAGGCATACTCCGTGACTTCGCAAACAGGGCCGCGCAGGTCGAAATAGGCCAGATGGTCAGCCGGAACTTCCGACTTCGGCCGCTGAGGAGTTTCGTCCGCTGCTGCCACCGCCTGCGGCAGGGCAAGTGCCAGCATAAGGACGGACAGTTGCATGAATAGGGTTCTTGTGTTCATCGCTCCAATATTTGTATTGTCTTCCCGGACAATGGTTATTCAAGATTGACGATCTTTTTCAGTAGGATCCTGTCTGACGAAGAGCCTACGAGCAGTTCCACCTCGCCAGGTTCTACCACGCGCTCCATATTGCGGTCCACAATCTCAAAGTCATCACTGGTCATCTGGAACTCCACGCGGCGGGTCTCACCTTTCTTTACATGTACGCGTGCGAAATGCTTGAGTTGCTTCAGCGGCTGGACGGCCGACGCCACAACATCATGCAGGTAGAGTTGAACCACCTCGTCGCCGTCCATCTCGCCGCTGTTCCTTACATCCAGCGACACGAGAAAACGGTTGTTACCCTGCGGCTCGACAGTCATGTTGGCATATTCGAAGGTAGTATAGCTCAGTCCGTAGCCGAAACTGTAGAGCGGCTGGGCATCCATCTCGACATATTTGTGCGGTGCCGGCATCCGCTTGTTGTAGTAGACGGGCAGTTGTCCCGTGCTCTTCGGGATGGAATAAGGCAGTCGTCCGGCAGGATTGTAGTCACCGAAAATCACATCGGCAATGGCCTGACCTCCTTCCTGCCCGGGATAATAGGCATCGATGAGGGCATCGGCATTCGCAGCCGCCCAGTTTTTCTCCAGCGGACGCCCCTCGATATAGACCACCACAAGCGGCTTTCCCGTCTGTTTCAGGGTTTCGAGCAGTTCCTGCTGCCTGCCAAGCAGCGAAAGGGTGGCACGGTCGAAGCCTTCGCCGCAGTCCATGTCCGATACCGTTTTCTCGTCGGTAACGGCGGCACCGGTCTCCTTGTAGGTGGTCTTGAAGTCGCGGGCGCTGCTTCCGCCGACGCAGGCTATCACCACATCGGCACGCCTGGCTGCCTCCACTGCCCTGCGGATGCCGGTGCTGTCCATATCACGCACGGCACATCCCTTGGCGTACTCCACCTGCGCTGCCGGCAACTTGGAGCGCACGCCGTCGAGTATCGTCTTCACATTCTCGTCGGGTTGCGGAGCCGTATAGTCCCCCAGCAGGTTGTAGCGGTTGTCGGCATTGGGGCCAACCACGGCCACACGAAGTTCCTTACCCAACGGAAGAAGGTGGTTCTTGTTCTCTAACAGGGTGACAGAAGCCCTTGCCACATCGCCAGCCAACTGGATGCTCTCTGCCGAGCGGACGGCCTTCGTTGCCTTTTCTTCTACATAGGGATTGTCGAACAGCCCCATTTCGAACTTCAGACGGAGTATATTTGCACAGGCCTCGTCCACCAAACGCTCATCAACTTTCCCGTTTTTCACCGCCTCCACCAGTTCGGCATAGGCCTTGGCACCCAGGTCTGCATCCACGCCTGCCCTGAGAGCTTCCGCCGCAGCCTGCCCAAGCGTAGGCACAACATGGTGCGTTTCCCAGATACCATCAATGCTGAAAAGGTCGGAAACCACAAAACCGCGGAATCCCCACTGGCGTTTCAGCACATCGCGCAGCAAATGGTTGTTGGCTGTCGAAGGCACACCGTCGAGCGAATTGTAACTGGTCATGACCGACAATGCCCCTGCGTCAATGACCTTCTTGAACGGCGGCAGGAAATAATCGGCCAGTTCGCGCGGTCCGATCACCGTCTGATTGCCGTTCTGCCCACCCTCGGTCGTGCCATAGGCGATGAAGTGTTTCAGCGTGGCTATGGTCGAATAGGGCTTGGAGAGGTCGCCTCCGCCCAGTCCTTTCACCATCGCCGCACCCAAGGTTGCCGTCAGAACGGGGTCTTCACCCATGGTTTCCTCCACACGGCTCCACCGCGGTTCGCGTGCCAGATCCAGCACGGGACCGTAGCTGATGTGCCCGCCTTGCAAGCGAATCTCCTTACCTATTACTCCACCCACCGAGCAAATCAAGTCCGGCGAGAAGGTTGCTGCCATGCCGATGCCCGTCGGAAACACCGTCGTTCCTATGGCCATGTGCCCGTGGGGAGCCTCTTCGGCCAGGAAAAGCGGTATACCCAGCCGCGTATGCTCCGCCACATAGCGTTGCAAAGCATTGCCTGCCTTTGCCGCCAACTCAGGATTCAGTCCGTCGGTGAGTGTCTTCTGTGTCCACGGATCGGCACGGTAGGTAGCCCAAAGCATGCCTATTTTACCCTCGGCAATGTCTTTCTTGAACGATTCCGAGGGGTAGACATTCTTCCCTTTTATCTCATAATAGTTCCAAGCCATGGTGCATCGCAACTGTCCTACCTTCTCTTCCAGTGTCATCCGGCCAAGCAGGTCGGCCAGACGCTTCTCTATGGGAAGGTTTTTGTCCTTATACGGCAGTTTTTGCTGAGCGGAAACGGACAGGCAGAGGCATAGAATCAGCGATGAAATCAGCGTTCTTTTCATATTCTCTTAGTTTTTCTATTTCTTCAACGGTAATATTTCAAACTGCCAGTGGTAGGCCTTATCGGCCGGTAGTAGGTGGCGGTTGTCCACTCGGGCACCCCAACTGTCGTAGCCACCCACGCCCTGCATCTGATAGTCCAGGCAGACTTCGACATAGGGCTGGGGCTGGATATCGTCGGTATGGGTCTGTCGCGGCAGCACATTCCGGGCCTTTTCCACCGACGGATTGGTGCGTTCCTCTTCAGTATAGAACTTCCATTGGTACGGGCGTGCCTTCGTTTCTTCGGCATCGAAGTCCTCAACGGCGTTGCGAAGGGCATTGAACTCGAACGACTTTCCTGTCAGCACGATTAATCCGCCCCCCTCATCATCGGCCAGCCGGAGCCAGTGTGTGTCGGTGTGATGGCCGTTTTCCTGGGGCCGGACATAGGGATAGTACAGTTGTTCGGCGGTGGTTCGGTAGATGTCCATGTAGGTTCCGCTCTTCCTGTCCAGATAGTTCTCCTCGGGTCCGCGTCCCAGATAGGTCACATTGTGCATCTCCCGGGGCACGCGGAAGCGGAGTCCGAGGCGCGGCAGTTCAGGAGTCGCGCTGGCAGCGGCGGCATAGTCGACTGCCACTTTCACCAGCCCGGTGCCCGACACCTGATAGGTTACCTTGCAGGTGTTGCCTGCCGGCAGGGCGTAGGTCACCTTCAAGTCTACCGAAGCGGCGTTTTTCTGCGTTTCCACACCAGCCACACGGAAGTGCTGCGAGGCCTCCTTCCACATCTGGCAGCGCTTAGGTTCGCCATTACCGTAGTCGTTGTCGTTAGGTGCCCGCCAGAAGTTGGGCTGGAAACCGAAGCCTTCGTGAATGTATTCCTTGCCGTCCAACTGATAGGAAGTGACGCAGCCGCGCTGGCGGTCGAACACGAATTTGACGGCCTTGTTGCTCACGGTCACCTTGTCTGCCATGTTTTCTACCTTCAGCGGTGTGTCGCCGGCACCGAGCGTGGGCATCATATATTCCTTGGTCAGTCGGTATTGGTTGCGTGCTACCAGGTGACCGGCAGGTATGCCTGGTGCTGCTTGCTTCGTGCGGACATAGAAATTGATGTAGTAGTCGGCCGAAGCGATGTCCGGCACCACCACTTGCACGCTGAAGGGAGCCTCCATCTGCGGTTCCAGCCGGAATGGAAGGGAGCCGCGTTTCAGGGTAGATGCCCCCGAAACCCAGTTATAACTGCAAACTTCGTAGGTGATGTCAAACTCGTCAAGGTTGGTAAAATAGTGGCGGTTCTTGATGAGGTATTCTCCCTTTTCGACATCGACGGCCTCTATTTCCACATTCTGATAGACATGTTTCACCTCTGCCAGTGCCGGATGCGGCCGGCGGTCGGGGTTGACCAGTCCGTTGCAGAGGAAATTGCCGTCGCTTGGCTGCCGGTAGCCGAAGTCGCCTCCATAGGCATAGAACGGCTCGGTGTGGGTACCGTTGGCCTTCAGGCGCGAACCGTCCACATAGAGTCCTTGGTCCACCCAGTCCCAAATGAATCCGCCTTGCATGTTCGCATGGTTGTAGACGGCATCCCACTGTCCCTTCAGGTTTCCGGTGGAGTTACCCATGGCGTGGGCATATTCCGACGGGCAATAGGGGCGGTCGGTACCGTTCACGCCCATTTCCATCATGGCATCGGCGCTGGGATACTGCGGCACCAGCATGTCGGTGTTCCACTCCTGCTCTGCCCTTTCGTAGCAGACGGGGCGGTTATAGAGCCTGCCTTCCTGCTCTTTCATCCACCGGTAGCCGTCGTAGAAGTTACATCCGTTGCCAGCCTCGTTGCCCAGCGACCAGATGGTGACGCACGGATAGTTCTTGGTGCGCTCGAACATGTTCTCCAGCCGGTACAGGTGTGCCTCCTTCCATTCGGGCCGGTCGGCCAACGTTCCGTCGGGAGTACGGTCGTAGCCCATGCCGTGACTCTCGATATTGGCCTCGTTGTAGATGTAGAACCCGTACTCGTCGGCCAGTTCATAGAAGCGGTGTCCCTGCGGATAGTGGCACAGGCGGATGGCGTTGATGTTGTGTTGCTTCATCAGTTCGAAGTCTTTCCGCATCAGTTTTTCCGACACATAGTGCCCGGTGAGCGGGTCGTGCTCATGCAGGTTGACGCCCTTGAACTTTACCGGCTGTCCGTTCACGAGGAGCACGGGGTCGGTGCGGTGGTCGCCGGTGATGTCGCTGACGCTGGAAAGTTCTATGCGACGGAAGCCCACATGGTAGGGGATGACCTCGGTCAGCCGCCCGTCGGTATAGGTTGAGATGAGCAGGATGTAGAGGTTGGGGTGCTCTGCCGTCCAGGTGAGCACTTCGCCCAGTTCGGCATGTACTTTCACCTGTGCCTGACTGTCGGCATTGACCTCCACATCGTGGGTTTCAGAGAGCACCACATTGCCTTTTCCGTCAAGCAGGTCGCACACCAGGGAGGCATTGCTTAGGCCGGCGGAGGCATTGCACAGTTTCACGGTGAGGTCGAAGATGCCGGCCGTGTACTCGTCGTCGAGAGTGGAAACCACTTCGAAATCCTTGACGGCCACCTTGTGCTGTGCCCACAAGCGGACATCGCGCTCAATGCCAGAGAGCCTCCAGAAGTCCTGACATTCCAGGTAGGAGCCCGTGGAATAGCGGTAGCACTTCAGCGTGAGGGTGTTGTCGCCGGCACGGAGATAGGGATTCAGCAGGAAGTTAGCCGTGTTCTTCGAGTCCTCGCTGTAGCCTA
>CALFJA010000060.1 GCA_937877605.1 uncultured Prevotellaceae bacterium | reverse complement strand
TGCTGTAATAGCTCAGTGGTAGAGCACTTCCTTGGTAAGGAAGAGGTCCTGAGTTCAACTCTCAGTTACAGCTCTCGCTTCGAAACTATCTCCTCGGAAGAGGATGTATAGTCGGAGTTTTGTGAGTTAAACACACATTCGTTTATTTAAATAAAAGTTAACAAAAAAGCTATGGCTAAAGAGAATTTTGTGCGCACTAAACCGCACGTAAACATTGGTACTATCGGTCATGTTGACCATGGTAAGACTACCTTGACCGCTGCTATTACCCTCGTGCTCTCCAAGCGCGTTGCCGGTAACGAAGGCAAGATCAAATCTTTCGATCAGATTGACAACGCTCCTGAGGAAAAAGAGCGTGGTATTACTATCAACACCGCTCATGTTGAGTATGAAACCGAAAAGCGTCACTATGCACATGTGGACTGCCCGGGACACGCTGACTATGTAAAGAACATGGTTACCGGTGCTGCCCAGATGGACGGTGCCATCCTCGTTGTTGCCGCTACTGACGGTCCTATGCCTCAGACCCGTGAGCATGTGCTGCTCGCCCGTCAGGTGAATGTTCCCCGTCTGGTTGTGTTCCTGAACAAGTGCGACATGGTGGACGACGAAGAGATGCTCGAACTCGTTGAAATGGAAGTGCAGGAAATCCTCGCTCAGTATGAGTTTGAAGATGATACTCCTATCATCCGTGGTTCTGCCCTCGGTGCCCTCAATGGCGTTGAAAAGTGGGAAGACAAGGTTATGGAGCTGATGAACACTTGCGATGAGTGGATTCAGGAGCCTCCACGCGATACCGACAAGCCTTTCTTGATGCCTGTAGAAGATGTATTCTCCATCACAGGTCGTGGTACCGTTGCTACCGGCCGTATCGAAACTGGTGTTATCCATGTAGGTGACGCAGTTGAGCTGCTCGGTCTCGGTGAAGACAAGAACTCGGTTGTAACAGGCGTTGAAATGTTCCGCAAGATCCTCGACGAGGGTCAGGCCGGTGACAATGTTGGTCTGCTGCTCCGCGGTATTGACAAGGACGAAATCAAGCGCGGTATGGTGCTCTGCCATCCGGGCCAGATCAAGCCTTTCAAGCGCTTCAAGGCTTCCATCTATGTGCTGAAGAAAGAAGAAGGCGGACGCCACACTCCGTTCGGAAACAAGTATCGTCCCCAGTTCTATCTCCGTACCATGGACTGTACAGGTGAAATCACCCTTCCCGAAGGTGTTGAAATGGTAATGCCCGGCGACAATGTGGAAATCACTGTTGAGCTGATTTACGCCGTTGCCTTGAACAAGGGTCTGCGTTTCGCTATCCGTGAAGGTGGCCGCACCGTTGGTTCCGGTCAGATCACTGAAGTATACGAAGATTAATCCGATTTTCAAATACAGCGAATTCCCGTAACCTCGGGTTGCGGGAATTTTTTACGGGAATAGCTCAGTTGGTAGAGCATCGGTCTCCAAAACCGAGGGTCGTGAGTTCGAGTCTTACTTCCCGTGCACTTTTATAAGAGGATATGAAAATAGTTCAATATTGCAAGGATTGTTACAACGAACTTGCGCATAAGACAACTTGGCCAACACGAGCTCAGCTGACACATACGGCGATGATTGTTTTGACAGCTTCCCTTATCATTGCCGTAATAGTGTTTGCCATGGACTCTCTGTTCCGCTGGGTTATGAGTATGGTTTATCCTGGCTAAACTCCAAAGAAATGGCAGAAGTAGGAAAGAAATGGTATGTGCTCCGTGCGGTTAGTGGCAAGGAAGCCAAGGTGAAGGAATACATCGAGGCCGAAATCAACCACAACGACTTGCTGAAGGCAAATGTCGCCCAGGTGCTGATACCAATGGAAAAGCAAGCAACCTTGAGAAACGGCAAGCGCGTGGAAAGGGAGAAGAACCGTCTTCCCGGATATGTGTTCGTAGAAGCCAATCTCGTAGGCGATGTGGCACACACACTGCGCTTTGTTCCTAATGTGCTGGGTTTCTTGGGAGGGCTGGATAATCCATCGCCCGTACCGCAGGCCGACATCAACCGTATGCTGGGCGCTGCCGAAGAAAGCGAATTAAAAGCTTCCATGGATATTCCTTTCGAGGTGGGCGAACAGGTGCGCGTCACAGACGGTCCGTTCAGCGATTTCAATGGTGTTATCGAGGAGGTCAACTCCGAGAAGCACAAGTTGAAAGTGATGGTTATGATCTTCGGCCGTAAAACGCCGTTAGAGCTAAGTTTTATGCAAGTGGAAAAGGAAGGCTAGCACATTGTTACGGGTGCACCTCCTTTTATAATTAACTTTAATATATTAACAGAAAAATGGCTAAAGAAGTTGCTGGATTAATCAAATTACAGATTAAAGGTGGCGCAGCAAATCCCTCTCCACCCGTAGGCCCTGCACTGGGTTCGAAAGGTATTAACATTATGGGATTCTGCAAGGAATTCAACGCCAGGACCCAGGATCGTGCAGGAAAAGTTCTTCCTGTTGTCATCACTTACTATGCCGACAAATCATACACCTTCGAGATTAAGACTTCCCCCGCAGCCGTACAGCTGCTCGAAGCCGCGAAAGTGAAGGGCGGTTCATCCCAGCCTAACCGTCAGAAGGTGGCCAGCGTTACTTGGGATCAAGTACGCGCCATCGCCGAAGACAAGATGACTGACTTGAACTGCTTCACCGTCGAGAGTGCCATGAAGCTCATTGCCGGTACAGCAAGAAGTATGGGTATCACTGTAAAAGGGGACTTCCCTGGATAATTAAAAACTTCAATTAAATTATGAGTAAACTGACAAAAAATCGCAAATCAGTAGCAGACAAGATTGAAGCAGGGAAGGCATACACATTGGCAGAGGCATCCGCATTGGTTAAGGAAATCACCACAACCAAGTTTGAGGCTTCGGTCGATATTGATGTACGCTTAGGAGTAGACCCACGCAAGGCCAACCAGATGGTTCGCGGCGTCGTTTCGCTGCCCAACGGAACTGGTAAGGTTACCCGTGTGCTGTGTCTCTGTACCCCTGATCAGGAAGCTGCAGCCCAAGAGGCTGGCGCTGATTATGTTGGTCTTGACGAATACATCGAAAAGATCAAAGGTGGTTGGACAGATGTTGATGTTATCATCACAATGCCCTCTTGCATGGGTAAGGTAGGTGCCCTGGGCCGTGTGCTCGGTCCCCGTGGCCTGATGCCTAACCCCAAGAGCGGAACTGTTACAATGGATGTTGCCAAAGCAGTGAAGGAAGTGAAGCAAGGAAAGATTGACTTTAAGGTCGACAAGTCCGGTATCATTCACACTTCAATTGGTAAAGTGACTTTCACTCCGGAGCAGATCTATCAGAATGCGAAAGAGTTTATTGCTACTGTTATCAAACTGAAGCCTGCCGCTGCCAAGGGTACATATGTGAAGAGTATCTTTCTTTCCAGTACCATGAGTATGGGTATCAAAGTAGATCCTAAATCTGTTGAATAACATTAATTCTTAGGTAAAATGAGAAAAGAAGTAAAAGATACTATCATCGTTGAACTTGGACAGAAGCTGAAAGAGTATCCCCATTTCTATCTGGTGGATGTTACCGGACTGAATGCCGATGCTACCAGCAAACTGCGTCGCAAGTGCTTCAAGAATGAAATTAAGATGGTCGTCGTGAAGAACAAACTGCTTCACAAGGCCTTCGAAGCTTCAGATATTGATTTCGAGCCTCTTTATGGAACACTCAAGGGCAATACCGCCCTGATGTTCACCAATGTTGCAAATTCTCCTGCAAAATTGCTGAAAGAGTATTCGAAAGAAGGAATCCCGGCTCTCAAGGCTGCTTATGCAGAAGAAGGCATCTATGTGGGTGCCGACAAACTTGAGGAACTGGCATCTATCAAGAGCAAGAGCGAACTTATTGCCGATGTTGTGGCCCTGCTGCAGTCGCCGGCAAGAAATGTCATTTCTGCTCTTCAATCAGGCGCTGGCACCATCCATGGTGTGCTGAAGACTTTAGGCGAGCGTCCTGAATAAATTAAGTCGACAAAAGAATATAAACAATTAAAAACTGAATAAAAATGGCAGACATTAAAGCTATTGCTGAAGAATTAGTAAATCTTACAGTAAAAGAAGTTAACGAGTTGGCAAAAGAACTCGAAGAAGTTCATGGTATCAAACCGGCCGCTGCTGCAGTTGCAGTTGCTGCTGGTCCTGTTGCAGCTGCTGAAGCTGAAGAAGAGAAGACCGATTTCGATGTAGTTCTCGTAGAAGTAGGTGCAACCAAGCTCCAGGTAGTAAAGGCTGTTAAAGAGGCTTGCGGTCTCGGACTCAAAGAGGCTAAAGATCTCGTAGACGGTGCTCCTTCTACTCTGAAAGAGGCTATGCCAAAGGCTGAAGCCGAGAACCTGAAGAAGGCTATCGAAGAGGCCGGTGCCAAAGTTGAACTCAAGTAATATTGAGCCGTAGCAATCCTGCATCCCTCTGCGGATAGCCCGTTGAGAATGCAAGACAAACACATAGGTTAGGGTTTGCCCAGTCGGTAAATCCTAACCTTTTCGTGTCATAGAAACGCCCCAAAGCATAAAAACAGATAACCATTCAAAACCCTGAACATGGCTTCAAAAGTTATTGACAACAGAATTAATTTTGCAAGCGTCCACAATCCGTACCCCTTCCCGGATTTCCTGGATGTGCAGTTAAAGTCTTTCAAGGACTTCTTACAGTTGGACACTCCACCTGAGGAACGCAAGAACGACGGTCTATACAAAGTTTTCGCAGAGAACTTCCCTATAACCGATACCCGGAACAACTTCGTTCTTGAGTTCCTGGACTATTTCATCGATCCTCCCAGATACTCCATCGAGGAATGCCTGGAGAGAGGCTTGACCTATAGTGTGCCCTTAAAGGCGAAAATGAAACTGTACTGTACCGACCCGGATCATGAGGACTTCGGCACATTCATCCAGGATGTTTTCTTGGGCACCATACCGTATATGACCGAGAACGGCACATTCATCATCAATGGTGCCGAGCGCGTAGTCGTATCACAGCTGCACCGCTCGCCTGGCGTATTCTTCGGCCAGGGCAAGCATGCCAACGGAACAACGCTCTACAGTGCCCGTATCATTCCATTTAAGGGCTCGTGGATAGAATTCGCTACAGACATTAATAATGTAATGTATGCGTACATTGACCGAAAGAAGAAATTGCCAGTGACAACCTTGCTGCGTGCCATCGGTTACGAAGGGGACAAGGACATCCTTCAGATTTTCGATCTTGCCGAAGAGGTTAAGGTGAACAAGAAGAATCTGAAGGCAGCTGTAGGACGCAAACTTGCCGGTAATGTGGTGAAGCGCTGGAACGAAGACTTTGCCGACCAAGATACGGGTGAGGTTATATCCGTTGAGCGTAACGAGAAAATCCTGGCCCGCGAAGACATTCTTACTGAAGACAAGATACAGGATATCCTCGACAGTGGCGTGCAGACCGTCCTGTTCCATAAGGATGAGGAAACAGCCAGCCGCTATTCAATCATCATCAACACATTGGCGAAGGATACGAGCAACTCGGAGAAAGAGGCTGTCACCTACATCTATCGTCAACTGCGCAATGCAGAACCCGCCGACGACGCAAGCGCAAGAGAAGTTTTCCAAAATCTGTTCTTCTCCGACAAACGCTATGACTTGGGCGAGGTGGGCCGTTACCGTATCAACAAGAAACTTGGCCTGAACACCGAAATGGATGTGCGTGTCCTGACCAAGGACGATATCATAGAGATTATCAAATACCTCATACAGTTGGTAAATTCCAATGCCAATGTCGATGACATCGACCATCTTTCCAACCGTCGTGTCCGCACCGTTGGCGAACAACTTGCCAATCAGTTCTCCATCGGTTTGGCCCGTATGAGCCGTACCATCCGTGAAAGGATGAATGTACGCGACAACGAGGTGTTCACTCCGACGGAATTGATCAATGCGAAGACCATCTCCAGCGTCATCAACTCATTCTTCGGGACAAATCCGCTATCACAGTTCATGGACCAGACCAACCCGTTGGCAGAGGTAACTCACAAGCGGCGCTTGTCGGCATTAGGCCCTGGCGGTTTGTCAAGAGAGCGTGCCGGATTTGAAGTGCGTGATGTGCACTACACCCATTACGGACGCCTCTGCCCGATTGAGAGTCCTGAAGGTCCTAACATCGGACTTATCTCCTCTCTCTGCGTCTATGCAAAGATTAACGATCTGGGCTTTATCGTAACTCCTTACCGCAAGGTGGGAGCATCGATGGTCGACATGAACAACGAAGACATTATCTACCTGACGGCGGAAGAGGAAGAAGGGAAAATCATCGGTCAGGGAAATGCTCCCTTGAAGAAAGACGGCTCCTTCATCCGTACCTATGTGAAATGTCGCCAAGACGCCGACTATCCTGTGGTTCCCCCGGCAAATGTTGACCTCATTGATGTTTCTCCACAGCAGATAGCATCCGTGTCGGCAGCCTTGATTCCTTTCTTGGAGCATGACGACGGTCACCGCGCACTGATGGGATGTAACATGATGCGCCAGGCTGTGCCTCTGCTTCATAACGATGCACCTATTGTGGGAACAGGCCTCGAGCGTCAGGTATGTGAAGATTCCCGTACAATGATTGTGGCCGAGGGTGACGGTGTCGTGGAATATGTTGACGCCACCACTATCCGTATACTCTACGACCGTACGGAAGAAGAAGAGTTTGTCAGTTTCGAGCCTGCGATGAAAGAATATCGCATTCCCAAGTTCCGCCGCACGAACCAGAACATGACCATCGACCTCCGTCCCATCTGTGAGAAGGGGCAGCGTGTTCAGAAAGGTGATATCCTTACCGACGGCTATGCTACTGAGAACGGTGAACTTGCGTTGGGCAAGAACCTTTTGGTGGCTTACATGCCTTGGAAGGGGTACAACTATGAGGATGCCATCGTACTGTCGGAGCGGCTGGTTCGCGACGATGTGCTCACTTCCGTTCATGTGGACGAATACCAATTGGATGTTCGTGAGACAAAGCGTGGCATGGAAGAGTTTACCAACGACATTCCCAATGTCAGCGAAGAAGCCACCAAGGACCTTGACGACAACGGTGTTATCCGTGTCGGTGCTCGCGTAGAACCAGGCGATATCCTTATCGGTAAGATTTCTCCAAAGGGCGAGAGCGATCCTTCACCAGAGGAAAAACTGCTCAAGGCCATCTTTGGCGACAAGGCTGGCGATGTAAAGGACTCCTCCCTCAAGGCCAATCCTTCGCTCAGCGGCGTTGTCATCGACAAGAAACTGTTCTCCCGTGCCATCAAGACCCGTGAATCGAAGAAGCTGGATAAGATACAACTTGCGAAGATTGACGAGGAGTACGAGGCAAAGAACAACGACTTGCGCGAAATACTCATTGAGAAGCTGATGAAACTTACCCGCGGCAAGACCTCCGAAGGTGTGAAAGACTACACCGGAGCGGAGATTGTTGCAAAGGGAAGCAAGTTCTCAGCAGCCGTTCTGCGCAATCTTGAATACGACGGCATCCAGTCGAATGGATGGACACGCGACGAGCACACCAACCTGCTTATTCAGAAGCTCATCATGAACTACATCCGCAAATACAAGCTGCTGGATGCAGAAATGAAACGCCGCAAGGTTGTCATCTCTATTGGCGACGAACTGCCTTCAGGCGTACTTCAGATGGCTAAGGTGTACATTGCCAAGAAGCGTAAGATTGGTGTGGGCGACAAGCTCGCCGGCCGTCACGGAAACAAAGGTATCGTTTCGAAGGTGGTGCGTATGGAAGACATGCCGTTCCTTGAGGACGGCCGCCCCGTCGACCTGGTACTGAACCCGCTTGGCGTTCCTTCCCGTATGAACCTTGGCCAGATTTTCGAGGCCATCCTTGGTGCTGCCGGCAAACGCCTCGGCGTGAAGTTCGCATCGCCGATTTTCGACGGAGCCAAGCTCAATGATTTGTCTGAGTGGACCGATAAGGCAGGCTTGCCCCACCTGTGCTCGACACATCTGTACGACGGTGAGACCGGTGAGAAGTTCGACCAGCCTGCAACTGTGGGTATCACCTACTTCTTGAAGCTTGGCCACATGGTGGAAGACAAGATGCACTCCCGTTCCATCGGTCCGTACTCACTGATAACCCAGCAGCCTCTTGGAGGTAAGGCCCAGTTCGGTGGCCAGCGTTTCGGTGAAATGGAGGTTTGGGCACTTGAGGCATTTGGAGCCAGCCATGTCCTTCAGGAGATTCTTACCATCAAGTCTGACGATGTCGTAGGACGCTCCCGTGCTTATGAAGCCATTGTGAAAGGCGACCCGATGCCTGCACCGGGCATACCTGAATCGCTCAATGTGCTCCTGCATGAACTCAGAGGCTTAGGACTAAGCGTTAAGTTGGATTAATTCTCACCCCAAAACAGATATAACTATGGCTTTCAAAAAAGAAATAAAGGTAAAGAATAATTTCACCAAGATAACAATAGGCTTGGCTTCGCCTGAAGAGATACTGGAGAACTCCTACGGAGAGGTGACCAAGCCTGAGACAATCAATTATCGCACCTACAAGCCAGAGCGCGACGGTCTTTTCTGCGAGCGTATCTTCGGTCCTACGAAGGACTATGAGTGTGCCTGTGGCAAATACAAGCGCATTAAATATAAAGGTAATGTGTGTGACCATTGCGGTGTTGAGGTTACAGAGAAGAAAGTTCGCCGTGAGCGTAGCGGCCACATCGAACTGGTTGTTCCTGTTGCCCATATCTGGTATTTCCGTTCCCTGCCCAACAAGATTGGCTATCTGCTCGGAATGCCCACCAAGAAACTGGACTCCATTATCTACTATGAGCGCTATGTCGTAATCAAGCCAGGTGTGATGGAAGGCAAGGTCGATGCCGAAGGTAAGGAAATGGTAGGATCCCAAAAGTACGACTTGCTCACAGAAGAAGAGTATTTCAACATTTTGGACAACTATGTCGACCCCAACAATGACTATCTGGACAACAGCGACCCCAACAAGTTTGTTGCCAAGATGGGCGCGGAGGCCATTTACGACCTGTTGGCCGAGCTGGACCTCGATGCCATCTCCTATGAACTTCGCGACCGTGCCAACAACGATGCTTCGCAGCAGCGTAAGACAGAGGCGCTGAAGCGTCTGCAGGTTGTGGAATCCTTCCGTGCCAGCAGCGACATCAACCGTCCGGAATGGATGATTATGAAAATCATTCCCGTGACACCTCCGGAACTGCGCCCGTTGGTTCCGCTGGATGGCGGCCGCTTTGCAACCTCCGACCTGAACGACCTTTACCGTCGCGTCATCATCCGCAACAACCGTCTGAAACGATTGGTCGAGATAAAGGCGCCGGAAGTAATCCTGCGCAACGAGAAGCGTATGCTTCAGGAAGCTGTCGACAGCCTGTTCGACAATTCCCGCAAGAGTTCTGCCGTGAAGAGCGAGAGCAATCGTCCGCTGAAGTCCCTGTCCGACTCGCTGAAGGGTAAGCAGGGCCGTTTCCGCCAGAACCTCTTGGGTAAGCGTGTTGACTACAGTGCCCGCTCGGTTATCGTCGTAGGTCCCGAATTGAACATGGGTGAGTGCGGCCTTCCCAAGCTGATGGCTGCTGAACTCTACAAGCCGTTCATCATCCGCAAGCTCATTGAGCGCGGTATCGTGAAGACCGTGAAGAGTGCCAAGCGAATTGTCGACCGTCGCGAACCGGTCATCTGGGACATCCTGGAGAATGTGATGAAAGGTCACCCCGTGCTGCTCAACCGTGCACCGACCCTTCACCGTCTGGGTATCCAGGCCTTCCAGCCGAAACTTATTGAAGGTAAGGCCATACAGTTGCATCCACTGGCATGTACGGCTTTCAATGCCGACTTCGACGGCGACCAGATGGCCGTTCACCTTCCGTTGAGCAACGAGGCCATCCTCGAGGCTCAGATTCTGATGCTGCAAAGCCACAACATCCTGAATCCTGCCAACGGAGCGCCTATCACCGTGCCTTCGCAGGACATGGTGCTCGGTCTGTACTACATCACTAAGACCCGCAAGGGTGCCAAGGGTGAAGGCTTGACCTTCTACGGACCGGAGGAGGCTATTATTGCCCATAACGAAGGACGATGCGACTTGCACGCTCCTGTCAAGGTAATCGTAGAAGACATTGTGGACGGACAGCATGTGAAGCACATGGTGGAAACCTCCGTGGGGCGTGTCATCGTGAATGAAATCGTGCCCGAAGAGGTAGGATTCTTCAACGATACCATTACCAAGAAATCCCTTCGTGCCATCATCTCCAAGGTGATTAACTCGGTGGGTATGGACCGTGCCTGCGAGTTCCTCGACGGAATCAAGAACCTCGGTTACCGCATGGCATACACGGCAGGCCTTTCGTTCAACCTTGACGATATTATCATTCCTGAAGCAAAGGAGGAAATCATTGCCCAGGGACAGGCAAAGATTGAAAGTATCTCCAACGACTATAGCATGGGTTTCATCACCGACAATGAGCGTTACAACAAGGTTATTGACACTTGGAGCAATGTGAACCGCAAACTTGGCGATATCGTGCTGAAGGAAATGACTGAGGCCGACCAAGGCTTCAATGCCGTTTTCATGATGCTCGACTCGGGCGCCCGTGGTTCGAAGGACCAGATCAAGCAGCTTTCCGGTATGCGTGGTCTGATGGGTAAGCCCCAGAAGGCTGGTGCCCAGGACCGGAGCACCATTGAGAACCCGATCATCTCCAACTTCAAGGAAGGCATGTCGGTGCTGGAGTATTTCATCAGTACCCACGGTGCCCGTAAGGGTTTGGCCGACACCGCCATGAAGACTGCCGACGCTGGTTACCTGACCCGCCGTCTGGTTGATGTCAGCCACGATGTTATCATCACTGAAGAGGACTGCGGTACTTTGCGTGGTCTGGAGTGCCGTGCGCTCAAGGATGGCGACAAAGTCATTTCAAAGCTTAGCGACCGTATCCTCGGCCGTGTGTCGGTTCACGATGTCATCCATCCCAACACGGGTGTTACCATTGTGGCCGCCGGTGAGGAAATCACGGAAGAGAAGGCTCAGATTATCGAAGACTCACCCATTGAGATGGTCGAGATTCGTTCGGTGCTCACCTGCGAGAGCAAGCGTGGTGTCTGCATGAAGTGCTACGGCCGCAACCTTGCCACTTCCCGTATGGTGCAGCTGGGCGAGGCCGTAGGTGTTATCGCCGCACAGGCCATTGGTGAGCCGGGTACACAGCTGACGCTTCGTACCTTCCACGCCGGTGGTGTGGCTGCCGGCCTTGCTGCCAATGCCAACATCAAGGCAAAGAACGAAAGCCTTATTGAGTTTGAGGAATTGCGTACCGTACCTTTCGTTGAGAAAGTCGGAACAGAAGAAGTGAAGTGCGAGATGGTCGTAAGCCGTCTGGCAGAGGTACACCTTGTCGATCCCCATACCAAGATTGTCATGTCGACGGCTCCCGTGCCCTACGGTTCGTCGCTCTATTTCAAGCATGGCGATATTGTAAAACCCGGCACCGTGATTGCCAAGTGGGACCCATTCAACGGACTCATTGTATCGGAGTTTGCCGGTAAGGTTCGTTTCAGCGATGTGATTGAGGGTGTGACCTTCAAGTCGGAAACTGACGAGGCTACAGGGTTGACCGAGAAAATCATCACGGATTCGAAAGACCGTCTGCGCACACCTTTGTGCGACATCGTCGACAGCAAGGGCAATGTGCTTGGCACCTACAACCTGCCAATCGGCGCCCATATCAATGTAAAGGACGGCGAAAAGGTCGCTTCCGGACAGACCCTTGTCAAGATTCCGCGCTCTATGGGTGGAGCAGGCGACATCACCGGTGGTCTCCCACGCGTGACGGAGCTCTTCGAGGCCCGCAATCCGCTCAATCCTGCCGTCGTTTCCGAAATCGACGGTGAGGTGCAGATGGGCAAGATAAAGCGTGGTAACCGTGAGATTATAGTCACTTCCAAGACTGGCGACCAGAAGAAATACCTCGTATCGCTCTCGAAGCAGATCCTCGTGCAGGATCACGATGTGGTTCGTGCCGGTCAAAAACTCTCGGAAGGACATATCACTCCAAGCGACATCCTTTCCATTCAGGGACCGACCGCCGTACAGGAGTATATTGTCAACGAGGTTCAGAATGTGTACCGCACACAGGGTGTGACCATCAACGACAAGCACTTTGAGATTATCGTGCGCCAGATGATGCGCAAGGTTCAGATAGAGGAACCCGGCGATACCACCTTCCTGGAGCAGGAACTTGTCGACAAGCTTGACTTCCTGACCGAGAACGACCGTATCTGGGGCAAGAAGGTTGTTACCGATGCCGGTGACTCCGAGAATCTCAGGGCAGGCCAGATTGTCACAGCTCGCAAACTTCGTGACGAGAACTCACTGCTCAAGCGCCGTGACCTCCGTCTCGTTCAGGTGCGCGATGCCGTTCCTGCCACTTCTACGCAGATTTTGCAGGGTATCACCCGTGCTGCCTTGCAGACAAAGAGCTTCATGTCGGCGGCTTCCTTCCAGGAAACCACCAAGGTGCTCAACGATGCTGCCATCCGCGGCAAGGTGGACTACCTTGAGGGCATGAAGGAAAATGTCATCTGCGGTCACCTGATTCCTGCCGGAACGGGCTTGCGCCAATGGGACAAGCTCATCGTCGGCTCGAAGGAAGAGTATGAGCGCATGCAGGCAAACAAGAAGAATGTGCTCGACTTTGTCGTAGAATCCAACGAAGAGTAGTACTTTATTCTCCATAACATGAAAAGGCTGTGTTCCGTATGAGGGGACACAGCCTTTTTCTGTTCCGTGATGTCCTTGTTTTCAGCGGCTATTGCAGCGGAAGGTTAAGGAACAGTCCGACTTTGTCGTAGGGCAAGACCACTACCAATGCGTCGTGCATGGGAAATAGTTCGAAGTCCTGATAGGGTAGTGCCACGCCGTCTGCAGTCAGATAGGGCGGCATCAGCGGCAGGGGCAGCCGGTCGATGTCGTTGTCGCCGAGTATGTATTCTTTCAATTTGTTGTCGGAGTCGATGGTTTCTTCCAACTCGTTGGCAAGGGCCTGGCGCGCGCATTCCTTCAGCAGTTGGCCGAACGCTTGGCTGTCGGTGTCTTTCAGCAAGGTGTGGTCCAGCGGCTTGCCGGTTTTCTTGCAGACGGTCATACCGTGGACGGCCATGTTCGGGCGGGCTGCATTGGCTATGTAGTAGTACCATCGGCACTGCCAGGTGGCGCAGTGTTCGTCTTCAAAGACTTTCCGGAAAGTGTATTCTGCCGAGGTTATCGGCATAGTCCTGTCGCCTTCGAAGGCAACGGGACCGTCTTCGTAGGTGTAGGCATACAGCTCGTCCCATCTTTTCTGGGTGCAGGCTTTCAGAAATGCCTTGAAGTCTCCCTTAAACGGCGGCAGCACCACCTGCGCCTCGGTGTCTTCCGTGTAGAACATCTGACCGCCGACAAAACTTGCGACTTGCTCCAGTAGCGCCTCATTACCCACGGGGTAGTCGGCTTTTACGGTAATCGAAACTCCCTTCTTCGTTTTTTCCATCTTGACGGAGTCGGTGGCGAGTTTGTCTTTCTTGCCATCGCCTGCCGTCTTGCCGTTGCATGCCAGGGCCAATGCCATGGCAGCCATGCACAATATGCTTCTTGTCGTCATTTGTCTTATTTTGTTTGAAGATGTTTTCATTCTTCGCTTTCCAAGGTCCACAGATGCATGATTTCCATGTTCAGCAGTGCGACGGGCTCACCAAGTGTGAGGCAGGCGTTGGCATAGCGTGAATAGATGTCCGTGACGCTGCCTTTCAGGAAAGGTCCCACGGCGCGGGTGACAATCATGTGGCGGTACCAGTCTTCCGCCGAGGTGCGCTGCAGTACGGCAATCTCCTTCTTCGGCTCAGCCACTTCCCACCATTCTTCATCCTTGTTGTAGGTGGTTTCCAGCAGGTGCAGTTGGCTGCTGCTCATCTCAAGGCCTACCCTGCGCCCGTCGGGCAGCCGGACGATGTTTGTCGGTGTGTGCCAGACCATTTCCGTTTCGTAGGCTTTGGCAGGAGCCTTGTCCGATGTCTTTACTTTCCCGTCGGCCTGGAAGGTCCATGTGTTGCCTTCCGGGTCCTGGTAGGTGCCCTCCAGCAGGCGGTGTATGGACTTGAGTGCAAAGGTTAGCGGCTTGTCCTCGAAGCGCTGCAGCACTCCTACGATTTCGCGGTTGCTGCCCGCCTTGTAGGCCACGAGCACTTCCATGTCGGGCAGGCTGGCATCTGCGGCGTTCAGTTTCCGGCGTTCCACGAGGCAGCCTTCTTCTGCAAACGAAGTGTATCCATCGCTTGGCAATACAATCCGCATGGCATCGCCGTCCAGTTTCAGGGCTGTTGCGAATCCGCCTTCATGTAGTGAGACGCCTTCCAGCCGCATGGTGTTGCCGGTCTGGACCACCTGGTAGTAGATATCGCCGTCGGTCCACCAACTGTTTTTCGGCAGGCTGCCGCTCACTATTTGGTTGCTGAGCGAGTCTTTGTCGCTGGTTGCAGTCCAGACGGCAGCCTCGTTTGTCATTTTTGGTGGCCGCCACTGTCCCGCACCGACTATTACGGCAGCAAAGAATCCCAGCGTCAGTGCCACTCCTACGCCTGCCATGATGCCGACGGCTTTCCCTACATTGTGGCTCATCGTTGAAACAACGGTGGATAAAGGCATGGTCACCAATGAAACACCGGCAAAGGTTCCGGACACATACTGTCCGATGGAACAGTCGAAGGCAATGGAGAAAATCAGGCCGAGACTGCTGATAATGAATGTGAGAATCGATATCATACCTGTCTTTGAAAAGTTTATAGATGTAGTAATAATTTCCACAAAGATAAGGAAAGTTGGAAAAAACAAGCGTTTTCCTTTAAAAAAATAAGGGAAGGAGGTTGTTGGGAAAGTCACGGACGGGTGTGCTCTCAAGGCCTTTAAACAGGGGCTTTCCGTTTGAGCCCCAAATGCGATGCGTTTGGGGCTCAAACATCGTCCATTTGGGGCTCAATCATCGGGCGTTTGGGCCCCAAACGAAAAATGCATGCTTTCGACCGGTGGAAAAGAAACTGAAAAAACTTACGGCAGAGGCGATGAACAGGGGATTTGTGCCAATGCTGAACAAACTATTCCGTCTCTTCTGCCGTCTCTTCCTTGAGCAACCCAGAGAGGATGATTGTTTGGCGGAATTCCACCGGGGTCATCCCGTAGCGTTGCGAGAACAGCCGGTAGAGCGTGGCAACAGAGTTTATTCCGCAATCGGCGGCTATGGCTTCGATGGTATAGTTCGGCTGTTCTTTCAGCAGTCGGGTTACTTCTTCTATGCGCAGGTTGTTGATGAACTTGGAATAGGTTGTCCCTGCATACTTCTGGAACATGGAAGAGAATTTGTTTCTTGGGATGTTGTACTTCTCAAGCAGCATCGCCCGCGAAAGGTTCGGGTCGCAGTACATCTTCTTCTTTACGATATCACTGCTCATACGGGCAAATTTCTTCCTTTCCTGGAAGTCGGCAATCGATTCCATCGGTTTCCTGTGCAGGTTCCCGGAACTGGCTTCCGTTTGTGTGGGAATGCCTTGGAAGAGTTCGAACGATGCTTTCTGCTGGTCGCGCACCCGCATCAGTTCGTCGATGGTTTTCACCATAACGAGGTTCTTTTTTCGGATGATTCTGTTGTAGTAGGTGGAACGGAGTGCTATCAGGACGGCTATGAGGATGAAAAAGCCGGCGACAATGAATATGTTGGTCAGCCAGAACTTGTGCTCGCGGCGTTGCTGGTCCAGTTCGGAGATGTAGGCACTGTAGTTGGTGGAGATTTCATCAATGGCACTCAGTTCGCCCATGCGTGCCATTTCCTCGTTTGTCTTGTCCATGAGGTTGTAGCAGTCGATGGCTTTTTCATACTGGCCTTTCTTGGCATAGGCCTTCGCCATGAGCCTGTAGAGCGAGAGGGTGTTGCTGTAGAGCGTGTCGTCAGACTCCGTGTAGGAGGCAAGACGCTGCCCTCCCAGCCGGATAATGTCATCGTATAGCCCTTTTCCCAGCATGTACGACTCAATGCTCTTGAGGTCGTAGATGTAGACATGTGACAGCGCGAGGAACTTGTTGTAGTACTCTGCGGCCTCCTGCTCTTTTCCGGTGCGCTGCAAGGTGATGGCCTGGCAGCCGTAGTATTCCTTCAGGTAGGTTTCATACGGAAATGCCAATGAACTTGTCTTCCTGTGGGGGCGGTTGAAAAACTGTTCCATCTCTCCCAGCAGGACAATCGACCTGTTGGGCAGGCTGTCTCTTTGCAGTATCTTCAGCGAACTGTTGTACAGGTACATCAGGAAGTCTTCCGATTCTCTGCCGTGGCATTTCTTCATCAGGTTGATGGAGTGGCTCATCAGTCCATAGCCCTTCTCGGCCTCGCCTTGGTAGTAAGCCATCTTCCCTTTGAAGAAAGGTATAGAAGCAAGGTAGGTGGAATCCCCGACGATTTTTGCCGAAGACTCAAAGTCCTTCATGGAACTTGCAATCAGCGAATAGTCGCCTATGCCGTCGAATGTCAGCATAAGCATGAACTCCAGCCGCATGATTGCGTTCAGGTCGTTGCTTATTCCCTTGTCGTTGATGGCGCGGCGGTAGTATTTCTGAGCTTCGAAATAGGCTTTCTGGCTGAAGCACACATCGCCTTTTGCTTCGTTGAGGCGATACTCCGGCAACTGGCTGTCGTCTGCGGGCAAAGGTGCTGCTTTCGGACGGCTCTCTTGGGAGGTGGGCACTTGCTGGCTGTTGGAGGCTGAGGGCCGTCGCATGCAAGCCGGAAGAAGCAGCAGCAAGACTACTGCCGGCAATATAACAGCAAAGAAAATACGGGTGCGTTTTACCATTAAGTTATGTCCTTTCAATCTTTTTATCCTGAAAATCGTCGGTAAAGGTAGTTAAAAAATCACACATTTTCTAGATTCTGCCCGGGGAACTTCCCAAATGATTGTTTTAAAAAGTCACGGCGTGTCAAAAGAAGTCACTCCCGGATAAGTAAAAAAGGAAGGGGCCATACAGCCCCTCCCCGGCAAAAGTTATCCTGAATACCAATTAAATAGCATCGAAATGCAACATCTCCTTGGATAGAAAACCTAAACTATCATAATTTTAAACTTGAAACAATATACATTAACTAATCCTATAGAAGGAATAGACAAAGCAGCGTGCAAATCATGATTATGCTAATAATGTTCAGGACAACAAGCAGGTATCTCTGAAATTTCACCATCCTTCGTTGACGGCTCATTTCTTCGAAGAATCTTTCCCGTGCGTCTTGGTGTTTCATCGCAGTTTCCTTTTATTGACTTATTCCCACACCGAAACGGACTCGCGGGTGTATTCACCATCCCCAAGTTCGCCGCCGAGGCCGAACGGAGGGCGCGGCGACTCGATAATGACGGTGCCGGTGCCCGGACCGTCGTCCTTAGGCATGGAGATAGTGTCCATCAGTGGTTGTACTTCTATGTGGTGAATGGTTGCCTGTGGTTGTTCGTATATTTTTTTCTTTGTTTCCATATATACATTATTTTTATTTGATGATTACTTTTCTTGTGCTTCCGTCTTTCATCCGGACGATGTTCACACCACGCTTTGCCGTGGGGATCTGACGACCTGTGATGTCGTACACGGCCTGTGTCTCAACATTACTTTCTTCAGCGTCAATCTTGTCGATGCCCGTCGTTGAGTTTTCCTTGAACTTAATTTCATAACTCGGTGCACCGGCAGGGCTGCCTGATGGGGAAATGGCCCAACTACCATGGAAGGTGACGCGGTGCGGAGGGAACTGCAGGCTCTCGCCGTTGGCGCGCACGAACTTGTCACCGCGGATATAGTAAAGGTCGCTGTATGAATCTAATGTCTGGTTTACATAGTAACCTTTCATTGTCCAGCCACCCAGGTTTGCGCTCGCAGTATATGGTCCGGCAGGATCTTCCTCCGTGTCGCGTGTCGCATAAATTGTAATTCCGAAGTTTTTACTTGTATCTCTTTGTGTGAAGTTACCTTGAGAGCCTCTTAATTTCTTAAAAACAAAAGGTGTGTGAGCGGGTACGGTCTCTGTACTTACGAACCACATATCGTTGTCGTATTCCTTTTCAAGCGTATAGGCACGCACATTGCTGTTGGAGGTGAATGCATAGGGAAGGATCACGGAACCGCACTCGGTACTCATCGTACGCTTGTATTCAGCCTCGTTTGTGATAAAGTCATAGGGGAACTCGATATCCACCTTGTCCTCGGAATAGTATTTCGGACAGCGCAGGTCGTTCGCGTCGCCGTTGTAGGAGTAAACTACATTTTCAGCATCTGTTACATCTTGGCTTCCATGCGGAAGATAGATAACTGTTGTTCTTGGTAATTTTTTAAAAATATTAGCTGCATAAGTTCCTCTATCTACTGCTGTAATAGCATTTGTGTGATTGCTGGCTCTGAAATCAATGTAACGCAGTTGAGTACACTTTTCAAAAGGAGCTGATGTTGAGCCATAATTATCATAATTTTTTTCAAGGGAAAAATTAGGACCAAATGTAAGACTTGTAAGGCTACTACAATTTGCAAACACCCCAGTAAAATTCATCACTTTTGCCGTGCTTAAATTAGAAACATCTATTCTTTTAAGTTTAGCGCAGCCTTCAAACATATAGTTGATATCCGTACAGGATGAAAAATCAAAATGTGCTATATCTAATTCCTCAAGTTCTGCTAAGGAGCGGAACATATTACTAAAAAATCTAACATTGCTCGTGTCGAAATTAGGTATAAGAAGCGTTTTTAATTTTCCACAAGCGCAAAACATAAAACTGGTGGTTTGGGCTTTTGGTGTTTTAAAATTTGTAAGATCTAATTCTGTTAAATTGCTACAACCATAGAACATCGAAGCAAACTCAATTGCATTTTCTGTGTTAAAATGCGACAGGTCTAAAGAAACCAGACTTGAGCAATTATAAAACATACTTCCGAAGTACACAACTTCTTCAGTGTTGAGATATTCGAGTCCTTGGAAAGAGGCTATTTTTTTAAAAGAACTAAACCAGCCTTGACAAGAAACGGGTCTCGCATTTTTAAAAGAAGGCTCAAAAATTACTTGGGTACATTCTGAGGCATGTTTTTTCCATCCGACATTCGCATTACCACCGTAGCTGGTGTCGTCGGTTTCATAGTAATCAACATCCACCGTTCCGGTTGGAGTACCGTATTTAAATGTCAATGTTCCTGTGGCTTCATCAAAGACGGCATAGCCTTGCTGTGCCATGGTGGGAGGAGTGAATGGTGCGGCTGCGAAGAGTAGCAGGGCACACATCTTGACTTTAATGTTGTGTAAAATTTTCATTGTTTTTTTTGTTTGGGATTTATTAAAATGTTAGAAATGAAAAAGTCAGCGTTCTGCTGCGGTGCAAAAGTAGGGCGGCGGAAGTTCTGAGAAGTTAAAATTTTGGCCTTAGCAATGAACTTTAGTGTGATTAAGTGACTTATTTAGATAGGTTTCCGCAGGTGGTTCCAGGTTTTCTTATTTCTTTGAAATAATATATTCGTTATGCTGAAAGAGAGCGTTTGTTTTTGAGAGGTGACAAAACGGAAGTGCAAGAAGTGACTCCAATTCTTTGTAAAGGCTTGCAGAGGGCAGCGGTTGGTGTGTTGTCGGGCAATTGGGTTTGGCAGAAAATGAAAAATCTGTATATTTGCATGCAACTATGTGCCTATGAAAGCGAATATACCCGAGCAGTGGAACAAATTCTACCTGAAGGATGTGTCGTTCGTAAACCTGATGATGCGTCGCATCTACAATGTGCTCATCGTGGCCAATCCCTACGATGCCTTCATGCTGGAGGACGACGGTCGCGTGGAGGAAAAGATCTACAATGAGTATGTGGAACTTGGACTGCGCTATCCACCCACCTTCACCCAGGTGTCGACCACCGAAGAGGCCACCCGCATCCTGGACACCACGCAGGTGGACCTGGTAGTCTGTATGCCCGGCAATGCCGACAACGACGCCTTCGATGTGGCCCGCGACATCAAACGCTCGTTCCCCGACATCCACTGCGTGGTGCTCACTCCCTTCTCGCACGGCATCACCCGCCGCATGGAAAACGAGGATCTGAGCATCTTCGACTATGTGTTCTGCTGGCTGGGCAACACTAATCTCATCCTGTCCATCATCAAGTTGATAGAGGACAAGATGAATCTGGAACACGACATAGAGGAGGGTGGTGTGCAGATGATCTTGCTGGTGGAGGACAGCATCCGCTTCTACAGCAGCATCCTGCCCAATCTCTACAACTATCTGCTGGCACAGAGCAAGCGTTTTTCGACCGAAGCGCTGAACCCCCACAGTGCAACGCTGCGCATGCGTGGCCGTCCCAAGGTGGTGCTGGCGCGCAACTACGACGAGGCCTGGCGGCTTTACCAGCGGTACCGCAACAACACGCTGGGCGTGATCAGCGATGTCCGCTTCCCCATCCACGGCAATCCGGATGAGGAAAAGGATGCCGATGCCGGACTGAAGCTGCTGCGTGCCATCCGCAACGACAACGAGTATGTGCCGCTCATCATGGAGAGCAGCGAATCGTCCAACCGTGAACGGGCCGAGTCCGAAGGCTTCCATTTTGTCGACAAGAACTCCAAGTCGCTCAGTGTCGACCTCCGCCACATCGTGGAGGAGCATATGGGCTTCGGCGATTTCATCTTCCGCGACCCGAAGACCAAGCAGGAAATCATGCGTGTGAGCAATCTCAAGGAACTGCAAGACAACATCTTCAAGATACCCAACGACTCGATGCTCTATCATGTCAGCCGCAACCACATGAGCCGCTGGCTGTGCGCAAGGGCCATCTTCCCCGTATCGGAATTCCTCAAGGACATCACCTGGCACAAGTTGCAGGACATCGATGCCCATCGGCAGATTATCTTCGACGCCATTGTGCAGTACCGTCAGATGAAGAACTCCGGCGTGGTGGCTGTGTTCGACCGCCAGCGCTACGACCGCTATGCCCACTTTGCCCGCATGGGCGACGGCTCGCTGGGAGGAAAAGGGCGCGGACTGGCTTTCCTCGACAACATTATCAAGACACACCCGCAGTTGAACTCCTACGAGGGAGTGACCGTGCGAATTCCCAAGACGGTGGTGCTCTGTACCGACCTCTTCGACGAGTTCATGGAAACCAACGACCTTTACCCCGTTGCGTTGAGCACAATGCCCGACGACGAGATACTCGAACGCTTCCTGCAGGCCCAGTTGCCCGACTCGATGATTGAAGATTTCTATGCCCTTTTTGCTGCCACCAGCAGCCCCATTGCCGTGCGCTCATCGTCGTTGTTGGAAGATTCCCACTACCAGCCTTTCGCCGGTATCTATGCCACCTACATGGTGCCGTGCCTGAACAACAAGGAGGAAATGCTCCACATGCTGGCCCGTGCCATCAAGGCTGTCTACGCATCGGTGTTCTATGCCGACTCGAAGGCATACATGACGGCCACCAGCAACCTTATTGACCAGGAGAAGATGGCGGTCATCCTGCAGGAGGTGGTGGGCAGTCAGTACGGCGACCGGTTCTATCCAACCTACAGCGGTGTGCTGCGCAGCATCAACTATTACCCCGTGGGTGACGAACGGGCTGAAGAAGGCATAGCCAATCTGGCACTCGGACTGGGCAAGTACATCGTCGACGGGGGCAAGACCCTCCGCGTTTCTCCCCATCATCCCACGAAGGTGATGCAGACCAGCACCACCGAGACCGCCCTGCGCGACACGCAGACCACCTTCTACGCCCTCAACATGCAGGACAAGGGACTGGATTTCAAGGTGGACGACGGGTTCAACCTGCTGAAGCTGCCCGTTTCGGAGGCCGTCGGCGACCACTCTCTGCAGTTCATCGCCTCCACCTACGACTACCGCGACCAACTCATGCGGCACGGCATCTACGAGGGAGGGCGCAAGGTTCTCACCTTCAACGGTTTGCTGGCACAGGACATCTTCCCCCTGCCCGAACTCCTGCAGCGCGTCATGCAGTTGGGCGTCGAGGCCATGAAGCGTCCCGTGGAGATAGAATTTGCCGGAAACATGCACCCCGACCGGACCGGCGAACTCTACCTGCTCCAAATCCGTCCCATTGCCGATTCCAAGCAAATGCTCGACCGGAACATCGACGAGGTGCCCTCGGACAACTGTCTGCTGCGTACCGCACAGTCGCTCGGTCACGGCATAGACAACGACATCACCGATGTGGTGTATGTGAAGACCGACGGCTTCAACGCTGCCGAGAACCCTGCCATAGCCGCCGAAGTGAAGGCACTGAACGAACACTTCACCGCCGAGGGGCGGCAGTATGTGCTCATCGGTCCCGGACGCTGGGGCTCGAGCGACCCCTGGCTGGGCATTCCCGTGAAGTGGGCGCACATCAGCAATGCCCGCGTCATCGTCGAGGAACTGCTCGAAGGCTATGCACCCGACCCCAGCCAGGGCACGCACTTCTTCCAGAACCTCACCTCCTTCGGCGTGGGCTACTTCACCGTCGACCCGCACCAGCCCACGGCACTGCTCCGCAAGGATCTGCTCAAGGCGATGGAGGCCGTGGAGGAGACTGCCCACCTGCGGCATGTACGCTTCGGGAAACCGCTCACCATCATGATGGACGGCATGCAGCAGAAAGCCGTCATCGTAACCAATTAGTCACAGAAAAGCTCCGCCTGTAGATGAAAGTCCGCATCACCGCCATCCGTCAGACGGTCTATCCTGACCTGATGGCAAAATACGAGCGTCCCATCAGCCACGCTTGCGACATCACGGAGGGCCAGCAATGGATTTCCGTTGACGGCAAGTGCCCCGAAGGGATGTGTCCCTCGGCATGGTCTTCCATGCGTGAGTTCGTCGAGTCCCTGGCCCGTGGCGAGGGGAACTTCTTCGACGGCTGGATGCAGAACCCCCTGAGTGCGATGATCAGCTGCAATGACGGCTTCCGTCCCTTCACCTTCTACATAGAAGCCATTAGCGAATAATTCCCGTCCAACGACATACAGCATGGCGGCCATTGCTCGAGAGCCGTGGCCGCCATGCGGTTTTTATGCTCAGGAATAACCGTGGAGAATCCCCCGACGGGGGCGTATCCGACCATTATGATGAACTGTAACAGTTTATAATAATGTAGACAATAACAGAACTAATACTAAATATCAATGAATGTACCTGTGAACTATTGTATTCACCTCTGCCTCTTGATTCTTTTAAACTAAGCAAACATAGGCAGAGGGATACCATCGTAAACAGGAATGCCAAATGAGTGAATAATGGACGATTTGTTAACAATGTCACACTGTATAGTATGAAAACAATGTTGTTAATCGTCTGACAATGTTCTATGTATTTCATATTGCGTTCCAAAGGTCTTCGATGTATGTCAGAAATGAAAAGCCAGCGTTCTGCCTGCGATGCAAAAGTGGGGTGACCCGGCGCGGTTGTTTTTGGGCTGTAAAGCAGTCATTTTCTAAACGGACCCCAATCGCATTGCGTTTGGGACCCGTTTGTCGTCCGTTTAGGGCTCAAACGGAGTGTGTTTGAGGCTTAAATGCAATCCGTTGTAAATCAATTTGTTACAAGGATATTTTACTTTTGTTCCTTGATTCTTGCAAGTCAGGCAGGCAGGGCAGCCTTGTTGTGAGGCAAGGGATTATTCTGCGGGAGTCTGTGCCTGTTCCAGCCAGCGGCTGAAGAAATTGAAGACGGCACGCTCTTTAGGCCCCGGGTACTGCGTGTAGCAGGTGTAGCCGCTGACGGTGTCGCCGGTGTTGTAGCTGATGGAGTAGGTGCAGCGCGTCGCATCGGGGTTGTCGGTGTGGTAGTTGTAGAGTTCCGACTTCATCATGGCCGTGTTGCACATCTGCTGAACCTCGCGCATGCAGTCGTTGCTGACCTTGAGGGTCTTGTCTATGCCCTTCTCGGCATTGCGCAGCGTCAGGGTAGCCTCCTTCTTGCCGCGCTCCAGCGCATACTCAATGTTGTTCCCTTCGCAGTCCTTGCAGGTGAACCGGAAGCAGTCGACGGCCAGAACGCCTTGCTCATAGGCACGCCATTTCTTGAAGTATTCGGTGATGGCATGCCGTGCCTCGCGGTAGTTGGAGGGCCATGCCATGTAGCCTCCCGAACTGATACGGCGGTTGGAGTCGTATTTGCAGTAGAGATCCCACGAGTCGCCGTCGGTCACGGGCATCTCAGGCTGGTAGTTCTTCTTGTACTTGTCCATCTCGTAGGCATCCACAATGACCTGCAACTCGTCGAAAATGGTGCTGTCGTTGAGGTAGAACTCCTTCTCGCCCGGGTACCCTTCGTCTATAAGGACATGCACCCTGCCGTCCTTCGTGGTATTGACTTCGTATTTCTCGCCATAGAATATTGCCATGGAGTTGTGATGGTCGAAACTGAAATAGACGAGGCGTTCGTTCTTCAAATCTTTATCGTCCTTGGGATTTTGTGACACGCAGGACGCTGACACTGAAAGCAGTCCCATGGCTAAAAGCAGTATTTTCATGATGCGTAAATTTTTGATTTGTTCCTTCCGCAAAGATAGCATTAACCTTTTAAACGGCAAATCTTTAGGGCACTTTGTGCCACTTTGCCCATCTTTTTTCGGGCACAGGCTTGATTTATGTCAATAAAAAGTAACTTTTTGACATCAAAACGGCCGAAAATGTTGCAAACTATTACCAAAACCGATTATATTTGCAATGTTTTTCATGGTATTAGATTTAAGGTTAATGAGATTGGGACTCGGCGGAGCCCCATTTTTTTTGGTCCTTTTTTTAGGGAAAAGGTTGTGTTTTTGTTTTTTAGTTCTATCTTTGTTTGTGAATGTAATACCAAAAAACATAAACCATGCAGAAATTTGCCGACAGCATTGCGCGTATAGAGATAGACTCGCTGTGGAGCGGGCGTCATCACATAGTCTGGAACCTCGACCGCCGTGTGAACATCCTCAGCGGCGTGAACGGCGTGGGTAAGTCCACCATCATCAACAAGGTGGTGAAGGGACTCATCCAGGGCGGAAACATCACCGACCATCAGCTCAAGGGCGTGCACCTGACCGTCACGCCGGCCGACGCCACCCATCTCCGCTACGACATCATCCGCTCGTTCGACCGCCCCCTGCTGAACCACGACATCCTCTCGAAAATGGACATCAGCCTGGCCACCGAGCTCGACTGGCAGCTCTTCCAACTGCAGCGGAAGTACTTGGACTATCAGGTGAATGTGGGCAACCGCATCATTCAGACCCTCCAAGGCGGTGCACCGGACGCCGCCCGGCAGGCACAGGAAATAAGTGCACAGAAGACCCTTTTCCAGGACATTGTCGACCAGCTCTTTGCCGATACGGGCAAGACCATTGTCCGGACGGAGAACGAAATCCGCTTCCTGCAGATGGGCGAGACCTTGCTCCCGTACCAACTTTCCAGCGGCGAAAAGCAGATGCTCATCATCCTGCTCACCGTGCTCGTGGAAGACCTGCAGCCGTATGTGCTCTTCATGGACGAACCTGAGGTAAGCCTCCATGTGGAATGGCAGAAACAACTCATCGACCTGATACTCAAGCTCAACCCCAATGTGCAGATTATCCTGACCACGCACTCGCCGGCCGTGGTAATGAACGGATGGGTTGGCAGCGTGACGGAAGTAAGCGATATCACCGTATAGCCCCTCATCATGAGCAAGCGCCTGATAGACAACATCGGCAGCCGCTATGTCGAGGCCGCCAACAGCCTTACATCGCGCAAGGCCCGCAAGCGCATCGTCGCCTATGTGGAAAGCTACGATGATGTGTTTTTCTGGCGGATGGTGCTCGGGCAGTTTGAAAACAGGGAACGCTATTTCGAGGTGATGCTCCCCGACAAGCTCAACCGGCTGGAACGGGGCAAGAAAGCCGTCATCATGAAACTGCTCACCGACCATGTGGGTGAGGGCATGCTGGCCTGCGTCGACGCCGACTACGACTATCTGCTGCAAGGCCGTACGCAGTCGTCGCAGACCATGCTGCGGAATCCCTACATCCTGCACACCTACGCCTACGCCATAGACAACATGGTGTGCTACGGCCCCAGCCTGCACGATGTGTGCGTGGCGGTCACCCTCAACGACAGTCATGTGTTCGACATGAACCAGTTCCTCGTGGAATTTTCCAAGGCGGTATTCCCCCTCTTCGTCTGGAACATCTGGCACTACAGGAACGGACTTTATACGAAATTCTCTATTACTGACTTCCTGCGCGTCATAGAGATGGGCAATTTCAAACTGGGTGCCGCCGACGAAATGCTGCACCGTCTGCGCCGGAAGGTCGACCGGAAGGTGCGGCAACTGCAGCAAGAGCACCCCGAGGCACGGCAGTCGTACCTGCAGACCAAGGAAGAGATGAAGCAACTGGGTGTCCGTGCCGACAACTGTTACATGTACATACAGGGTCACCACCTCTTCGACAAGGTGGTGCTGCCCATGCTCCGAAAGGTGTGCGACCACCTGGTGCGCCTGCGCCAGAACGAGATTGTGCAGCAGAGCAGGCACGCCGTGCAACGCAGAAACGAGCTGCAGTGCTACAACCACAGCGTGGAGAACATCTCGCTGCTGCTGAAGAAGAATGTGGGTTTCGTTGTCTCGGAACAATACCGCATGATTCTCGCCGATGTGGCGCGGCTCTTCCCTGTGCAGGACTTGGGCACGGCTCCCACGACAGAGCAGCTTTCATAGCGAATTCTTAACCATTATATAATAATAGGAAAGCGGACCTTCCCTGAGGGGAAAGCCCGCTTTTTCCGTGTTGTAGCCGTATTTTCAGTGGCGTTCAGACATAGGTTTCGAGGAACTTCACGCAGCCTTCAGTGCGGACGGTCCGCGTCGTGGCCGGCAGCAGCACGGTCTCACCGGTGCGCAGGGTGGTGCTGTTTCCCTCATCGTCGGTGATTCGGCCATCGCCTCCCACGCCGATGAGTATCACGAAGGCATCGAGTTCGCTGTAGTCGAGGGTCATCGGCTCGTCCAGTTCGTAGAGTGCGGTGGTGAAGTAGGGGCAGTCCACCAGGAGAACTCCCTCGTTCTGCTTCCGTTCATAGTAGGTACGGTAGTCGGGAAGTACCTCAAAGTTGATGCACTCGGCAGCCTGCTGCGTATGCAGTTCGCGGTAGTTGCCGTCCTTGTCCTTGCGCTTGAAATCGTAAATGCGGTAGGTGACATCGCTGGTTTGCTGTATTTCCGCCACGAAACAGCCGGCACCGATGGCATGGATGCGGCCTGCCGGCAGGAAGAATACATCGCCTTCCTTTACGGGATACCGGGCGATGGCATCGGTGATGGTGTCGTTCTCCACCATCCGGGCATAGGTCTCAGGGGTGAGTTGCTGCCTGAGTCCGGCCATGAGGTGGGCGTCTTGGTCCGACTTCAAGGCGTACCACATCTCGGTTTTGCCGCGTTCCTTGCCCTGTTTTTCTGCGATTTCATCGGTGGGATGCACCTGTATGGACAGGTCCTGGCAAGCATCGATGAACTTGATGAGCAGCGGAAATTCGTTGCCGAACCGGCGGTAATTGTCCTTTCCCACGAGTTTCTCCCGCAACTGTGCCACGGCCTGATTCAGCGAAAGTCCTTTCAGCGGTTCTTCTGCCACGATGGTCTCGTTGCCCGGCACGCCACTTATTTCCCAACTCTCGCCGACATGGTCGAGCGTAGTGTCCAACTGCTTGAACGGTATGATTTTATCGCCTCCCCAGAGAGTTTGTTTCAGGAGAGGACGGAACTTGATGAACATGATGAAAGTATTATTTATAAAGTTAGAATCAGTTGTTTTTCCAGAATGCCGGCGTGAAAAGCACGACGATGCTGAATATCTCAAGACGACCCATCAGCATGAGTCCGCAGAGCATCCACTTCACTACATCAGGCAGAATGGCCCACGACATGGTCGGCCCAATCTCCAGTCCGAGTGTCGGTCCCACATTGCTGGCGCAACTGATGGCAATGGTGATGCTGTTGGTACTGTCCACGCCTGTTATGATCATGACGAAGTAGGTGAACAGGCAGAGCAGTAAGTAGGCCATCAAGAAGGCAAAGAGCGACACCTGTGCCGTGGTGGGGACATTCGTTTCGTTCACCCTTACAGGCAGCACGGCGCGAGGATGTATCATGCGTTTTATCTCGTTGCGGAGAATGGAGAATGCCATCACCGAGCGGATGCTCTTGAAACCGCCGCTGGTGGAGCCCGAGCAGGCTCCCAGGAACATGCAGACGCTGAGTATCACCCAGGTGATGTGCGGCCATTTTCCGGCATCGTCGTTGAAGATTCCCGTGGTGGTCATGAACGAGGTCACCTGGAAGAGCGACTTGCGGAAGGCGTCGTGGATGCCGTATCCGTTGGAATGGAACAGAATGACGGCGATGATGAGCGTCGCAACGGCCACTGCTCCGAGGTAGAACTTGAACTCGGCGTTGCGGAAGAGCTGCTTGATCTTGCCCTTGAACACCACCATGTAGAACAGTGTAAAGCTCACGCCGGAGCAGAACATGAAGAAGATGGCCGTGTAGTCAATCCACGGATTGTGGAAATAGCCGGTGCTTTCGTTGTGGGTTGAGAACCCGCCTGTTGCCGTGGTGGTCATCGCATAGTTCACGGCATCGAAGAAGTGCATGCCTGCGAAGTAGTAACACAGTCCGCAGGTGACGGTCAGCAGCAGGTAGATGCTCCATATCCATTTGGCCTGTGTGCTGAGCCTGGGGTGCATGCGTGCACGGATGGGGCCGGTGGCTTCGGCTGCGAACACCCTGACATTGCCGTTGCCGAACATCGGGAGGATGGCTATGGTGAAGAAGACGATACCCAGACCGCCTATCCATTGGGTCATGGTGCGCCAGAAGAGGAGGGCATGCGGCAGTTTCTCCACATCGTCCAGGATGGAGCATCCCGTGGTGGTGAATCCGGAGATGGTCTCGAAATAGGCATTGGTGAAGTTTGTTATCTGTCCGCTGATGAGGAAGGGGAGCGCGCCGAAAAGTGAGAAGATGAGCCATGTGAGCGACACCAGCACATAGGCATCGCGGCGGCCGAGCGAGTTGTTGGCGTCGCGGCCGAAGTACATGAACACGATGCCGCCCAGTATGGTCGTCACTATTGCGATGACGAAAGCGAAGATGTCGTCTTCCTTGTAGTAGAACGACATAATCAGGCAGCACAGCATGAGGGTCGCCTCGATGAAGAGCAACTGGCCGAGAATCTTGTTGATAAGTTTGAAATTCACCATAGGGCGGTTACATAAACAGTTTTTCCATTTTCTTCATGTCTCCGTTATGGCAGAACATCATCACTTCGTCGCCGGCTTCGATTTGCGTATTGCCCGAAACCAGCATGCCGACGCCGTTGCGCACCAGTCCGCCGATGTTCACTCCTTGCGGCAGGTTGAGTTCCTTCACGGGCTTCCGGGTGATGCGCGAGCCTTCCTGCGGGATGAACTCGGCAATGTCGGCGTTGACGGTGAGCAGGAAGCGCACATTGAGCACATTGGCCTCGAGCAGCATCTGGTAGATGTGGCTGCCGGTGATGGCCTTCTTGTTGATGATGGTACCGATGTCCAGGCTCTCGGCCATGGTCAGGTAGTCGATGTTTTCGACCATTGCCACGGTTTTCCTTACGCCCAGTCGCTTTGCCATGATACAGGCCAGGATGTTGGTCTCGTCGTTTTCGGTCAGTGCCACGAAGGCTTGCGTGTTGCCGATGTTCTCCTCTTTCAGCAGGGTCACATCCCTTCCGTCGCCGTGGATAATCATAAGGTTGCTGCGGTCCAGTTTGTCGAGCAGGTCCTCACAGCGTTGTTCGTTTTTCTCGAAGAGCTTGACATCCATGTAGGAAGGCATTTCCCGTATGGCCCTTACGGCCGTGGAGCCGCCTCCCATGACCATGACATTCTTCACGTCGGCATATCCTTCCTTGCCCACCAGTTCGCGAATGGTGGGTATGAAGTTCTTGGTGGTCATGAAGTAGGCCAGGTCGTAGAGTTTCAGTTGGTCGTTGCCGCCCGGGATGAGGGTCTCGGTGCCGCGCTTGATGGCCACCACATGGTAGGGGTCTTCGGGACCGCTGATGTCCTTGAGGGGTTTGTCCATGATTTTGCAGGTTTCCCTGATCTTGATGCCGAGCAGTACCAGTGCTCCGTCGTGGACATCCCAGCGCTGCCGCACCCACGACATCTTCAGGCCGCTGATGATATCCTTGGCGGCGAGGGCCTCGGGATAGATGGTGGAATCGACGCCCATCTGTTCGAATGCCAGCTGCATTTTCGGGTCGGCATACTTGTAGTCGACCACCTTTGCCACGGTTTTCTTGGCACCGAGATTCTTGGCTATGCCGCAGGCCACGATGTTCTGGTTCTGGTCCAGCGTGACGGCTATGAACAGGTCGGCGCTGCCCGCGCCGGCTTCTTTCATGGCCTGGCGGTCGGTGGGAGAGGCATGTATGGCCAGAATGTCGTATTCGCCGGCAATCTTTTCCATCCGCTCGTTTTCCGTGTCGTTTATGATGGTGATTTCGTTGTCGTTCCTTGCCAGCAGGCGGGTCAGCGTCCCGATGCCGTAAGTACCTGTGATGATGATTTTCATATCTTGTCTATTTCAGTTGTTCTTGTATGTTTGCGGCAATGCTTTCCTTGTCTATGCCGACAATGTGGTAGAGTTCGTCCACTTTTCCGTGCTCGATGAATGCATCGGGAAGTCCCAGGCGCATGATGTGTGGCTGGAAGCCGTGGTCGCTCATCCATTCAAGCACGGCGCTTCCGAAGCCTCCCGAGCGGCAGCCGTCCTCGACGGTGATTATTTTTTCATACTGCCGGCCGATTTGCAGCAGGGCTTCTTCGTCGAGCGGCTTGAGGAAACGCATGTCGAAATGGGCCACCTCGTGTTCCAGCCGCTGTTCCCTGACGACTTGTTCCACCAGGTTTCCTATCGGGCCTATGGTGAGCACTGCCAGCTGTTGCCCGTGGGTGAGCTGGCGTGCGGTGCCCACGCTGATTTCCTGCATGTCGTTGCGCCAGTCGGTGAGCACGCCTTTTCCGCGCGGATACCTAATGACGAAAGTGCCCTTTTCCGGCAACTGGGCCGTGTACATCAGGTTGCGCAGCTCGTGTTCGTCCATGGGCGAGGCGATGGTAAGGTTGGGGATGGGCCGCAGTGCAGCCATGTCGAAGGCACCGTGGTGGGTCGGTCCGTCCTCGCCCACTATGCCGGCGCGGTCCAGGCAGATGACTACGGGGAGGTTGAGCATGGCCGTGTCGTGGATGATATTGTCGTAGGCGCGCTGGGCAAAGGCGCTGTAGATGTTGCAGAAGGGTTGCAGGCCTTCCTTTGCCATGCCTGCGGAGAAGGTGATGGCGTGCCCTTCGGCAATCCCTACGTCGAATGTCCGTTCGGGCATTGCCTTCATCATGATGTTCATGGAGCATCCGGTGGGCATGGCAGGGGTTACTCCTACAATTTTCTCATTCCGTCGGGCAAGTTCCAGCAGGGTTTCGCCGAAGACATCCTGGAAGCGCGGTGGGTTGTCAACCGTATTGGCAACGATGCGCTCGCCGGTCTCGCTGTTGAATTTTCCGGGGGCGTGCCAGATGGTGGCACTCTCCTCGGCGGGTTTGTAGCCCTTGCCTTTGACAGTGTGCAAATGGAGCAACTTCGGGCCTTTCATGTCTTTCAACTGCTTCAGCAGCCGTACGATTTCCACCACATCGTGCCCGTCGAAGGGGCCGAAATAGCGGATGTTCATTCCCTCGAAGATGTTTTGCTGGTGGCTGATGACCGACTTGAAGGCGTTGGATAGCCGGATGATGCCGTTGCGACGATTGTCGTTGAGCATGCCTTTCTTCGTGAACCAGCGCGACAGGCGGTAGCGCAGGCTGTTGTAGGTGCTGCCGGTGTTCAGCTTGAGGAGGTATTTTTCCATGCCGCCCACGGCGCGGTCGATGGACATGTCGTTGTCGTTGAGGATGATGAGGAGGTCGTTGTGGGATGAAGAGGCGTTGTTGATACCCTCGAAAGCCAGTCCACCGCTCATGGCACCGTCGCCGATAACGGCTACCACCTTGTGGCAGTTGCCGGCGTGCTGCCGGTGTTGTATGGCCTCAGCCACCGCCATGCCCAGTGCCGCCGAGATGCTGTTGGAAGCGTGTCCGCAGACGAAAGCGTCGTATTCGCTCTCCTCAGGCGACGGGAAGGGCTTGATGCCGTGCAACTTGCGGTTGGTGTGGAACTGCTGCCGGCGTCCCGTCAGTATCTTGTGCCCATAGGCCTGATGGCCCACATCCCACACAATCTTGTCGTTGGGAGTGTCGAAAACATAGTGTAGAGCCACGGTCAGTTCCACCACGCCGAGCGAGGAGGCAAAATGACCGGGATTGACCGACACCTCGTCGATGATGTTCTGGCGCAGTTCGGCACAGACTTCCGGCAACTGCTCCAGCTTCAGACGGCGCAGGTCGCTGGGGTATTCAATGGTCGATAGCAGGGGAAATTTATTTTGTTCCACGGTATTTTTCAATTTTTAGTGCAACAAAATTACGGTAAAGATGGTGCATGGCAAAATAAAAAACATGTTTTTTGTTTTGAAGTGTGTTCCGTTCGTCCTTCGGAAGCTGTTGGAAAGATTTGCGAATTTGGTAAGAAAACTTTACATTTTCAGTCGCTTGTTGTCCTACTGTGCTGCACCTGTTTTCCAACTGCCGCCCAAACGCACTGCAATCGGGGCCCAAACGCGCACCGTTTGAGCCCCGTTCGGACTGCGTTTGAGCCTCATTTATTTTCCCGATGAAATGGGGTAAAATCGAAGATGGATGCAAGCCTCTGTGTATAGGCATCTTACAGGTGTGACGGCTGCCCGTTTTCCAGGTCGGGACATCATGGAAAATGTGCAATTTCCGCTCTTTTTTTTCGTGACGGATGCACTTCCGTAAATTGGTAAACAAACTTTACAAATTCCGAATCCGTTTCCCGTTTCTGCAGCCGGCAAACGGAAGCGGTGCTGTGGAAAAATTCCTGCGCGTGTGTACAATAATTCCCGCGTAAGGCCGTTTTAGAATTTGTATAAATAAAGGACAATCATGTTAGAATACATCCGCGGAGAACTTTCCGAACTGACCCCAGCCGTTGCCGTTGTCGAAGCCAACGGGATAGGCTATCTGCTCAACATCTCGCTGAACACCTTTACCCAGATTCAAGGGAAGAAGGAGGTGAAACTCTTCGTCGAAGAGCAACTCACGGCCGGTGGGCGCGACGATGGCTTTGAACTCTACGGCTTCTTTACCAAGCAGGAACGCGAGCTCTACCGAATGTTGAAGAGCGTTTCGGGTGTCGGCGGCTCCTCGGCGCGAATGATACTGTCGTCCATTGCCCCTGCCGACCTGTGCAATGTCATTGCCACCGGCGACGAACGGCAGCTCAAGGCCGTGAAAGGCATTGGCCTGAAGACGGCACAGCGCATCATCATTGACCTGAAGGACCGCATCCTGACCAGCGGTGTCGCCGACGAACTGCATGTCAGCGGCGAGCCCACACAGATGGTCAACGGCAGCATCCGCGACGAAGCCGTCAGCGCACTCACCATGCTTGGATTCTCACCCGCACCGACGGCAAAGGTCGTTACCGCCATCCTCAGCCAGCAGCCCGACCTGCCCGTCGAACAAGTGGTTAAACTGGCACTCAAGCAAATCAAGTAATCATCGTGTAACAGCCCGTCAGAGCCGGAACCACAGTCCACTGCATGAAAATCAAGTCGTACATCTACCCACTCATCCTGAGCACATGTGCCGTTACCATGTTTGCACATGTGGGGTTGCACATGCCCCAGCCCGACGACCGCAAGCGCCAGGGCAAGGCTGCCACGCAGACAAAGCAGGGAGCGGCAAAGGACGACGGCAAGCAGCAAAAGGTGGCAGCACTGTTCGTGGACGATGACGATGAAACGCCCGATTCGCTCCGCAACCCCAAGTGGAAGGTCCAGCGCACACAGCCCGTGACCCTCGACGACCTCGACAAGAACGGCACCGACCTGGACAAACCCGACAACATGAACAGCACCGTTGTCTATAACGACACGCTCGACAGCTATATTATCGGGACAAAAATGGGCAACACCTACCTCACGACGCCCTTCATGCTCTCCAGCGACGAATACCTCAAATGGACGGAGAAGTCGCTCATGCGCGACTATTTCCGCAAGAAGAACGATGAGATATTCCAGGCAAAGGGCAAGGAAAAGTTCGACTTCACCGACCTCCACTTCGACCTCGGACCGGCAGAGAAAATCTTCGGCCCCGGCGGTGTGCGCATCCGAACGCAGGGAACGGCCGAACTGAAACTCGGTGCGACCATGAAAAACATTGACAATCCCTCGCTGCCGACACGCAACAGGAAGACAACGCAACTTAACTTCGACGAAAAGATAAACCTGAACATGACGGGTTCGGTGGGTGACAAGATGAAGATGAACCTCAACTATAACACGGATGCCACCTTCGACTACGACGCACAGAACCTCAAACTCAAATACGACGGCAAGGAAGACGAAATAATCAAACTGGTGGAGGCCGGCAACATCACCTTCCCCAGCAACTCCTCGCTGGTGCGCGGCGCCTCCTCGCTCTTTGGAATCAGGACAGACTTGCAGTTCGGACGGCTGAAACTGCAACTGGTGGCCTCGCAAAAGAAGTCGAATTCCAAAAGCGTTTCCTCGCAAGGAGGCGTGCAACTCACCCCGTTCGAAATCGATGCTTCCGACTATGAGGAGAACCGGCACTTCTTCCTCTCCCATTACTTCCGCAGCAAGTACGATCAGGCCATGACCACACTGCCCAACATGACGACGGGCATCAAGATAAACCGCGTGGAAATATGGGTGACCAACAAGACGGGAACCACCACCAACACCCGTAACATCATTGCCCTGACCGACCTGGGAGAGAACAGCACGGTGAGCAATCCCCTGTGGACAACAACCGGATTGCCCGTCCCATCCAACCAGGCCAATACGGAATATTCAGCCATGGTGACCACCTATTCCGATGCGCGTATGATAGATCAGACCTCGTCGGTGCTCGACGGTATCCCGCAGTTTGCCGGCGGTACTGATTATGAGAAGTTGGAAAGTGCCCGCTTGCTCTCGTCTTCGGAGTATACGGTCAACAACGCTTTGGGGTATGTATCCCTGCGAACAAGTCTCCAGACCGACCAGGTGCTCGCCGTTGCCTACGAATATACCTATGGGGGCGCCACCTATCAGGTGGGTGAGTTCGCCAGCGATGTCACCAACACCTCGCAAGCACTCTTCGTGAAGTCGCTTAAGAACACGAGCAACAACCCGACGCAGGGCAACTGGAACCTGATGATGAAGAATGTATACTATTTGGCATCATCGGTGGAAAAAGACCGCTTCCGCCTGGATGTGAAATACCAAAGTGATACCGCTGGCGTATACCTCAGCTACATCCCGGAGCAGCAAGTGAAGGACCAGCCCATCATCCGACTGCTCGGTGCCGACCGACTGGACAACAACATGAAACCGCACCCAAACGGCTATTTCGACTATGTCAGCGGCTATACCGTGACCAACGGGCGTGTATTCTTCCCCGTGATAGAACCCTTCGGACAACACATGCACGACTATCTCGTCAGCAAGGGCGTATCGGATGCGAAGGCCACGCAGTACAGCTATACCGAACTCTATACCGAGACGAAGACCGTAGCCAAGCAGATTGCGGAAAAGAACAAGTATCTGCTCATGGGACAATTCAGAGGCACCAGCGCAAACATCATCTCACTCGGTGCCTACAATGTACCACAGGGATCCGTCAAAGTAACCGCAGCAGGAGTAGAACTGCATGAAGGCTCCGACTATACCGTCGATTACAACGCCGGAGAAGTAACCATTCTGAACCAAAGTATCATCGATGCCGGGACGGCTGTCAGCGTCTCGTTGGAAAGCAACACCGACTACGGACAGCAACGCAAGACCATGTTCGGATTGAACTGGGAGTACAACTTCTCGAAGGACTTCCAACTCAGCGGTACTTTACAGCACCTGAGCGAACAGGCGCTGGTCAACAAGGTGAACATGGGGTCGGAGCCGCTCAATAATACCATCTGGGGCGTGAATCTGAACTGGCGCAAGGAAAGCCAGTGGCTGACCAACATGCTTAACAAAATTCCTTTCCTCCATGTCACCCAGCCGTCGCAAATCAACCTGAACGCCGAGTTCGCACAGCTCATAGCAGGGCAAAGCACCGGCACGCAGGACAACGCTTCCTATCTGGACGACTTCGAGAATACCACCAACGCCATCGATGTCTCCACACCGCAGTCGTGGATTCTGTCGAGCGTTCCCACCATGTTTGCCAATCACGACGACAAGACTTCGCTGCTGAGCGGCTACAACCGTTCGTTGCTCTCCTGGTACAACATCGATCCTCTCTTTACTCGCAGAAGCAGTTCGCTCACCCCCAGCCACATAAAGAGCGACCTGGAGCAACTCAGCAACTACTATGTCCGTGAGATTTATGTTCGCGAACTCTTCCCCAACCGCGACCAGAGTAATTATAACGGCGCAACTTCCACCATACAGGCTCTCAACTTGAACTACTACCCTGAGGAGCGCGGACCGTACAACTTCAACCCGTCGCTCAACAGTGAAGGCAAGTTCGACAACCCGACGCAGCAGTGGGGCGGTATGATGCGCAAGCTGAACACCACCGACTTCGAGGCTGCCAATGTGGAATACATTGAATTCTGGCTCATGGATCCCTTCGTCTACACCAACAAACAGTCCGATGCCAATCTATACGGAGGCGACTTCTACATCAACCTGGGCGAAGTGAGCGAGGATGTACTCCGCGACGGGAAGAAATTCTATGAGAGTGGTATGCCCGTCGACGGGTCGTCGAACTACACATATTCGCAATGGGGAAAGATTCCGACGCAGTCTACCGTGACATACGCCTTTGCCACGAGCGGTGGCAGCAGGGCGCTGCAGGATGTGGGATATAACGGTCTGAACGATGATGAGGAGCGGAAGTTCGACACCTATCAGGACTACCTGCAACAGGTACAGGCTACTGTCGTATCAGAGCAGCGCGACTCCATCCTGAACGACCCAGCCGGCGATAACTATCACTACTTCCGCGGAGCCGACCTCGACCGTATGCAGGCATCTATCATGCGGCGTTACAAGTACATAAACAACCCACAGGGCAACTCTCCCGACAACGATTCGCGAACGGAAGGATACGACACATCCTACAAGACGACGCCCGATGCCGAGGATATTAATCAGGACTACACCCTGAACGAATACGAGAAATACTTCCAGTATCATGTTTCCCTGCGGCCGGAGGATATGGTCGTGGGACAGAACTTCATCGTCGACAAGCGTGAAACACACCCCTCGCTACGCAACGGAGAGATGGGTAATGTCACATGGTATCAGTTCCGCATACCGCTGACCGAGTATGAGAGCAGGGTAGGAGGGATGACCGACTTCACCAGCATCCGCTTCATGCGTATGTTCCTTACCAATTTCCAGCGTCCCGTCGTCCTCCGCTTTGCCACCCTCGACCTGGTCAGGGGCGAATGGCGTATCTATGAGCAGAGTCTGGAAAGCTCCGCGCAAACGGGAAAGATGGCCGTGAGTTCCGTCAACATTGAAGAAAACAGTGATAAGGTGCCCGTCAACTATGTGCTTCCGCCGGGAATCACCCGAATGCCCGACCCAACCCAGCCACAGTTGGTGGAGAGCAACGAGCAGGCTCTGGACATGGTGCTCACCAACTTGGCTCCAGGTGAGTCGAAGGCGGTCTACAAGAACTCCACACTTGACATCCGTCAGTACAAACGCTTGCAGATGTTCGTCCATGCAAACGCCTTCGAACAGAACACCACCAGCCTCGGCGATGACCAACTGGCAGTATTTATTCGCCTCGGAAGCGACTACAAGAGCAACTACTACGAATATGAGATACCCCTCAAGTTGACGCCTCCCGGAGTCTACGACAGGTATTCCCGTGCCGATTGTGAACGGGTATGGCCTTCCGACAACATGCTCGATGTGTCGCTCAGCATCTTTACCAATGTGAAGAAGGCACGTAACATTGCCAAGTCGCAGGGGTTGGCTTCCTACAACCGGCCCTATTCGGCCTACGACGAGGAACATCCTGCCAATAAGGTTACCATCGTGGGAAATCCCACGCTGGGCGAGGTGAAGACCATGATTATCGGTGTTCGCAACTTGGCCGGCACACAGAAGTCGGGCGAGGTGTGGATAAACGAACTTCGGTTGCGTGAGTATAACAACCATGGAGGATGGGCTGCGCAGGCAAAACTCAATGTACAGTTGTCCGACTTCGGTACGGTTGATGTGCAGGGCAAGTACCTGACCGAGGGCTTTGGCGGGCTTGAGGAGGGTGTCAACCAACGCTCAAAGGACGATGTGATGAACTACAGCGTCACTACAACACTTCAGTTGGGCAAGTTCTTCCCCGACAAGGCGAAGGTGTCGGCTCCGCTTTACTATTCAATCAGCCGTGAGGAGAAGCACCCGAAGTACAATCCCCTCGATACAGACTTGCTGTTGGATGATGCCTTGGATGCGCTTAACGAGCAGGAGCGTGATTCCGTTGAGAGCATTGCCGTGACAAAGACGCTCAACCGCAACTTCTCTTTGTCAAATGTGCGCGTCGGTATACAGAACAAGCGGCACCCCATGCCCTACGATCCAGCCAACTTCTCCTTCTCCTACAGTCACGCCCACAAGCATACCAGCGGGCAGACCACCGTCTATGAGAACGAAGACAACTGGCGGGGAGGACTCACCTACTCGTGGACGCCGATCTATAAGCCCTGGGAGCCGTTCAGCAAGATAAAGAACAAGTCGAAGTGGCTGGACATAGCCCGTCGGTTCGGATTCAACTGGTTGCCCCAGAATATCTCGTTCTCCACCGAGATCACCCGTAGTTATTACGAACTCCAGGAGCGTGACATGGAGAGTACCGAAGGGAACATGCTCCCGTTGACTTTCTCCGAGCAGTTCCTGTGGAACCGTGACTTCTCTCTCCGATGGGACTTTACCAAGAATCTCCACATGAACTTCCATAGCACTACGCATGCCGAGATTGAGGAACCCTACACTCCGGTGAACAAAGACCTCTATCCCGACCGCTACACGGCTTGGAAAGACTCGGTATGGACTTCCATACGCAACTTCGGTACGCCGCTAGACTATAACCAGACTTTCACCGCTTCCTATCAGGTGCCGCTGAACCTCCTGCCCATCTTCGCATGGGTGAACAGCAACATTACCTACAGTTCTGCCTACAATTGGATCCGCGGAACCGACCTTGACGACGGAACATCCCTGGGCAATACCATCTCCACCCGCCGCGACCTCAGTGTGAACACCACATTGAGTATGGAAAAGCTCTACAACATGGTGCCATTCCTGAAGAAGACGAACGAGCGTTTTGCCAAGGCTCCGAAGAAACAGACGGCCAAGCCTAAGACCCCAACCCGCAATAACGACAAGGACAAGGCTACGAAGGACAAGGCGGAACAGCAGAAGCGCGAACTGCCGAAAAACCAGCGAGCCTACGAAGGGGAGATAACGCTCTCGCCGGACAAGCCTGCCACTGTGTCGCACAACAAGAAGACCACGCGCTACACCGTCACGGCAAAGACGGAGGACGGCAAGCCTTTTAAGCTGAAAATGAAGCGTGTGAACGACAACTCCTTCCAGATATTAAATAAGGTAGACACCACCATTAAGGTGAAAGTCACCGTGACGCCGAAGGAGCCCTATGAAAACCAGAAATGGTACAATCCTGCCCAGCAGGTGGCTCGCTTCCTCATGATGGTGCGCGATGTGAATATCAGCTATCGGAACCAGTACAACATGTCGTTGCCTGGCTTCATGCCCAATGTCGGGGACGCCTTCGGACAGACCCGTGGTACGGGAGCGTTGTCGCCCGGACTAGGTTTTGCCTTTGGTTTGGTCGGCGACAGTTACATAGACAAGGCCCTCGACCGCGACTGGCTGTTGGTGAACAGTTCGGTGGCAACGCCTGCCAACACCAACGAAACGGAGGACCTGCAGTTGCGTCTGACGCTGGAGCCGCTCCGCAACTTCAAGATCGACCTGAATGCAGCGCGCACACAGACAACGGCAAAGAGCATCCAGTATATGTACGAGGGGCGTCCTTCCACCCAGACGGGCACATTCACCATGACCACCATCTCCATCGGCAGTGCGCTGGAAGGTATGGGCAGTGCCAGCAACGGGTTCAAGTCGGCCAGTTTCGACAAGTTCTGCCGTTCGCTTGACGGGCTTCGCGACCGTGTAGAGGCACAGTACACCGGTTCCGTCTATCCGGCAGGCACCTCACTGGCGGGACAACCCTTCTCGCCGGAGAACGGTACGGTCGACAAGTTCAGCGGCGATGTGATGATTCCGGCTTTCCTGCAGACCTACACCTTGAGCGGCGGTAGTTCGCTCGGATTCTTCCCAGCCCTGACGCGCCTGCTTCCCAACTGGCAGATTCGCTACAGCGGACTGGCGCAGATGCGGTGGTTCTGCGACCATTTCAAGTCGTTCAACATCAACCACGGCTACAAGAGCATTTATGCAGTGGGTGCCTACAGTACATTCAGTACCTTTCAGGAATACATGAACGGGCTGGGCTTCGTCACTGTGGCCTCATCGGGCAATCCGGCACCGAGCACCATGTACAACATCTCGTCGGTGAGCATCAACGAAGCCTTCTCTCCGTTGCTGGGTGTGGACATGACTTTCAACAACAATCTCACCGCCAAACTGGAATACCGTACCACCCGTGTGCTCACACTGAGCATGACGAGTATAGAAATTGCCGAGGCCATCAGCCGCGACTGGGTACTGGGCTTTGCCTATCGTATCAACAACTTCCGGCTGTTCAACTGGAACCGCCACCGACAGGTGAAGACGCGCAAGACCGGCACCAACCAGGAACAGCAGCAACAGACAGCCGCACGGCCGGCAGCCGGCAGCCGCGGGCAGGTGAACCACGACCTGAACATGCGTCTCGACTTCTCGTTCCGCAAGCAGGCCAGCATTGTCCGCGACATCCGTACCATGACCAGTGCCGCCAGCAGCGGTAACACCGCCATGAAACTTTCCTTTGCCGCCGACTACACCCTCTCCCGTCTGCTCACCATGACCTTCTTCTACGACCGGCAGACCAACCGTCCGTTGCTGTCCAGCAACAGTTATCCGACCACCACACGCGACTTCGGCCTTTCGCTGAAGTTCTCGCTCACAAGGTAAGGCTAATACACAAAAAAGACAACGGCAGCAGCCATCGGGCCAGTCAGCCGTTGTCATTTCTTTTCCTGACGGGACAACCTAATAATTGCACAGAATCTCGCACACGCGGTCTTGGAACTCGCGGGCAGCAGCGTGCTTTACAATTCCCTGATTGATGATGGCAAAGCACAGCCGGTGTCCGTTGTCGGCGGTGAGGTAGCCGGCCAGCGAGGAAATACCCGTCAGCGTACCGGTCTTTGCCCTGACACGCCCTTGCGCCGTCGACTGCAGCATCCGCTTTTTCAAGGTTCCGTCGACACCGCCTATGGGCAGTGCGGCCAACAGCGGCTCAGCCACCGATTTGCGTCTGTCGGCAAAGCGGAGCAGGCGCACCAGGTTATCCACCGTCGTATAGTTGTAGAGCGACAGCCCGGAGCCGTCGGCAACATTGTAGCTTTCTTCGTTCACGCCGAGCGAGCCCAGCAGGTTCTTCACCTGCGACCGTGCCTGGTTGGTGGTAAGGCCCGTCCTTCCGGGAGCCAGATGATAGAACACGGCCTCGGCAAAGAGGTTGTTGCTCTCCTTGAGCATAGGAACAATCACTTCTTCGAGCGAGTGCGACAGCTGGAACAGTTCCTGCGCTTTGGCCGGAGCATTGCGTTCGGCCGTCTCGTGCTTGCCTCCGGTGAGCAATACGATCTTGTGCTTGCGGAGACACTGGACAAATGCCTTTGCAAAGTCATTCTGCTGGTTCAGCAGCAGGGGCGAGAGCGTTGGATTTTTGTCGTCCCAGCACCAGCCTTCACCCCACTTTTTCCACGATTTCATCGAGAAATCTGCACATATTTGTCCTCTGATTGTGTCAATGTTTTGTTGGCGCAAGCCAGCCACGAGTGCCTCCATGTCCGTATCGGAGAAAAGCGGGTCGAAGCCGCCCACGCAGTAGATGTTGCCCTGCAGCGTCCTTCCCGTCATCTTCCCGTCGGCTTTCAAGGTTGTCTTGAACGCATGGGCAGACCCCAGCTGTGCCAATGCCGTGATGGCCGTCACCAGTTTCTGACAACTGGCAGGGCGCATACGCTGGTAGGGCTGGTAGGCATAGAGTGTGCTGTCGGCCGTGAGGTCGTAGACCATCAGCGACACCTGTGAGGTTTGGAAATACGGATTGCTCAGCAGGGAGTCGAGCTGCTCGTCCACCCGTTGTGCCTGCAGCGTTGTGGACAGAAAGAGGAAAAGGAAAAGAAAAAGTCGGCTCATGCAGTTAAATAGTTTCTGCAAAGATACGAAAATGCGTGGCAAATAAAAGAGCGAGGTGAAGTTTTTTCCTTATGTGCGGCAAGGGCGTGCCTGTCGGCTTGCTATATGGGGATGCACAGCGGGGTTCTTGACCACCCTCTGCAGGGCTGTGCCCCCTTCAGCCCCGGGCAGCATCCTCGGCCCTGGAGAGCGTTTTGAAAACCAGTCGGATTTACCCTTGTAACCGTCTGATTATCAACTAATTGCAATTGAGCCCCAAACGCACGCCGTTTGGGGCTCTTTCGCACTGCGTTTGGGCTGAAGTTGCATCGCATTTGGGGCTCAAACGGAAAACGGGTGTCTGCATCTTCATCAACGCCCCCTGTCTCCCTTGTCTTTTTAAGGCTCACTTTGTCCATATAAGCATCCTCTTTTGTCAGGCACAGGGAGGAGTTTTTCCGCTCTGTTTTCCCTCTTCGGCAACGAGGGATGGGGAGCATTATGTTCGGATTTTGCTGATGTTAAAAAAACTTAAAAAGTAGAAACCCTTTCGGTAGGCATACAGTGGAATGATAAAAACTTCTTACTTTTGTACCAATTATGTGCGTTATGTGCGCATGTATATGCGTATATTAAGAAGTAAGAACAGCCGCAGGCACAAGCACCTCACGCGCTATTTCGCTGAATACCAATTTTTTAAACTAACATAATTATTAACTTAAATTCTAACAGTATGAACAAAACATTACTTTCAAAACTTTTTGTTCTCTTTGCGCTGCTCTTTACCGGAGTAGGCACCGCATGGGCCGACGAAGTTTATTACACTTTGGACGGTACAACAACAGGCGGAAACAATAACTATGCATCTGAGAGTGAAATCACTCAGGGTTCCATGACATGGATGGTGACAGGTAACACCACCATGAGCCCATGGCGAATAGGCGGAAAAAGCCTGACGAATCAGGACCGCCCCGTCTACTCTACAACAGGAACCAGCGAGGAGACTTCTCAAATCGATGTGACTTTGGGCACAAAAACCTTAACGCTCAACTCACTTACGCTGATTGTCGCAAGTGATGCCGCATTTAGTTCTGTAATCGACACAAAGACAATCAGTACTCCAGATGTTTCAACAACTCACACATTTACTCCTTCAACTGGTGTGACATGGAGCGCAGGTTCCTACATTAAACTTGTTTTCAATGTGACTGCAGGTAGCAGTAATCAGTATGTTCAGTTGACCAAGGTAGAATTGTATAAAGCCCTTGACACATCAACTTGTGCCACTCCGACCTTTGATCCGGCTGCAGGCACATATACTTCAGCTCAAAGCGTAACCATCAGCACAACCACTGAAGGTGCAACTATTTACTACACAACCAATGGCGACGACCCTGTTGTCAGTGGTGATG
>CALFJA010000059.1 GCA_937877605.1 uncultured Prevotellaceae bacterium | reverse complement strand
GATATCAGCAAAAGATGTCAGCGGCTACTACTCCGGCCTCGGCTTTGCGCTCTCGAATCTCGCTTGGTCGTACTCGTACGCGCACATCGGCTCTCGCCTTGCATATAAAAGCGAAGAGTTGGCGAAATACAGCGGAAGGCAATTCATCGATATCTGGAAAGACTATCTGTTCATTAAAAAGTGAGTCATGTCCTTCGCAGAATCGCAGTATGAATGTTATTCGAAAGATGCAGACCGGATCCAGCTTCTCAGAGGCGGATCCGGGGAATACGCAGCAGAGGCTGAAAAGGTCGGTAACAACTATATTTTGGTTATCAAGGAGTCCGGGAATCCCTGCGACATGGCGGCGGATAGGCAAACTCTCAAATCCCGTATTGCCAGCCCGGAACTATACGAAATCCTCACTGTAAGGCAATTTCGAAAGAAGTATTTATTAGGAAATCCTTAGAAATGACAATGAAAGAAGTGTGGTCTGTGACCACGAAACAGCACCAGCAGGATGTCATGGCGTCCCTTCTCAGGCAAGGGGTGCCGTACCCCACGGCCTATGCCTGGTTCACCGGTGCCCGGCGGCCGAAGCCCCTCTACCAGAAGTTGGTTGTGGACACCCTCAAGAGAGTGACCGGCGATACTTATCTGGCCGAAACCCTTTTCCCCGAGATATCCGATGAGTAAAATGATCATCCTTCAGGGCCCTCCGTGCGCTGGGAAGAGCACATGGGCCCGCCGGGAAGTCTCCGGGAAAGAGGACTGGATTATCGTGAGCCGCGATGATATCCGGCACGCCCTCGGGGACTACTGGAATTTGAAGAGGGAGCCCCTGGTGACATCCACCGAGGACTTCGTGATAAAGCAGGGCCTCCGGATGAAATTCAACATCATCGTGGATTCGGTGAATTTGAAGAAGGAGCGGGTCTCCCATCTTCAGAAGATAGCCGATGATGAAGATGCCATCGTGGAGTTCAAGACCCTCATCGTGCCGTTCCTGGAAGCCGTCAGGCGTGACCGCAACCCCGACAGGCAGCACCGCACCGGTGTCGATGTCATTCGCGATTACTATCAGACCTACTATCCGAATGAGCCCATCGAAGATATCCCCGCCGATCTGGCCGTCACCCCCGCGCCCCCAGCGGATCCTGACAGGATAATCCTTGACACGGAAGGCAATCCTGTATGGCGGCCGACACCGGCCGACCTGGCCAATGTGAAGAAACTGGCCATCCTCAGGTATTCATTCTCCGCGATATCGATGGCCATCGGTGTCCCCCAGTCCGAATTCCGCCGCCTGATGGCTGATTCATCCTCACCCCTTTATGAGGCATATCATGCCGGAAAGATTGAAGGAGAGATGGCTTACAGGCAGAAGGTGGTGAACATCGCGAACTCAGGAGAAGAATGGGCCGTCCGGATGATCGAGGCGTGGAACCGAGAGCAGCTTAAAGAGGAAAAAGGATTCCAGGCATGATAGATCTCTCCCAGTTAGAAGGCGTATCCGGAACCACACTGTTCGACCTGGAGCATCGCGAAGGCATCTTTCCGCCGCTCCGTGACGATTTCCAGCGCGATCCGGGCCGTGACGATGACGAGCCCATGCAGGGAACCGCGGAGAGCCGCTCTCTGCGAACGAAATACCAGTATCGCCGGGCCTTCAGCGAGATGGCTCTCCTTGACAGCTTGGCGGCACCTGGATTCTACTTCGAGAAAGGAGTCAGCTACAACTTCATGACCCGCGGAGATGTCGATGCCCTTTCATACCTTAAGGCGATAATCCGCCAGCAGAACATCCGCACCATCATTGTCAGCACATGGTGCGTGGATATGAATGATGTGCTGACGATGAGAAAATGGATAGATGACGGCCGGATTGGCCACCTTGACCTCTTCCTTGGAGAGATATACCGCACCGGCCGCCACGGCCTTGAGGCGGCCGACTTCAAGAGAGTGTTTGAAGGTTATGAGAATGTGACGGTGACGGTGGCGAGGAACCATTCGAAGCTGATGGCCGGCAGAGGGGATAAGTTCGATTTTGTCGTTCAGACATCCGCGAACATCAACACCAACCCCCGCATCGAGAACGCCTGTATCCTCATTCAGGATGAGAACCCACAGGAAGATATGGTGGAATTCTATTCCGCATTCTTCTGCACAGTGAAGAGTCTGAAATGAAAATTGAAATCTCCCGCGAACAGCTCAAGCTCGTAAGCGAAGCCCTCGCAACCCAGATTAGGCTCATCGATGCCTACATAAACAAAGAGGATGACCAGATCATCCGCATGATGAAATTCCATCGGGTGAAGTATGTAATTGATGCCCTGTTGTTGGATGAATAGTTGAAAGCGATATGATAAAAGCTGAAGAGATATACGCCCGTACCGACGGGGGTAAACAGATAATTCTCGATATGTTTCCCGGCTCCAGGGCCGGGTTTGCATCCCGCCATAATTTCAAGATCCGGGAGGATGACAAGAACGCCTCTTGCACCGTCTTTCAGACATCGGACGGAAGATGGCTCCTGCAGGACAAGGGCGGCCATGACACGAAGGCGAAGAACGCCCTGCAGCTGGTGATGGAGCGCGAAGAGCTCGACTATGCAGCGGCCATCCTCTGGTGCGCCCAGAAGTACGCGCCGGATCTCCTGGATGATAAAGACCGTGAACGCTCTTTCAATCCTCAGCCGGACATCTCCGAGGTGCCGCCGGTGGATTCGGTGGCCGTGAACATCCGCCCTTCAGGTGAGTTCACGAAGGCGGAGCTGGACATCCTTGGCTACAACATCACCCCCGAAGTGTGCGCCGACCTCTGCCTGAAGCCGATGGATTCGTATGTAACGGCCAAGAACGCCGATGGCAAGAGTTCCAGGATCGCCGCGAACGAGACCTATCCGATGTTCTATTACGATTATGGAGACTACGGCCGCCTTTACTGCCCGTTTTCGAAGAGATACCGATTCACCTGGAAGGACAAGACCCGCATCGAGAAGGAGGACGCCGATGCCCTGGACGGGTGGAAGAAAGGCGGCAAGAAGGGCAAACGCCCGGCGGTTCGAATGATTCCGTTCTGTGGGGAGAAAGAGTTCATGGAACGGTACCGGCTGGCCGTGGCCGGGGAATGGAAAGCGGAGACCACCATCATCAGCGAGGACGGCGAACACGAAGAGAAGGTTGACAATAAATGGGACAAACTGGTTGTCTGTTCCGGCGGCTCCGATGCCCTTAACATCAAGAACGCCGGATATCATGTGTGCTGGCTCAATTCGGAGACCGCAAAGTTCACGGAATATGAATTCAACATTCTCTCATCGATGGCCAGGAACATTTATATCCTCTACGACATCGATGACACGGGACTCCGGAACATGTACGACATCGCCCTCCGGTTCCTCGAAGTTTCCATCATCCGGTTGCCGGAGGACTTGAAGAAGCACCGCGACCGCAAGGGCAAGCCCTGCAAGGATGCCAAGGATTTCTTCATGTACTACCGCAAGCCCGAGATGCAGAACCCCTTCCGGCTCTTCGATGAGCTGGTGAAACTCTCCGGCGGGCTGAAGTTCTGGACGGAGATAGACCTTCCGAAGGGTGGAAAGAAGTTCGACATCAACAATGATCAGATGTATTCGTTCCTTGAAGCATCCGGCTATTACACCATCGAAACCACCACCAAGAACGAAGGCTTCACTTTCTGCCGCATCGAGGGGAATGAAGTCACCCTCATCGACAAGGAAAGCATCGCCGCCGAGTGCTCGATGTATTTGTTGGAATATCTCCGGACACATCCGAAATACTACGACCAGAAGCTGGTGAACGCAATCCACCGCTCGAAGCAGATCACGGCAGGAGGCCTGGTGAAACTCCGCCGCATAAAGCCCGATTTCAACGCCTTCACGGAGCAGTACGATTATCTGTGGTTCCGCAACGGGATATTCCGCATCGGAGCCGATGGCATCGTGAAGGTCAAAGATTCCGAATGCCCGTACCTGATCTATTCATCGAAGATTATCGACCACGATTTCCGGCCTGAAAAGCCGTATTTTGACATCTCTCCGACCCCTGAGTACCAGGCCATCAAAGACCGGCTTGCCGCCGCCGTCCCCCCCTCTCCCGAATTTTATTCTTTAGAATCGCAAATTGACACCATGGAAGATATGAAGAAGTACAGGGTGGAAATCCGCGAATGGGGCTCGACCTTCATGAACTACATCTGGAATACCGGGCGGGAATACTGGAGAGATGAAGAGGCTGGCAGGCAGCTCTCCGACATTCAGAAGCGTGAGTACCGGCTGACATTCATCTCCAAGACCCTGGCCATCGGATATATGCTGTCGAAATACAAGACTTCCGGCCAGCCATACGCCCTGTACGCCATGGAGACCGTCCAGGCTGACAGCGATGAGCATCTCGGCGGTACCGGAAAGTCTCTTTTTCTGAAGAGTATGGAGAAAATTCGCAAACAGGAGTATGTCGATGGCCAGCGCATCGATTTGTCGAGCATGAGGTTCATCTTCCAGAATGTGGTGAAAGACATCACCGACACCATCTTCCTGGATGACCTGGACTCCAAGGTGCCCATGAAAACCTTCATGAACATGGTCACCGGCAAGATGACCATCGATGTGAAGCACGGAAAGGGGTTCACGATGGACTATACTGAATCTCCTAAGCTCGGGTTCACCTCCAACCACGCCATCCGCAACTTCGATGACTCCCTGAACCGCCGTATCTGGTTCGCGGCCTTCAGCGACTACTACCATTCCGATTCCATCCAGCGGAAACTCAAGCTTCGTTCCCCCCGGACGGAATTCGGGAAGGATCTCATCGACCAGTACACGCCCGATGAGATGAACGCCTTCTACAACTTCATGCTGAATTGCATGGTGCAGTGGCATAAAATTCACGAAAGAGTGCAGCCGCCGATGAAGTCCATCATGCAGCGCACCCTCATCAGGGCCATGGGCCAGGATTTCTTCGACTGGGCTGAAGATTGGTTCAGTGATGACCGTCTGAACACTTATGTGGATCAGGAAGAGGCCATCGCCGCCTACTCCAAGAGCATCTCTTCGCGCAGTCAGCAGTTCCTGACCCCGAAGAAATTCAAGGAGGCCATGACCCTCTGGTGCCAGTACCACCAAGATGACGGATATGTGTTCAATCCGGATTCCATCTTCACCTCCGAGTCTGACCGCAAACACCAGCGCATACACCGCAAAGAGAATGGTGTCGATAAATACTATTTCTATGTGGAGACTCCCGGTGTCAATCCCGTGGCCGCGCCGTTCCCGGGGGGGGGCACCGGGGAACCGCCGATTCCGCCACCGGTGATTCATGGGACATCTTCACGGAATTTGGAAGATGAACCACCATTCTGATGTCAATTTGAAGTGCCCGTCCTTGGACGGGTTTTCTTGGGTTCGAGCGTAGCGAGAGAGAAAAAAATTCATTGATATGATAAATTTAGTATTTTTTTGACTTTTTGACACCGAAGAAGGAAAGTGATTAATAATCATTTAGTTATACGGTGTCAAAAATTTTGGAGAAAATTCGGAAATGACACTTCAAAAATGGCCAATTTGGCCTCGGACTACTACTCGAAGAAGATTTTGACACCGTGGAATACTTTGAAAATCAGCGGATTGTCGGTCGGTGTCAACGGTGTCAAAATTTTCGGGAAATTTTTGTTTGAATTGAATATTTTGCAATGAAGCCCCCTGTGAAGTTGGAAATAGGCCAGTGGATTGACGACCGTTTCGGCGGCCATCATGAGGACATCTGGCACTACTTCGAGCCGCCCCCAGGAATGAGGCTCGCGACCCTCCGGGATATGTACCCCGGAAGGCAGTTCCTGTACCAGGTGCAGATCGGCCCGGACAAAGGCGATTACTACACCGGGTTCTTTGCAGGAAACAGCATCGAGCCCGTCAGGGAGAAGATACGCAGGGGCCTTCCGGTGTATGTCAAAGATTAGGATAACACTATGAACTATATTTGTACACTTTATGAAAGATGCAGTCACGGTCGATATTAAGGTTGGTTCCTTCATCCGGCATTGGGTGGTGGAATACACCGGTAGCGACATCGTATCTCTGGATGAGACTTCAAACATCTGGGGAATCATCCGTTCGAACCTTGAATTGCTCCCGAAAGACTACAAGCTTATCGAGGATCGTTCGGAATATATCTCCATTGAACTTCTGGACTGCCACTCAACGGAATACTACAACCGGCCTTCAGCCGATGCCCTTCACATGAACACCCTCTACCGGTGCTACATCAACCCGACAGCTCAGGCGGTGATCCGCCGGTGGTTTGAGAACCAGTTCCGGAACGCCTTCCGGCTCTACATGGTCGGCCGATACTCGGATGACAAAAGTCAGGAGCCGATCAGACACGCCATCGGAAGTTTCCTTGTGAACTACGACCTCCCGATGGATAGCCGGATGATAAACAGGCTCTCCAAGGATTGGTACCGTTTTCGTCAGAAACACGGCGATAAATTCCCGATTCCAATCTTTTTTTAGTTCCGATGATGTCCTATTTTTTTGACCAAAAAATCGATGCAATATGAAGTTAGGAATTCGCAAAATCAGGCATATCCTCGCATCCCGGGTGGGAGATTACAGCCAGCTCCCCGCCGGCTCATCGTTCAACTTCGCAGCCTTCCTCTCATCGGCCCTCGAAGAACTCCCCTTCACCCCTGAATCCGCCGACTTCCAGGAATCGTGGAAGTATGATGAGAATGGAAAATACTCTGAAATGACCCTCACCGCCGCCATCCGCGCCGACAAGGAGACCTACAGGCCGGTTCTGCAGCAGCTTCAGGGGAAGAGATTCATCTTCGAGGTGGAACTCATCTCCGGCGTGAAGTATGTGATCGGCTCAAAAGAGTTCCTTCCCACTTTCACCTATTCTGACGCAATTTCTGGCATCTCAAGCAACGGTTTCACTATAAATATAAGCCTTCAGAGCCTTCACGGGGTTCTTTTGGACTCAGATTAGAGTCCCGAATCCAATTATAGAGGTGATTTACCTTTGTGGCAACATTAAATTGCACGATTATGATGTTGTCATCTTTGGCCATGAACCTCAGAGGCCCCTGGATGATCACCCCGGAACAGGCAGCCATTATGGCTCCTATCCTGAAGGGTGTTCTCGGCGGCTATCTGGAGACAGAGTTCGACAAGGCCCCCGCACCGTACCGGGTCAAATGTGCGGAACTCATTCCAGCTCCAAAGAGCAAGGCTAATCCGTATGCCGACAAATCCGTGTATGTCACCTACCTCACCGGTACGATGATGAAATACGATGACTGCGAGGTAGCCGGTACCCGCACGATCGGCCGTGACCTCCTGGCCGCCGACAAGGATCCGGATATCATCGGCCATATCATCGTGGCCGACTCAGGTGGCGGAAGTGTGGCAGCCGTTCCCGAGATGGCCGCCGCCATCCAGGGATGCAAGAAACCCGTGGTGGGCTTCGTGGACGGTACCGCCGCATCCGCCTGTATATATGCCCTCTCATACTGCCGGAAGATCATTGCCCATGAAGCGATGGACTCCATCGGCTGCATCGGTACGATGTGCGAGCTCTCCGGACTGCCGAAATACCACAAGGATGCTGATGGATTCATCACAGCCCGCGTCTATGCCGATGGTGCCGCTGATAAGAATGGCGAATATGAGGCCGCCCTGGAAGGCAACTTCCAGGTCATCAAGGAAGAGCGGCTGAATCCGCTGAACCAACAGTTCGTGGATAACATGAAGGCTAACCGCCCCGGCGTGGCCGATGAACAGCTTACCGGCAAGATCTACTTCGCCAAGGATGTGGTCGGTTCCCTCATCGATGGCATCGGCTCCCTGGAGGATGCCGTTTCCGCCGTGATGGAACTTGCCACCCCGCCTGAACCAGAACCCAATCCAAAACATTCAAATTCAATGAAAACCTACCTCAATCTCATGGCAATCGCCGCCCTCGCAGAGCTGGCCATTGCCGAGGACGGCTCCGCAACGCTGAACAGCGGACAGCTCGAAGCTCTCGAAGCCGCCCTTGCCGGGGCTTCCGGGCTCCAGACCACCATTGACGGGCTCAACACCGAACTGGCCACCGCCAAGTCCACCATCGAGGCCCGTGACTCCCGCATCTCCGAACTGGAGACCTCCCTGAACGCGGCTATTGAAAAAGCCAACTCCGCCGGTGCCCCCGATGTCCGGGTGAATCACGAACCCGAAGGCGGTTCCGCCGACATCAAGCCCTCCGAGACCTGGGAGGATGCGCTCGCGGTCTGTAAAGATTTTCTCGAAAAGTAAACTTCTAAATTCACAGCATTATGCAACTTTCAGAACTTCTTACCAATTCCTCCGCCAAGTACCGTAAGGATATCCTGGCGATGCCGGTGGCCGCCCTTATGGACAAGGCCCTCAAGCACATGACCCTTCACAGGGGTGTGGCCGGAGATGAAACCGTAGGTGCCATCGGATCCGATGCCGAAGTGAGGCCCTACAAGACCGACAAGGGCGCGACCGACACCTCGAAGATCAACGCCCGTACCCTCACCACCTATCTGGGTGATGTTCTCGAAGAGTTTGATCCGTACATCCTCTTCACCACTGTCTATGGAGAGCAGTTCTCCGACAAGACAAAACGCACGGATGCGGAAATCGTCCGCGACCTGTCGCTCGCCATGGGCAAGAGCGTTTCCAAGAAGCTGGGTGCCGCCCTCTTCAACGCTTCCCGCAACCCCTCCGGCACGACCACCGCGACCCTCTTCAACGGCTTCGACACCATCGCCGCAAATGAGATCACCGCGGGCAACATCTCCGCCATCAAGGGCAACTACTATGAGCACGCCGCCATCACCTCCTCGAATGTCGGTGATGTGCTGAGCGCAATCTATGAGGCCGCATCCGAAGAGCTCCAGGAAAGCGACAACCTGAAGATGTTCCTTCCCCGCGCCACCAAAAAGCTCTACGATGACTGGTGCCTCGCTCACTTCGGAGCCGCTGTTTATAATACTTCTTACAACAAGAATGTGCTTCACGGCACCGAAGAGAACCCCTGCGAGCTGGTTGCGCTCAGCGGCATGAAGAACAGCCCCTACATCTATCTCACCACAAAGCAGAACATGCTGGTTGGCTGCGATCAGGAGTCCAACAAGGAAAAGGTTCTGGTTCGTGTGCCTGACAACCCCAAGGTCGTTCAGTTCTTCATGTGCTTCTTCTGGGGCGTGCAGTTCCAGATGATCGAGAAGGAATTCCTCCTGGTTGCCGAGCCCGAAACCCCGGCCGAAACCCCGGCCGGAACCGGAACCGAGTAGTAACTCCTTAAAATCAAGAAAGCACTATGTACGCAAATCTTGACTTCAATATCGGTCAGGTCAATCCCTCGGGGATTGGCCAGACCGTGTACCGCATCCGCAAACGGTACATCACATCATGGCCTACCATCGTGGACGATCTTGAAAGTGCCACCTCAGAGGTGAACCTGTCGAAATATACAGGTGACTTCGTGCTGGCCACGGGAAAGAAGTGGCAGAAGATGTATTCCACGCAGGGCAAAGGCTCGATCACCTCAGAGACCACTGGTGAGACGGACTGCAAGATGTTCATCAACCATGGCAACTTCTCCTTCCCCGACCTGAGCCCCGAGGCCCTTGGCTTCTCGAAGGCTTCCGTCAACGATGATTTCGTCTATATCGCGAAGTCCGCTGGCCGGTACCATGTCATCGGTTCCCCGGACTACAGGAGCAACACCTCCGTGGCCCCCACTTCCGGCGATGCCGCCGGTTCCGCCAAAGGCATCACCTTCACCGTGGACTGCCCGGATGTAACGCCGCTGCCGCTCTATGAGGGCGCGATCGTGACGGATGAAGGCTCCCTCGACTGCTCGACCGGAGTCCTCACCCCTCCTGTCACTCAGTCTAATTAGGCATGATTCAGGAAATTAATGAGTATCTGCAACAGGCGAATCCGGATTTCAACACCGGATTCGGCCTGTTTTGCAAATATTCACCGAATCAGAGCCTAATGTCGTGGATCGGCCGAAAGAAAGACATGGAAATGCTGCGTTACGAACTCGACAAGTTGAATCGATCCGGTTCCACTTTCATCAATCCGAACGCCCCCATCCACGAAACTCTGTTCAACAAATCAATCCCTGCAAAGGCCCTCCCGGACGCACCGGCCGAATCCGTGAAAATCATTTTCAAGACCTATGATGAACGCCGCACCAAACGCAGTGACCTCCCCGAGGCCCTGCAGAAGGTGTACGATGACATCATTTCCGAGTATCCCGTTCGCCGCGGATATCATGAGAAAATGAAAATGGCCAAGACCGATGCCGACCGCGCCCTCTTCCGCACCAAGATCCTGGAAGCGGAAGAGCGCATCAAGGCCGGATGGCTCAAGATTGACACCTACCTGGAAAACGCCGAGAAGGAGAAGGTCAACGCCGAATTCAATGAGAAATCGTGCCGCGCCTACATCTCCAAGGCCCTCAAGGCCGAGAAGAACTCCGACAAGGTGAAATCCGGTGTGAAAATCAGGCTTCAGGCCCTTATCGACCATGGTTTCAACATCTCTGAAGAAACACAGGCGGCACTCAAGGCGAAAGAACTTATCTGACCACCCCTCCTAAACCCACTGTCCCAAGTACCGGCTGAAAAGTCGGTACTTTTGTTTTGTAAACGACCGAGATATGCCCAAAGACCCGAACCGGGACTTGATTGATGCCTTCAGCAAGGCCCTGGAAAACCCGAATCACAAGCTGCCGCCCGCCGACCAGGTACGGCTCGACCGCCTCAAGTCCATCTTCACCCGGTGGATGGGAAACCCGCTCATCACCGATGCACAGATGCGAGATTATATCATCACGCAGTTCGCCGTGGGCCGCGCACAGGCGTACAACGACATCGCCCTGGTGAAAGTGCTGTTCGGCCATGCCCCGAAAGCCGACAAGGAATTCCAGCGGATGAAGGCCAACCACCTCCTGGAACAGGCCACGGCCGCAGCTCTCGCCGGTGATGACAAACAGGCCAAGGCTCTCACGAAAATCGCAGAGACCCTCATCAAGGCCAATCAGCTCGATGAACCCGATGGCGAAGATTACCCGTGGGAAGAGATCGTGCCGCGTGACGAATCGTTTTCTGTGGATCCGGAAGTTATCGGGATTAAGAAAGTGCCCGGTATCGAGAATGCCGCCCGGAAACTCCTGAAACGCTACACGCAGGAAATCGATGAACCCGATGAGCAATGAGTGACAATTCCGACAGCAAAGTGACTTACTTGAACAGGGCGCAGCAGGAAGCCCTGGCCGTGGCTGCCAACACGGAGGTGGATATCTGTTCGCGCCGTTTTGGTAAATCTTTCGGGATAGTGTCCCGCCGCATCAAACGCAATGTGCAGTTCATGCCCGGCTCGACAGGTGCCTTTGTCGCTTCGTCCTTCAAACAGGCACGCACACGCACCCTTCCGGCGGCCCTGTCAGGGCTCCGTGAAGCCGGATTCCTGGAAGGCATCCACTATGTTATCGGCAAGCGGCCGCCCGTGAAACTCGGCTATGGGAAACCCCTCATCCCCGTGCAGAACTACGATGATGTGGTGAGCTTCTACAATGGTGCCCAGATGGTCATCATCTCCCAGGATGTGAAGATGAGTTCCAACTCTCTCACCCTTGACTGGATCATAGGAGATGAGGCAAAGGGCCTCGATTACGACAAACTCAAAGATGAGACCTTCCCCGCGAACGGCGGCACGATGAGATACTTCAGCGACTGCCCCTGGCATCATTCCATCCTCTTCGTCAGCGATATGCCGGTGCTCAAATCCGGCCGGTGGCTCCTGAATTACCGTGACAAATCCGATACAGAGGTCATCGAAGCCATCACGGCCCTCCTGGCACTCCGGTGGGAAGTGCAGCATACCTGGAAAGACGGCCGCCAGAAACAGGAAAAGCTTCAGCGGATTGAACACCTTCTCTCTGAGCTCAGGAAAGTTGCCATCTTCTACCGGGAATGGTCGATATTCGAAAATATCGATGTGGTTGGCCTTCAGTATGTGAAGCAGATGAAACGAGACCTCCCGCCGCTGGTGTTCCAGACATCTATACTGTCAAAAAGGATTGAACGCCTCTCAGATGGCTTCTATCCGAATTTCCGCGATTCCCTTCATACCTATATCGCAAACAACAACAGACCTCTCGAAGATGCCGGTTACTCCATCGACCCCGGCACCGACTACGGTTGCCTCCTGGACGGTGACCTGAACCTGAAGGCTCCGATTGCCATCGCCTTCGACTACAACGCCAACATCAACTGGCTGGTGGCCGGTCAGCGTGACGGTTCCATCCTCCGCGTGCTGAAGTCTTTCTATGTGAAGTACCAGCGCAAACTCCGTGAGCTGGTGGATGATTTCTGCAATTATTACAGGGCGCATCTCACAAAGGAAGTGGTGTTCTACTATGATGCCACCGCCCTCGGTTCCAACTACGCCGTATCCGAAGATGACTTCAAGTCTGTCATCATCGAGCAGTTCAACCGGCACGGCTGGACGGTGGTGCAGCAGTTCATCGGCAAGCCGCTGCCGCACAACCAGAAGTACAGCATTCTCAATGACGGGTTCAAGGGCGCAAAGCATCTGATGCCGATGTTCAACAAGGAAAACAACGAAGCTCTACTCACTGCCATCACCCTGGCAGAGGTTGACATCTCACCTCTTGGTTTCCATAAGCAGAAGGGTGGTGAGAAACTGGCAGAGACAGAGGATGACCCACTGGAATTCCGTACCGATGGCACAGATGCCTTCGATACCCTCTACCTTGGCAATGTGCTCTATCCCTACAGCGTCAGCGGTGACGGAATCGGCTCCGGAATGTGACGCCCGCCCGCCGGTGTCAAAAGCATATTACGCAAAGTTGCCGGGACGGTTGCCGACTTCGCGGCAGGGCAAGGCGTGGGAGCAGCGAGAGAAATTTCGCCCCGGACTCGGATTTTGAGGGGGTCATCCCCCTTGATTTTCATCTTTTTGGCCCGAAACCGCAATAGACTGACCGTTTTGGGTGATGTCCCACTTTCCATCTCGGCCCATCCGTAAATTTGTTCCAGAAAAAAGACAGATATGATCAGCTGCAACAAAATATGTGAAATCGCCCGTCTCAGACAGGAAATCTCCCTGAAATGGGTGTCAGAAGCCGGTGAGGTCATCCCCGTGGATCGCGCCGTCCCTACATCCTTCCATGGCAACGGCACAACCTTCAACATCAAGCTGATTCCGTCCGGGGAGATCCGGAAGGTGAACAGGTACACAGTCATTGAGATTAATGGTGAAGAGGTCATACTATGATTAAAGAAGAAAATGCAACCCCCCTGGCAGGGGTGGAAGTCATCGATGGAGTGCAGCTCTTCCCCGGAATCGAGGCGGTGCTGGTGATGGATTCCGGGACGGAATTCCGGCAGGACTATGATATCGATGCCATCAAGATCGGGAAATACAATGTCGCTCCGTGGGGTTACGACAACCTCCTGCCGAACCATCTCCTGGAGAAGGTGTCGAAAAATGACATCGTATCCGCCAACCTCCGCTTCAACCGCGACCTCTGTTTCGGCCTCGGCCCGAAACTCATCCGCGTGCTGGCCCGATCCAAAGGGAAAATCACCGACTTTGAAGAGGTGACATCGGGAGATGAATTTGATTTCTTTGAACGCAATGACATTCCGATGTTCGTGATGCAGCAGCTCACCGATATGGTCACCTTCTACAACGCCTTCAGCGAACTCGCCTATGAGGTAAAGACCACGAAGATAGGTTCTATCCGCCATCGCGAGGCAGTGTTCAGCCGCTGGTCGATGCAGGATGCCAAGGGCGATATCGGCTTCCACTACTACAGCGCGAAATGGGATGAGAACCCAACGAAGAATGACATCATCTGCACGCCGGTACTGGATGAGTTCGACTCCATCAACGGCCTGACAATGTATTCCGCCCGCCGCCAGAGGCTCATCTTCCCCGCCTATATGCCTTCACCCGGGAAGCCTTATTACTCCCGGCCGGAATGGTACTCCATCTTCCAGTCAGGATGGTATGACCACAGCTGCATGGTGCCGAAGTTAAAGAAGGCTATCCTCAAGAACCAGCTCGGCGTGAAGTACATCATCTATGTCTCCCCGGACTACTTCGAGGATATCTTCCGGAAGGAAGGGATTGACAAGAACGACCGCGCCGCCGTCCAGGCCCGCATCGAAAAGGAAAAGAAGGCATTCAGCGACTACCTCTCCGGAGAGGATAACGCCAACAAGGCCATCATGGCCCTTAAGAAGCTCATCCCCACTTCCGGCGGCTCCGCCCTGGAGAACAAATGGATAGAAATCACCCCGGTGGCCAACGACCTGAAGGGCGGGGAGTACATCGATGATACGGAATCGACGGCCAACATCATCTGTTACGCAATGGGTGTGCATTCCGCCCTCATCGGTGCCACGCCGGGCAAGAACTCCAACACCCTTGGCGGCTCCAATGCCCGGGAGCTCTATATGATGAAACAGGCCCTGATGAAGCCGGTGGTTGACCGCTGCATGAGGGTGCTGAAGGTCATTAAACAGTACAACAAATGGGATCCTGACATCATGATCACGATTCCGGAATACATCTTCACCACTCTTGATCAGAACAAATCGGGCAAAGAGGAATCCACCAACACCAACGCATAAATCGCCATGTTAGTATCCGGATACACAGAGATGAAACCATTCCTCCCTTCCATCGCGATGAAGGGAGCCCCCACAGTGTTCAATGAGGCCCTATCGCTCGCTCAGGAAGCCCTGGTGGAAGATATCATCGGGGAAGATTTGGAAACGATTCTTGAGAGCAGGGGAAGTGAGGATTCAAGGCTCCTCAAGCTCTGCCAGAGAATCATCGCCGTTGAAGCTTTCGTGAAGAGCATCCCGGAGATGGATATAGTGCTGACAGATGCCGGGTTTGGGGTCATTTCCAATCAGGATGTGGCACCGGCCTCCAAGGAGCGCGTGCAGAAACTCATCGAATCGCTCTCCGCCCGCCTCGATGAGAGCAAAGACCGGCTGGTGACCTACCTGATGAAGAGTGAGAGGTACTCCGACTGGAGAGGGACGGAGCAGTTCGACCGCCTGGCGGACGGGCTAATCCTCACCTTTGCGGAATTCAAGGACTCCGCCGTGTTCAACCCTCGCACGGCCGCCGTCTATCCCAAGACATGGGATGAGTTCATCCGCTTCAACCCCGCGCTCAATGTAGCCCTGACATCCGATGTGGCCTCATATATATCTCCTGAATACGCAACCGAGATCCTGGAACGCATCAAGGATAATGAGACCTTCCTGCCAAACGAAAAGTCCGTGCTGAAGATGGTCAAGACCGCCATCGCCACCATCGTCCTTGGTGATCGCGAGACAGGAATGAACCAGGCCATCAAGGCCGCCACCTTCATGAAGGCGAACATTGAGGATTTCCCGACCTACGCCGCCTCCGATGCCGCAAACGCCCTTACCCTCGAACACTCCGACACGCCAATCTTTACAATGTTTTAGCTATGAGCATCAAGGATTTTTTCCATTCCATTTTCCATCGCGAGAAACCCGTCAAGGTCAACCTCCGGTATCCGGTATCGTGGGAAGAGATGACCGACCAGCAGTTCCGCGAGGTCTGCAATATCCTCTCCCTTCCGGGGATAGGCCGTGAACGCGCCCTCTTCCTCTGCCTCTGCCGCCTGGCTTGCATCCGCCCCGACAACCCCGCAAAGTACAATCCGAAGAAAATCAAGGGCCTTCAGCCGTTCATCATTGACGGCAAGACCTACACCCTCACCGCCAGGGATGTGGCAGCGGCCTGTGAGGATCTCGCGTACATCTATGATTCTGTCGGGCTGGCTCCGGCTCCCTTCGACAAGATTGACAGGATGCTCTACGGCGTCTCCTTCGAGGCTTTCTACACAGCGGACTCATTCATAGGAAGGGCCGCGGCTCAGAACAACGAGAAGTACCTGAAGGAAGCGGCGAAGTACCTCACAGGCGGCCGCATCCGGAAACTCCTGCCCTGGCAGAAGAAAGGTCTGGTCATCTGGTGGAACGGCGTGAAACACTGGATGATGGGCAAATACCCGTATGTGCTCAAGGAAGGCGGCTCCGTGACCGACCGCACCCAGGCCGAAATTCTGCAAGACCTCCTTTCCTGCATGAACGGCAACCGCCCGCAGGAGAATGAGAAGATTCTGAAAACGGATGTGCATTCCGTGCTGTATTCCCTGAACAAGATTTACGAAAATGCTGACAAGAGAGTACTTAAATAGTGCCCTGGTGGGAGTCATCGCCGGATTCACGGATGCCGACACCCAGATCCTGGAGGCGGATGGCCTCGATGCTATCCTGGAACTCCTTAAGAGCCTGAGGTCGGTGACCTTCCCGGCAGCCATCCTGGAAAGCCGGTCATCCGGTGCCATCCAGCTGGTGGAAGGCCCGCTGGACACCTATACGGAGTCCATATGGATAATGGGGCAGTTCGGCCGCGATGAATCCGAGGCAGACCTTTACCGTTCCACCTTCACCCTGGCCAAAGCCGTGCTGGCGAAGCTCCTGGATGACGCAAAGAAAGGAGCGTCCGCCCTCGAAGGATGGGACTGGCAACGCACCACCTATATGAAACGATACGGTGGCCAGAACGCCCGCGGATGGGAGCTGGTTCTCACCTTCAGAGACAACATCTCTCTGCTTATGGGATAGCGGTATGGCACGCACGAAACTGGAAATGGCACGCGCATGGGCCGATATCGTGATCGACCGCTGGCGGAAGAGGATGGAAGTGCTGGATATCGGTGATACCGGCGAACTCCTGAAATCCTTCACCGCTCAGGTCACATCCGATGCCCAGGGAGACCCAGCGAAGATAACCTTCGCCTTCCTGTACTACGGCCGCTTCCCCGACATGGGAGTGGGACGGGGAGTGACGCTCTCCGATGTGCCGTCACCTTCCAGGGAAGTGAAGCCGTGGTATTCCAGCACCTTCATGGCAGAGGTGGTGAAGCTCGGGAAGTTCATGGCCGCGAAATACGGATGGGATGCGGCGGAAGAGATATCCGCCTTCAGCGATAGCATGGTGGGCACGGCCAAGAACGATGACGCATGGTATAACATACACCGGAAGAATTAGCTATGGCAAACAGCAGAGTATATACCGAATCGGTTGTGACCCTTAACAATCAGGAAGCCACAGCCCGCATCGATGAGCTTCGCAGGAAAACCCTCGAACTCCGGCAAGAGATGAATCGCCTTGGCCAGGAGAAAGGAATGGATTCCAAGGAGTTCCGTGCCGTGCAGAAAGAGCTCATTTCCACGGAGAAATCCATCAAGTCGCTGAATGAGGAAACGAAGAAGTATGAACGGGTGATCAACAATCTGAACGGTTCATCTCTCAATGAGCTCCAATCCGCCCTCCGCAAGACCCAACAGGCGATGAGGAGGGCGAAGCCGAACACAGAGGAGTTCCAGGCATATAGCAAGACCCTCAAGGATATCCGCGCCAGGATGAGGGAACTCGAGAATGAAGGCCGACAGACGCAGAAGGTGTTCAGTGGATTCAAAAACATCTTCAAAGGATTCAGCATCGCCGGGCTGGTGACCGGTGCCGTGGCCGCCATCAAGAAATTCGCTGCCGACATGGTGGCGCAGACCCAGCTGGTGGGAGACAAATGGCGGTTCGAGACCGCCGGTTGGAAATCCGCCTACGGTGCCTTCGTGGCAGACCTCTCTTCAGGGAAAGGATGGTCGCAGCTGGTGGCCGATATGCAGAACGCCTACCGTAATGGGAAGCAGGTGGCCAAGATGTTGGATGAGATTTTCGAGCGGAATAACTCCCTCACCCTGAATGAGGCCGAGTATAACCTGGAAATTGAGAAGCAGCGGAAGATCATGCAGGATGTGACGAAATCGACCGAGGAACGCATCGCCGCCGCTGAAGAGATTGACCGGCTTCAGAAACAGATAGCCCTGGACAGGAAGGATGTGGCCGAGGAAGAGATGAACGCATACAAAATGCAACTCCAGGCACGCACACATCTGACCGATGCAGAGCTGGATGCCTTCGTGAAGTCCTACAACCAGAACCGTGACCTAATCCAACAGGCTCAGGAATACCAGGTTGAATATGACCGGCTGAAGAGAGCATCGGCGAATGCTGCGGCCACCGCCATGATGGAGACGGATGGAGTTGCCGGAGATATGCTCCAGGATATGGCAGACCAGGCGGCTCTTGCCTTCGACACCTTCAAATCTTCAGCTGACCAGAGTGTTGTCTATTGGGCCGAAATCATCGCGAAGTACAATCTTGGGAATGATGATATGGTGAAGAACTATGTCCAGGCCCGGGCGAAGATGGTTCAGGCAGATACCGACTATGAACGCTCGACGCAGCGCAGCAACCGTCAGTCGGCCACCCTCCGTAAGCAGCTCGCCCAGGAAGGGCAGAACGCCCAGAACAAAGCCTATCAGGATGCCGTCAAGGCATCCGATGCCCACTATGCCGAACTCCAGCTCCAAGCCAAACAATCCTATGCCGATGGCGAACTCTCCGAGGAACAGTACCAACAGCGGCTGACCTCCCTGAAGGAAGCATCCATCAAAGACCGGATTGCTCTCGGGGAAAAGTACAAGCAATCCACCGTGGAACTACAGTCGCAGCTCCTGGATCTGTCCATCACCGAAAAGAAGAAACTGGAAGATCTGCAGAAGCAGATGGAAGCTGATGCTCAGAAAGCCCTCGATGATGCCCTGGCCGAAATGGAAAGTGAGATAGAGGCTTCGATGGCTGAGCTGGATGCCGAGTCGCAGGAGTGGCTCGACCGGTGGATAGAACTATGCGAGAAGGCCAATGAGGTGCGCCGGGAAGTGAACCCGGTTGATGCTCTCAAGGATGATATGGCGGAAGAGATGTCGGCCCTGCAGGAGATGTATGATGGCAACCTCCTTTCCGATGAGGACTTCCAGAAGGCCCGGCTGAAGATTGCGAAGAAATATAACGAACAGATAGCCGAGGCGCAGTCAAAGCCCTATGAGGAAGGCATCGAGGCCGCGCAGAAATACCTGACACAGGTCTCCGACTTCATCAGTGCCCTCCATGAGGCACAGACGGCGCAGCTGGAGGCGCAGATGCAGGCGGAACTCACCGCCGCCGGGGATAACGCTGAAGAGAGGGAACGCATTGAAGCGGAATACGCCCAGAAGGAACTCGATCTCAAGAAACGGCAGGCGAATGTGGATATGGTCATCCAAATCGCCCAGGCGGTGGCAGCCGGTGCCCTGGCATCCGTACAGGCATGGAACGCCGCCGGTGGGAACCCCGTGCTGGCCGGTGTGATCATGGCCCTGGTGGCCGCCACCACCGTGGCGCAGGTGGCCGCCATCGTGGCGCAGCGCAACGCCGTGATGAACACTTCCCTGGACACATCTTCTTCATCCGGCTCATCATCGCAGGTGGGTCAGCGTGTGGCCACGGGCTACAGCGAAGGTGGATATACCGGCCGCCGCCACAATGACTTTGAAGAAGTGGGAGTAGTCCATGCCAATGAGTGGGTGGCACCGGCCGCCATGGTTAGGGCCAACCCCGTAGTGTTCGCTCAGCTGGAGGCCGTCCGCCGCAGCGGAAACTACCACTCCGGCGTTTCCGGATTCGCCGATGGCGGCTCCGCCACAGCGGCATCCGCCCCGGATGGAGCGATGGCAACGGTGGACAACCAGCTCCTGCAGCGCACCTATGAGGTGATGTCACGGCTGCTCGACTCCCTGCCGCTGCCCGCCTACCTGGTACTCTCTCAGGTGAACGCCAAACAGGAACTGGATGCCGAGATAAAGAAAATTGTCGGAAAAGAATGAAACTCATAGTGGACAAAGGTGAACTGAACCTCCCCGAGGACTTCAGCTTCGAGATTGAAAAGAACTCCGCCTTCTTCAGCGATGAAGGCTCTTCGAGCATTGCCGCTACCATCCCCGCGACACCCGCCGACCTTGACAAACTCGGGCACCCCACAAGGATAGCCCGCCAAACCCGCTATGCTAATCTCTTTCCTGCCGTCATCTCCAACGGAGTGTTCCAGAAAAAAGGTACCCTGGTGGTGAACTCCGCATCGGAGGATGGAATTACCTGCGCCATGGCTCTGGAGGATTCGGAGTTCTACAGCCAATGGAAAGAGACGAACCTGAAGGAGCTCTTCGCGGCGAAGATCCTCACCGATTACTCCACGCCCCAAGACTGGTACTCCCACCTCTTCCAAGTCTATACTCAGGCCGTCACCTCACCCCGGTTCCGACTAATACCGGTAGCTGTCAGTGATGTTAATGGAAATGTCTATTTGAACAATGAGCCTGTGACACCGGCCTTCGTCACCGGCGATTCGACCATCTATCCGCTGAACTATGAGGCCCGCATCGTGCAGGAAGGAGATGACAAGGTGTCGGTGCCTGTAGGCTACGGCATCGCGCCGTTCTACCTCCTTTACGCATTCCTGGAAGATATGTTCGACCTGTGCGGCTATCAGGTGCGGAACAACTGCTTCCGCACGAATGCCGACCTTTCATCCCTTCTTCTTCTCCACAACTGCTCGGATGTGCTCTGCAACGGCCGCATCGACTGCTCCGACCTGGTTCCCAACAAATCCATATCCGAACTCCTGCAATGGCTGCTGCATAAGTTCCACGCCCAGATTGTGGTCTATCCGGCAACGGCAATGGTGGATATCGTTCTTTTCGAGGATATCCTTCAGGCATCCTTCGATAAAGACCTTACAGGGAAACTCATCGGCAAGATGGCCTATAGTTTCAGCCAGCCATCAAGGGTGGTTATCACCCCGAACACATCGCTGAGATACTCGGCTCCGGCGGCAGATACGATGGAAGAGTTGGTTAAGAAGTATGGCCACTGCCATGCCGCCACGGAGGCCGAAATAATGGGATTCGGTTCGGCCAAGCCGGATATGGGACTGGTTCTCAGACTGGCAACCGGCAGCTTCTATGAGTATGCCGCATCGTTCATGAGCTACAACCCGCGTTCGGCTAATAATGTGGCCCGGCAGAAAGGTGTCGGCTCGAACTGCTTCAAGTACGACCGGCAGAACTCCAAGGACAGCGAGCCCCTGGAATGGGATGACCTGACCCCGGCGATGGTCTTTGCCGGGAGCCGGTACCTGGCACCTTTCATCGGTGAACGGAAACACCGGAATACGCAGTACAATGAATCCACGAAGGATGAGGATCAGGAAATCATCATCGCAGACTATGCGGGGCTCTCTTCACCGCTGGTGAGAACTTCCGGAACACAGTCCGGCACCCGCGTGACCTATACCGTGGATGGACATTATTATTATGGCACTACGCAAAAATACGACAATGTAGGCAATCTCCGCGAAGGCCGGTACAATCTCAACGCTCCGGAAATGTTCACAAAGTTCTTCCGGCTTTACAACAAGATGCTCCGGAACAACATGATCCGGCTGGAAGGCCGCTTCGACCTCCCGATTGAGGAAGTGCTTTCCTACCAGATGTACGCCCTGAAACTCTATCAGGGCCAGATGCTCCTGCCGGTTTCGTTCAGCTATGAGGTAGGGAAGAAAATCCGGTGTCTCAATGCCGCCTTCTACCAGGTGAAAGACTATAGTGACGGCGAAGAGGACTCCCCGACCGTCATTCCGGAACCGGAATACACATGGGTGCTGAATGAATCACAGGTCAACGCCCTGAAGGCATCATACCAGGCTCAGGACTCGCATCATACGCTGTATGCGGAATATGATGACGAATACAGCTCGGGCGAAGAGACCTTCTTCCTTGCGGCCCCGATATCCGCTACTGACAAATCACCGGTAATCGAGCGGAAAATCAACATCTATTACACTTATTGGGATGCGCGACATCAAAACTCTTACAAGTCAACCGTGGCATCCGGCCTGATCGTGAATGTCTGGTTTGAGGCCGAAGCGATTTGATGTCCTAACTTCATAGTTCGTCCCTCCGTAATTTTGTGACACGATGGCAGCGATTGTTCAGATACCCGACAGCCTCTCTCTTCTGAGGAACCTAAAGAGCTTCATAATTAGCAGCTCTTCGGAAATCGTGTTCTCCCTCACTACTTCCGGCTCCACGATAATCAGCGAAACCTACTATCCTGACGCTAACAACAGGATTGAGATCGATGTTCAGGATGTGGTCAGCCGCTACCTGTCGGTATCCCTCCCTGGAGTCAATGTGCTCCATCAGACCGATGCCGTGAAACTGTTCTCCGCATATGTGGACAGCTCCCCGGTGGCCACCTTCAGGGTCGTGCCCGCAGGGGTGAGGAAACTGTCAGCCACACCGAGCGCGTTCCTGAATGCCAACTGGCTCACCTGGCAGCCGCAGATCAAACAGGTGACATGGAACGCACCGGAATACCTGAGCTATTATTTCCTGGCCTACGGCAATGTCAAGGCCAAGTTCTATAAGAAAGACGGCACCACCAAGATAGTCACGGTGGCCACCATCCGCACAAGCGGAGCATTATACACCTTCAACACCATGCTCAGCTATCTGTTCAGCCTGTCAGGCGAAGATACCGATGACCTCTACGGCATGGTGGATGTGTGGGTGGAATCCGAATCCGGAGATGTATGGTCATACACCCAGCGGTATATCCACGCGGAGACGATGGGGGATGAGCACTACTACCTCTGTGTGAACTCCCTCGGCGGTGTCGATACCTTCACCTTCCACGGCTCCTGCACCCTGGCTCCGGAGATAGAGCATGAGACCGCCGAATCCGGATCCACGAAACTGAACATCACCCCGGATCCGGAACAGAAGTGGGAGCAGAACACCGGCTATGTCGGCATGAGGGTGACGAAATGGCTGTTCGAGCTTCTGGCCGCGGGGAAACAATGGGCCGTCATGGACGGAAACGCTGAAGGCATCGTCATAGATACCTCCAACCTCCAGATGAGCGACCGTCAGAACCTACACAGCTGCACCTTCTCCTTCACCCTCTGCGAAGAAGGCCGCCTGATGAACATCTCACGAACGGAAGGAGACCTTCCGTCCATCGAGGTGCCGTCTCCTTCCGGCGATCTTTTTTTTTTAGATCTTAGGCTCGCGGATTATCCGGATGCAGAGCTGGAGGACACCATCCTCTTCCTGGTTCAGTCTCCCTACACGGAATCGTGGAGCAAGACCAGCCTCGGAGCCCTCCGGGAATGGATAACAAACATCATCGCATCCTCGGTTATCGGCCGTAACGCCCACAGCCACGACAACAAGGCCGTGCTGGACAGGTTCAGCGATGTGTCCGGCGAACCGGCCTACGATGGTACCGTTCTGCAGGGGAAAGAGGACGCTGCCGGAAAATTTTTACGGAAAGATGTGGCCGACACCGCCGCAGGACTCATCAAGTTCCAACAGGGAGCGAAATTCGGCGAATTCGTACCGGGCATCACCGGGAACGGCGGTTACATCGACCCGCTCGGGAACGCGCAACTCCGCTCTCTCATCCTCCATGAATTCCTGGAAGTGCCGGAACTCCGCTACAACCGCATTTCGATCGAGGTGGGCAACAAATGGAACGCTCCTGGTGGCGGCATCATCGAGGATGTGTCGATCGATACGGATGCAGTGGGCGCACCGCTCACCACCGGCATCATCACCCTTCACCTGGAAGATGGGGAAATCGGTACTGTGGCCGTGGATGACATCTGCCATGGTATCTTCCATGACGGCATGACACTCGCGAACAACTCCACGGTGGATCTCGATGACTCGCAGGGGAACTTCAAGTTTACCGGATTCGTGTCGGTCTATTTCCGCGTGACGGAAATCCTGGACGCACGCTGCCAAAGATTCCGCTACGCCCTCCGGGGAGTGTCGGAGAACTGGACATCGCTCTTCCATCCGTGCGCCGCGATGCATTTTGTAGGATATGGCAATTTCAGTAATTCCGATCGGCAGAAATCCCGCTACAGCACCCGCACCTATGAACGGTTCCTGACGGGCGTGAACACATGGGAATTCAGCTCTTCGATGATTGCCGCTCAGTTCGGTGACCTGACCAACCTCTCGGTGCTCGGATTCGAGGGGATGTCGGGCTATTCAGCCTATCTGAACAACATCTATATGTCCGGCACCATCCAGCAGCTGAACGAACTCGACCTCAGGATGGAGATAGACACCAACGGTGACAACTTCCTCGCATACGGCGAAGAGCTCGAAGTGACTGTCCGGGTGTGGCGGGGATTCTATGAGGATGTAACGGAAGATGTTCAGACCTGGAGCATCACCCGCGACAGCGGTGACGCGGCCGATGATGCCGCCTGGGCCCTGAAGGAGAAGGTCAGAAACTTCGATGGCTCCATCACACTTTGCTATACGGCCGCCGAGAATGACCTTGGAGGGAACGCCAACACCGTGATCACACTTTTCATCATACGGGCTTCCCTCCTGGATGCCGAATCCGTGGAAGCTGACCTGGTTATATGATATATGAACATATAAATATATGGAAACTGTAAGAAAACACATCCGCCGGGACTTCGCCCCCCTGACCGTATCCGTATCCATGGCCTGTTCCACCACCGGCAGCCCGGTGACCCAGGTCTATAACGCGGAAGAGGGCGAATGGGAACCCGACCGCTCGGTGACCCCCACCGTCCTTCAGCCGGTGGTGCATGCCAACGCCGCCGATGGCAGCTGGCCGACACCATCCGCCAACTCTGAACTGGCCAACATGAAATGGTATGCCAACGGGGTTGATATATCCACCATCGCGGCCTGGAACGGGAAATACTCCATCGATACCGTGGGCTCCACACGGGGTGCCATCACCATCGCCAGGAACATCAATCCAGGAGAGGTCATCGCCCTGCATTTTGAAGCGGAACTGGTGGACAACAGGCTCGGAATGACACACGCCATCAAGACTGATCCGGTCATCCTTTCAACCGTGGACAAAAGCTTCGACTCCTACGGCATCTCCATCGGAGAAGGCACATCGGTCTGGTACAACCCCTTCCTGGATCTCCTGTACCGGTACGAGTACAAGGTGGCCTACGGGAAGATAAGCGCATCGCCAGCGGCTCAGTCGGCCGCGACCGACAAGAACTCCTACCTCCGCACCATTCCCATCAATGTCTATAAGGGTGCGGATATCATGACATCCGGATATACGGTGAAGCTTTTCAGGGTGAACAACCAGAACTCCTTCACGGAACTGTCCACCGGCGATGAGATCCTCGCCATCAGCACCTCCGCCATCCAGCTCGACCTCCGTCTCATCACGAAGGCGAACTACATGATCATCGCTTATGTCGGCAATATGGAGGTGGCGCGGATTCAGTTCAGCGTGGCCAGGCTCTATCAGGATTTCTCCTGCAGCCCGACCAACGACTCCGCCATCCTGCCAACGCAGTCGGCCAGGTACGATGTCGCATCTGTGGAATCAGAAGGGAAAGTGGTGGAATGCCCGGAAGCCATCATCGCCATCACCTGGTACACGGATTCCGCGTATAAGACGGCCGTGCAGCACAATGAAGGCGGCCATACCATCTTCGAACTCTCCAAGACCGGTGTAGGTAGCACCCACACCGACGACTGGCTGGAGATATATATGCAATCAATCCAGAAGGAGGCACACTGCATCGCCATCGATGAGAACGGTGACACCCTGGTGGATGAGAACGGTGACACCATGATATTCAACTAAGCCATGAGATATATCGTAGCAAAACAGGCCCGGGCCGTGGATGTGGGAATCCGCATCGCAGGTCATCATACCGACCCGACAACGGTGATACTGAACGAGAAGGAAGTGATGTTTAACAAACAGCTTGCGTCGCTCCCCACTCTCGATGAGAAAGTGGAAGCCCTCGAAGGCTCCATCCACTCCCTTTCCGAAATCAAGTTAATCCTTCAGAATTATGAGTAAATACAGCGCACAGGGAGGCTTGACCGTCCGCCGCCTCCGGAATGGAGATACACTGTATCTGACATTCGAACACAATTCCAACCCCCTCTTCCAGGCCGTGGACTCGCAGACAGGATCTGTCGCACCAGACTGGACGGTGGAGGCGAACCGCCCGGTGGTGACTCCGAATGTGGGCTCCACCCGGGGCAATGTCGTGACGCTTGCCAACCATGCCTGGAGCTATAACGGCAGCGTGCTGAACTTCAACGGTGCCACCTCCGGTGGATATACGCTGGACGCTACCGGTAAATTCGCCATGAACACCACCACCGGTGCCCTGAAGATTATGGCCAACCTCGCAAGCACCGCGAACATGGCCAATGACACCCTCCTGTATTCCGTTACAGCGACAGTCGGCGGGGTTAACTACTCGCTCTCAAAGTCCATCGACATCCAGATACAAGGTGCCGGTGCATCGTCCTACTTCGGGTTCATCAATGCCTCGACCACCCAGCTCAACGACACTGTGACTCAGGCCGTATTGAAGGCCAATCTCTGGCTTTCCACTTCACCTGTGACCTCATTCTATGTCAAATGGTATAAGGGTGACACGGCCTGGTCGGCCATGAACGGCCAGTCACAGGTGACGGTCGGGCGCAATGACATCGATGCCTCTCAGCTCATCATCGCGGAATTCTACCTCTCATCCTCCGATGCGACCTATGTGGCAAGGGCGGCTATAACCCTCATCGACACCCTCGATGAGATTATCGTGGTGCCGTACATCTCATCGGCGCAGAAAGAAGTGGATACCGGCAGCCCCGTCACCGTGGCCGCCCGCATAGTCAAGGCCAAGGACGGCTCCGTGCTCACCCCCTCCAATCCTACATGGGCTTTCGAGATCTATGACGGCAACTCATGGAGTCTCCTGGCATCGGCATCGGCATCCAGCATCCAGGTCACAACGGCCCACACTGACCAACCGGATGGCTCCACGCATGAGGTGGTGGTTCTGGTGACGGTCTCCTTCGACTCATTAACATAAACCCATAAATCGCAAACGCAATGGCAAACAAGAATTTAGCAAACGCAACCACCGTAGTGTCGATACTTCCGGATGACTACATCCTCATCTCGACCGGTGGATCCGTACGGAAAATCAGCCTTGAGGACTTCCAACAGGCAATCGCGGACAACGACCAGCTGCTCAGGGAAGTGGCATGGGGCGTGACTATCAAACAGAACGCATCGTCTCAGTCCTGGGCCCATGTCGGCAACCAGACGATGAAACAGGAATTCCTGGATACCATCGGCCGTTGGCTGGTGATAAATTCCGGCAAGGGCGCGAAGCTCGCCACCTCCGATTCGTCCATATTCGCAGACGGCACCGCCCTCAATGAGGCCCTCGGCCATGTGATGTTCCGTTCCACCGTTCCGCTCTACTACCTGGTGAAAACGAATGCGACTACAGGCATTCCGACAATTTGGTGGAGCATGGAGCCCATCGGCGGCCATGTTATCATGCCTCAATGCTTCGGTGCTTACAAGGCATCCATGTCGGGCTCCGCCCTGGTGTCCCGCTCGGGTGTCGCTCCTGCCGGTAGCAAGACTATCACCGCCTTCTGGAACGCGGCACAGGTGAACGGCGAACACTTCGGCCTAATTAACTACGACCATCAGAAGTTGATGATTATGTTGAACCTGATGCAGTTCGCAAACCCGAACTGCCAGGTGAACATCGGCTACGGCATCGGCGGTTCCACATCGAAGTCGCTGTGGAGTGCAGCCGCATCACTGCTGACCGGCGCAACGAAGTCGCTCGGTGACGGGTGCGGCAAGATAGATATCACTGTTTCAGATGGTGCCGTTACCGGTGATGACTGCTCCAGGGTGTCGCTCTTCGGCATCGAGGATGCCTGGAACTGGCAGTGGGAGATGACGCAGGGCATTTACTTCGGCAATTCCGGCAATAGCGGCCAGAATGGCACGGAAGCCTTCATCTATTCAGGAAACCGTCTGCCTTCAGCCGCAGAACTGGCCTCCCATCCAAACGGAGACTACAGGCAGCTCACTCGGAATACATCATCCGGCTATGTGCAAGAGATGCTCCTTGGAGAGTTTTTCGATATCCTGTGCAAGACTATCGGTGGCGGCAGCACTTCATACTGGGGCGATTACAATTATAATAATGCAACCGGAGGGCTCTGT
>CALFJA010000058.1 GCA_937877605.1 uncultured Prevotellaceae bacterium | reverse complement strand
ACGACATCACGAGGACACTCGACACGGCCTTCACCTTCGATGCCGGCAAGGAATATACCCTGCTGCTGAAACTCGGCATGACGAGCGTGAAGTGCGAGGCAACGTACACCGAATGGGAGGATGGTGACACCCAAACCGTGGAACTACCTTAAAAACAATAGAAGCAAACATGAAACGACCGTATATATATATAATAGGTGTAGGACTGCTGCTGTCTCTGGCAGGCTGCTCGGACGATGAGGTGAGCGTCAATGATGATGGGCAGGCCATCCGCTTTGAGTGCCATGCGCCCTGGTTTGCCACACGCAGCGTGGTCAACAGCATTTCTGATTTGCAGGGTGGCAGTTTTGGCGTGTTTGCATATTATACTGGCAGTAGTGATTATGCCTCTCCTGCCAAGCCCGACTTTATGTATAACCAGGAGGTGAAATACGGAAGCGGCAGCTGGACGTATACTCCCCTGAAATACTGGCCCAACGGCGAGGGTGTGGCCAGCGATGACACCGGGCAGGGAGCAACTCAGCACAAGGTGAGTTTCTTTGCCTACTATCCATACTCTGAAGCCTTGGATGCTGAGCTGAGTTCACCCTACCAGCCCACTATCAGCTATACATGGGCTGCAGCTAACGACCTGCTCTACGACAACACGCAGAAAAACCTGACCAAGCAGGCCGTCAACGGGAAGGTGAGCTTCAACTTCCGCCATGCCGTAGCGTTAGTCGAGTTCAAGGTGCGCCGCAAGGAGGCGACAGGCTCGGCCATCACGCTGAAGAGCCTGACTATTAATTCTAATGCCAATACGTCTGGCGCGTTCAACCTGGTGACGAAGACATGGGCCTCCACGTCGGGCGATAATGCACAGCCCCTGAACCATACAACCCCAGACATCGATGTGACAGCATCTGAGGACGCATCGGCCCAGACTGTAGGAACCTCCGTCATGATACCAGGCACAGTTACATTCTCCTACACTATCAAATACACCGTAGGCGACAATAACTATACCCGCTCTGCTGACATGACTTCGAAGGAATTGGAGAAAAACACCAAATACACCGTCGTCTTCGTCATCGACGGTGATGCCGTGGATAGTTATGTACTCCGCGAGCGAGAGGCCGAGCAATGGTAAAATCTTAAAAACGAAGCCTTAGTTTGAATGTCAAGTCAGCCTTGGGGTTCAGATACTTACCAATCATTGTCTTTTCTCCTTTCGTTGTTTTATCTTTGATATTCTCGAAGAAGTACACCCCCTCCAAAAGTGACAGCGGCAATGGTAGTACCACTGCCGCTGTCACATTATTATTATATGTAGTGCCGAAGTCAGTCTTTGCTGTGCTGCAACTTCCACTTGTGTGGCAGCAACTGCACCAGTTCCTCCTTGGTGGCTTCCTTCATCCTCGGCATCCTCTCGATGACATCGTTGAGGTAGTCCCTGGGGTTGACCTCCTGTGCCTTGCATGTGGCAAGCAGGGAGCAGACGACGGCCATGTTTTCGGCTCCGTCATGGTTGCCGCAGAAGAGGTAGTTCTTGCGTCCGAGCGCTATGGGCCGGATGGCATTCTCCATGAGGTTATTGTCTATCTTGATCCTGCCGTCCTCCAGGTAGCGCATCATGTTGTCCCAGCGGTTGTAGGCGTAGGTGACGGCCTTGCCTATCAGGCTCTCGCCGCTGTACTTCACGCCCTCGGACTCCATCCATGCCTTGATCTCGTTCATGACGGGGCGCGACAGTGCCTCGCGCTTTGCCTTGCGCTCGTCCGGTGTGGCGTTTGCCTCGTCGCACATACGCTCTACCATGTACAGCTTCTGTATCTTCCCGACAATCAGCTGTGACGCGGCCTTGTTCTCGCCCAGAGCCTCCTCGAATTTGCGGCGGATGTGTGCCATACAGGCCACCAGGCGCACACCGGGGTTAGTCTTGAAGGCCGTCTCGTAGCCCGCAAAACCGTCACACTGCATGTATCCCTTATAGCCTTTCGCCTTTTCCTCTATCACCTTTCCGCCCCGCGACCCGTTGTTGTAATGGAACAGCACGAGCCGCTCGACCACCGCCCTCAGTCCCCAGAGCCACTCCTTGGCCGCCTTCTTCTTCCCGTGGTCTATCACGGGAACCGTCGTCTCGTCGCTCTGTACGTAGTCGCATTTGAGTATCTCCTCCAGCAGCGCGTCGTACAGCGGGCGCAGCAGCTCTGCGGCGGGGGCGAACCAGCCGTTGACGGTGTTGTCCTTGACATGCATCCCCATGTGGTTCAGCATCTTCACCTGGCGGTAGAAGGGGAGGTGGTACTCATACTTGTTGAGCAGCAGCTCGGAGAGCAGCGTCGGTCCGGGGATGCCCTTGTAGATGGGCAGCTCGGGCATCGGGGCTATGGCTACCGTGGGCTGGCCTGCAGGAGGCAGGGCGCAGGAGTCCTTCAGGGCGTACTTGTGGCGGATGTGGGCCTTGCGGTAGAGCTTGCCCGGCTCGCACTCGGCGGTGTAGGTCACCTCGGGCGCCAGCTCCTTGTAGAGGCTCAGGTCAAGGCCCTCGGGATAGTAGTGCTGCTCGTCCAGCACGGGCAGGTCCTCCATCATCTTGCGGTTCTCGCGCCTGCGCTTCCTGTCCTCCTTCGGCTCCTCGGGTATCTGCTTCTCGGCCTCGGCCGACTCCTCCTGCGCCTTGGCCAGAAGGTCTGCGAACTGGTCCTGGAACAGGTCGGGCCAGTTGGGGTCGTAGGCGGGCTGCTTCTCACTCTTGCTGCCTATCCACTGGCGGACCAGCCAGGCAATGCGGGCCTCAAGCTGCCCGATCTTGTCTGACTGCTCCTTGACGGTGCCGCAGAGTTCCCTGATGACAGCCTCGGCATCGGACATGGACTTGACCGACGCGAGGACTTCCTGCGTTGTCTTCGGGGCCTGTGGGGCGGTCGCTGTAGTGGTCTTTTCCTGCATTTCCGATGCTTTTGTTTACTTTGCAAAGGTACGAAGAAATCCTGAGAATAACGAATAAAAAGTGGTATAAAACCCTAATATTCAGTAATATATGTATAAATAAAAACGCCTATACTACATACTCCCTGCGCTCCGCCCGCAGGCGTCTGAGCCGGCCCTCAGGGGACTCCTGGATGCCCTCTACCATCATCACCAGGTCGCGCCACTCCATCTGATAACTCTGCGTACTCTCGTCATATTCGGGTAGCCTGAAGCGTCCTGCTTCCAGACGCTTCACATACATCACCATGCCGCCGTCCTCGGCATGCAACAGCTTCATCAGGCGGCGGCTCCGGCCGATGAAGATGAACACGTCGCCGTTCTTCACGTCGCTCCTCATCCGCTCATGCACCACCCCGCACAGCGAGCTGATGCCCTTGCGCATATCCGTCCTGCCGGGGCACAGGTAGTAGCGCATCGTGTCGTTAAGGCAGAACATGGCTCACGAGGCTTTTGTCCAACAATTCACGAAGCACATCCTCCGAACCTGCGCCGAAGTGGGCACGCAGGCCGTTGGGAAACAGAAGCGTCGCACCGCCCGGTACATCACCGGTGAATGTATTGGAAGAAGGCCCACCCTGGCAGAAACTTATCGGGGCAAGGTCACGCATAGGCTCTTCTGGGGAGCAATACTTCTTACGCCAGTAATTGTACGTGGAATAACCTGTACCTATCTGCTTCAGGTACAACTTCAATGACAGACCACTCGCCTGGTAATCTGACTGTAACTGTAGAAACTCTTCCTTGGTCATAAATGTAACAGTTGTAGTTTGGGTGCACTATTGCGGGGGCAAAGGTACAACAAAAACACAACTGCTACAAGGTGTACTTCTTCGAGTGCTTACGAATTTTCCGTGAAAAGAGTGACCAAAGACCCTCCCGATTCATAGCTGAACCGGGAGGGCCTCTCTCATTTGTCGT
>CALFJA010000057.1 GCA_937877605.1 uncultured Prevotellaceae bacterium | reverse complement strand
TGCGCGAAGCCAGCACCCCGCTCACCGCAGCAAGCGCAGGACTCAGCTACCACCAAAGCGGCTGGTTCATCGACCTCGACCTGAACTACTACGACCGCATCTACCTCTCCTACTCACCCAGCTACCGCTATCAGTCGACACTGACCACCATGAACGGAGCCACGCAGGACCAGTACATCGATCCTATCACGGGTGAATTCCGCAACATTCCAAAGCAGGCAGAAGGACACGGCGGCTTCATGCTCGACGGCTCCATCGGACGCAACATCCGCCTGCGCCACGGTTCCGTTTCCATCAACTTCATGGTCACCAACATCCTGAACAACCGTTCGATCGTGACAGGAGGATACGAGCAGAGCCGAAGCGACTACACCACCAAGGCCGACGGTACGGTGAACAATGTACGCGCCTATAAATTCTCCGCCAACCCAATGAAATACTATGCAATGGGTACCAACGGAATGCTGAACATCGCTTATAAATTCTAAAAAATCCATACCGATATGAAAGACATTAAATATTTATTCGTAGCACTTATCTGCATCGTTTTCGCATCATGTATGGGTGACGACTATGCCGATCCAGAGAATCCGCAGGCTCCCTATGGCAACAACAGCATCTATGAGACAAATGTTATTTCCATAGCCGACCTGAGAACAATGTTCGCAACCGAAATTGCTACCGACTATCGTGATGGAAACAGTTTCCGCGAAGTTACCGAAGACCTGAAAATCAAAGGTTATGTAACCGGCAACGACATCGCTGGTAACATCTACAACGAAATATTCATCACCGACGGCACTGCCGCCATCTCCGTATGCGTGGCACAAGGAGGTATCTTCGCCTACCTGCCCGTCGGCACGGAAATACTCGTTGACTTGAAGGGACTCTATGTGGGCAACTATGGGAAGCACCCGGAAATCGGTGTTCCCTACACCAGCACCACTAACGGATATACCTATGTGAGCCGTATGCCTCGTATGCTCTGGAACGACCACTTCAAGATTACCGGCAAGACCTACACCGTCACACCGGAACTCTTTGCAAACGGTTCCACAGCAACCACTTGGGACCTTGAGAAAGACAGCGGCAAACTCGGTATCATCAAGAATGTTTCGTTCAAGAACATCACTCCACTCTCGAAATGGGCCGACCCAGACGGAAAAGTTTCTGTCACTTGGTACTTCAACGAGCAGCCTACAACCGTTCAGGTCTACACCAGTCCCTATTGCGACTTTGCTGACAGGGCTCTCCCGACAGGAAAAGTCAACATCACAGGTATCGTGAAGAGATACAACAACAACTGGGAATTCCTGATACGCTCAATCGACGATGTCGTAGAATTATAAAAATCTAATAACATAAAAAACATGAAAAAACTATTTTATTCAATGTTAGCCTTGGCTGTTTCGGCCATGACTTTCACAAGTTGTGAGGATGTTCCCGCTCCTTATTCCTATCCAGAAGCAGAAGGTGACGGCGTATACCTCAACACATCATTTGCCAATTCGCTCTCTCCCTGGACTTCCTATGTCACAGAAGGCGAAGACGGGCTGAACTGGACAAACGCTTACAGCAGTGCCGTTTGCTCTGGAAGCTGGGCACCCGAAGGTTCTTCACAACGCGTAAACCATGCCGGTACAGCATGGCTCGTTTCTCCGACACTCGACCTGAGCAAGGCTGAGAAAGTACGCGTTTCGTTCGACCACGCTATTGCTTACGAGCGCACTCAGGAAATCTTCAACCACCATGTGCTCATGTACAGTACCGATTATGAGCAAGGAAACGCTCCTTCGACTGCTACCTGGACACGCATCGACTTCAGCTACGGCTCTGGCGACCACTCCGGTGGCAACTACAACTTCGAGCAGACCGGCGCAAACCTGACTGAAGAAATGCTGGTTGACGGTATCGTATTTGCTTTTGTTTATGAAAGTACCACTCAGAACGCCTCAACATGGGAAGTGAAGAACTTCCTCTGCATGGAAGGTGAATACACTGAGCCCGGTGGAGGCGACGACGAATCTGCTGAATTCAAGAAGGCTTCCGGCATTGTAAGCGGACAAACCTATGCTATCGGTGCCGCTGAACAAGTTTCGCACTACGAAGTTGCCACTGCACTGACCTCCAACTATGGTTACCTGCAGAAGACTTCCTATGAGTATGACGACGCGAATGTCATCTATGTATCCGACAACCAGAAGTTCGTCTTCACGGCTGTCGACGGTGGCTACACTATTCAGGATGCCGATGGCAAGTACATGTACATGAAGGGTACCTACAACAGCTTCAACCGCTCGGACGATATGTCTGACGCCGAGGGATGCTATGTATGGACCATCAGTTTCAACGAGAACGGCACTGTCAACATTACCAACAAGGACAAAGGCAAGACCATCATGTACGACGGACAGTACAGTTCTTACGGTGCCTATGACTCAGACAGCAACTCTCGCTACAAGCCATTCCTCTTCACCAATGGCGAAACCGAAGGTGACCAGGGCGGCGGCACTACCCCCGACGATCCGACTCCTGGCGAAAAGGGTACGGCTGACAATCCCTACACCGTAGCAGAAGCTATCGATATCATCAACGGCTTGGACGATAACGCGACTACCGCTTCCGAAGTATATGTAAAGGGTAAACTGACTGCCGATGCTTCAACATGGTACTTCAATTCTCAGTACGGACAGTGCAACTACTACATCTCTGACGATGGCTCAAGCAGCAATACCATCCAAGTATACAACGGAAAAGACCTGAACAATACCGATTTTACTGCTACGCGTACATATAAGCAAGGTAGCGATGTCGTTATCTTCGGTAAACTCCAGAAGTATGTAAAGGATGGCACTGTTACTCCTGAATTGGCTCGTGGCAACTACATTGTTTCCATCACCGAAGGTCAAAGTGGCGGTGACGAGCCATCAACCGGTCATGGTATGTCGGCTGACGATCCTTACACCGTGGCAGAGGCTTTGGAAATCATCAACGCCATAGGTGATGAAGGTGGTTACGCCGAAGGTAAAGTTTATGTAAAGGGTAAGATTTCTTCTAACTTCCAATACTACAGCAACTACAAGAACTGCAACTACTACATTTCTGACACCGGCACACGCGACAATGAACTGTACATCTATGCCGGCAACGACCTGAACAACGCCCAGTTTGAGGCAGCTCCTAACTATCAGGTTGGCTACACCGTTGTTATCTACGGTCAGTTGCAGAAATATGTAAAGAATGGAGAAGCTACTCCTGAAATGGCCAAGGGCAACTACATTGTATCCATCGACCAAAGTGGCGGCGGCGACGAACCTGGTGGTGACGACCCAGTTAATCCAGACCAGTACACCGTAACCAGAACCGTTGATGAAGATGCTATGACCGTAACCTTCACCGTTGAAGGAATGGATGCCCTGGCATATTATGAGGCCGACATCGTTGACGGCCAAATCATCAACCAGAACGGATTGGCACACCAGGCCGCAAATCCCGTTGTTGAGATGCCAAATGAACTGAAGTTTATCTTTGCACAAGGCGGTGGTACCACTACTCCAAAGTATTGGGCAACCGGTGACTTCAATGAGTTCCGTATGTATGCCAAGAATACGCTGACCATACAACCTACCGACACACCTGTATCTAAAGTTGTTCTCCACTGTACCCAGTTTACCAACAATGGACAGACAACCAAGTATTTAGGAAATGATACGGCGTACGGAGAAGTTGATGGCAACAACCTGATTATCGTGAACGAGCACACTGCAGCTTCTGGCGGTACCCAGCTTCGTATCGACAAGATTACTGTTTGGTATCCTAATTAAGTGTTAGCTTAAAAAATCTCTAAATAATTTGGTGGGGTGCGAAGTTTTCCATAACTTTGCACCCCACAAGTATTTGGGAAATCAATAACATTATTAATCAATAAAGAAATGAAAAAAGGTATCCATCCAGACAACTATCGCCCCGTCGTGTTCAAAGACATGTCCAACGGTGATATGTTCCTTACAAAGTCCACATGCAAAACAAACGAGACCGTGGAATTTGAAGGTGAAACTTACCCATTGGTAAAAGTAGAAATCTCCAACACCTCTCACCCGTTCTACACAGGTAAGAGTACGCTGGTCGACACAGCCGGCCGTGTTGATCGTTTCATGAACCGCTACGGTAAGATTAAGAAATAAGATACTTCATCCAATAACACCCACACAGAAGTGCGTTCAAGCGTAGTTGCATATGCGCTTGAACGCACTTCTTCCTTTACACTACAAACCTATACCCCAATGAAGCACCTTTTCAAACTATTGCTACTTTCCGTCTGCACAGCCACACTGTTCAGTTGCGGCGGCGGAAGCGACGATGATGTCGCTGGCGGAGTTTCACTCAACACCAACCGCAACAACGCAAGTGCCGAACCTGTACTTGCGGGACTGGAGTTTCCCCACAAAACCAACGAGCGCATCGTAGTCAAGAGGATTACCGATGCTACCGATGTGAGTCACTATAAGGACGGTGTAAACTACTGCATCGGCTACGACGACCAATACAAGTTGCCACGCTATGTCTGCTACAAGATGTACAAGAGCAACAATCTGGCAAATGTAGCCCGCTGGTACAACGACCCTTCCATAGGAGAATACTACCAATACCCAGAAGATACCGACATACCATCATCCTATAGGCTTACCAACGAGGACGATCCTTTCTGGAACTCGGGCTACGATCACGGTCACATGATTCCCTCTGCCGATCGTCTTTCCTCAAAACAGGCTAATGTGCAGACTTTCAGCCTGAGCAATATGTTGCCGCAGGTCAACGGTTTCAACGCCAAGGTATGGGCCAATATGGAGGCTGCTGTCCGCAAATGGAATGTCGACCGCTTCCGCGACACGCTCTATGTAGTGACCGGAGGTTCCTATCAGAAGGACGAATATGTCCTGGGCTACCTCGGTTCCACATCTAAGAACAACCGTATCCCTATACCCAAGTACTTCTGGAAGGCTGTGCTTTGCAAGAATTCCTCCGGCTACAAGGCCCTGGGTTTCTGGATTGAACACAAGTCCAGCGACGATGCAGCACTGAAGAAGTATGTTGTCAACATTGACCAACTGGAGAAACTCACCGGCCTTGACTTCTTCTGCAACCTCCCCGACGAGATAGAAAACGCCATAGAGAGCGTATCGGCGGAGAATGTTGCCAAATCGTTCGGATACAACTGACACACAAGAAAGTCCCCTGTTACACTGCAAGGGACTTTCCTTTATATATTATATAAGGTACAGGCGCACAGGAATGAATGCCCCCGATACATGAGAGAGCCGCCCATCCGTCCGATGGGCGGCTCTCTGTTTATTTATTTGGTGCGGAAACTTCTTACGGGTCTGTCCTGTACTGCATTGGCTCCATCCTTGCTGATGCTGCGTTGAGGAGCATAGTAGGAATCGTAGTAGTAATAGTCATCCCAGTCACGCGAAGAGGTGTGTGTCAGGTCAAACTCTACACGGTTGTTTCCGTCTCTTATCACGCCAGTGAAATGGTGGTTGGTCAGGCGGTAGTCCCAGATTTCTATCGAGGAACCTTCTTCCCGGAAGTAAATATAAATCACCTGATTGCGCACTTTCCAGTCAATATGGTTGGCTACATAGTCGCGTCCCCATGGCGATGAAGAGTAGTAGTCAATCCAGTAGCCGGAGCCGGAAGTCCAGTGATAGGGATCGCCGGCAAAATCAATTACGGAGTAGATGGATTCGTAGTAGTTACCACTATACTCGTGCTGCACATACATGTTGCCACGCCAAGTGCCCTCCAGCGAAAGGGCGATATCGGTGTCGTCGTCGCAACTGCTCATGGTGAAGGCCATCAAGCCCAACAGGAGCATACTGATTGTAGAGTAAAACTTTTTCATTTCTTAGTTTATTTTTAAGTGTTTGACATTTACAGGTTCTTTCCCGAAACTCTACCGCAAATGTAATATCTTTCCTTCTATACTGCAAGCCAAAATCCATAAAACCACATAGGGATACCCCTACAACTTCGGGGTATTTCCCAACAAAGACTAAAAAAGTAGGACGAAAGCACAACTTATGCCGAAAAAAACTTATATTTGCAAATAGAAGCAAAATGAAACCAAACAACATAAAACCCATAAAACCCATTCAACAGATGAAAACCATTTACGATTTCACCGTCAAGGACCGCAAAGGCAAAGATGTATCGCTGCGCGAGTATTCCAACGAAGTGCTGCTCATTGTGAACACGGCCACCCGTTGCGGATTCACCCCACAGTATGAAGAACTCGAAAAACTCTACGCAGCTTACCGTCAGCAAGGATTCTGCATTCTCGACTTCCCCTGCAACCAATTTGGGCAGCAGGCTCCCGGCACCGACGAGAGCATACACGAGTTCTGCAAGCTCAACTACGGAACGGAGTTCCCGCGTTTCAAGAAAATCAAGGTGAACGATCCCGATGCCGATCCGCTGTTCGCCTATCTCAAGGAAGAGAAGGGCTTTGCCGGCTGGAACATGGAACACCCTATTGCACACATCCTCGACGACATGCTCTCCAAGGAAGATCCCGACTACCAGCAGAAGCCTGACATCAAATGGAACTTCACCAAATTCCTCATCAACAAGCAGGGCCGCGTCGTCGCCCGCTTCGAACCGACTGCACCCTTCGAGGAAGTCAAGGCCCAGATAGAGAAACTCCTTCACGAATAAGATGGCCATGACGCACACAAAATGTCTCATCATCGGCAGCGGCCCGGCAGGCTACACTGCCGCCATCTATGCCGGAAGAGCCAACCTCCAGCCCATAGAATACTGCGGAATGCAGATGGGCGGCCAGCTCACACAGACCACCATTGTCGAGAACTTTCCTGGTTATCCACAGGGGGTTGACGGCAACCAGATGATGATGGAACTCTACGAGCAGGCTCAGCGTTTCGGTGCCGACATACGCATGGGCACCGTCCTGGAGGCCAACCTGTCCGAGCGTCCCTTCCGTTTCAAGGCCGACGACGGCGAGGAAATCACCGCCGACACCGTAATAATTGCCACGGGAGCCTCGGCCAAGTACCTTGGGCTTGCCGACGAAGAGAAATACAACGGGCAGGGAGTCAGTGCCTGTGCCACCTGCGACGGCTTCTTCTACCGCAACAAGACGGTTGCCGTGGTGGGGGGAGGCGACACTGCCTGCGAAGAAGCACTCTACCTGGCATCGCTCTGCCGGAAAGTCTACATGATAGTGCGCAAAGACTACCTCCGCGCAAGCGATGTCATGAAGCAAAGAGTGGACCAAAACGAGAAGATTGAGATACTCTTCGAGCACAACACCCTCGGCCTCTATGGCGAGAACGGCGTGGAAGGCGCCCATCTGGTAAGGAAAAAGGACACCCCCGAAGAGGAACGGTACGACCTCCCCATCGACGGTTTCTTCCTTGCCATTGGGCACAAGCCCAACACCGACCTCTTCCGTGGGCAACTCGACATGGACGAAGTGGGCTATCTCCGCACCGTAGACGGAACCCCGAAGACCAACATCGAAGGAGTGTTTGCCGCCGGCGACTGCGCCGACCCGCACTATCGGCAGGCCATCGTGGCTGCCGGAAGCGGCTGCAAGGCGGCCCTCGAGGCAGAGAGATACCTCACCGAGCATAATCTCAGGTAGGACTTACCATATCATACAAATGAAAAAGAGCCTCTTCCGTCAAGCGGAAAGGGGCTCTTTTCGTTTCTCTGCTCCCTGTGTGCGGTCTATTCTTCCCTAACCTTCCGGGCAAACGCGCTGGAAATCCACAGCCCTGCAAAAGTAAGTATGCCGTTCAGCAACAGCAGTTCGTAGCCGAAGCGGTAGCCCCAGCAGTGTAAAGCCACCCAACTGACACCCCATGCCGACAAGGGCGACAGAAGGCAGACATAGGGTACGGCACGGTCGCAGACGCACCACCGTGTGAACAGCCCATAGGCAAACAGTCCCAGCAGCGGTCCGTAGGTGTAGCCGCAGATGGTATAGATGGCATCAATCACGCTGGCGGAGCCATAGGCATGAAAAATCAGCATGAACAGGGCAAACAGCACGGCCATGCCTATATGCACGCGGTGGCGCAGCCGCTCATCGGCAGGACATTCGAAGATGTCCACGCAGGCGGTGGTGGTCAATGCCGTCATGGCCGAATCGGCACTGGAAAAGGCCGACGAGAGTATTCCCAGCAGGAAAAGCAGCATGGCACCCTGCCCCAGTTGTCCACTGGCTGCATACATTGGCAAGAGTTCATCGGCAACAGCCGGCAACTGTCCACCCAGTTTTTGCGTCAGCAGCACCAGCAGGACGCCCAGCGAAAGGAACAGCAGGTTGGCGGGAACGAACGCCACGCCATAGGTACACATATCCTTCTGCGCATCCGTAAGGGTCTTGCAGGTCAGGTTTTTCTGCATCATGTCCTGGTCCAGACCCGTCATGACAATCACCACGAAGACTCCGCTGAGGAACTGTTTCCAGAAATTCTGCCTTGAGAACCAGTCATCGAACACAAATATGCGGCTGTGGCTGTCGCCGGCGATGGCCTTTACCGCACCTGTGAAGTCCAGCCCCAGTTGTTGCATCACCACATAGATGATGAGCAGCAGCGAGGAAAACATCACCACGGTCTGCACCACATCGGTGCTCACCAGCGTTCGGATGCCGCCGCGACGGGTGTAGAGCCAAATCAGCCCCACCATTGTCAGCACCGTAATCCAGAACGGCAGGTCCACTGCTCCTGCTATATAGCGATGCAGCAGGAAGGCTGCTATGTAGAAACGGATGGACGCTCCCACCAACTTTGAGAGGATGAAGAAGAGCGAGCCCGTCTTGTACGAACGCCTTCCGAAGCGCGGCAGCAGATAGGAATAGATGGTGGTGAGGTTCAACCGGTAATAGACGGGCAGCAGGACAAATGCCACCAGGATGTAGCCCACAATGAATCCGAGACACATCTGCAGGTAGGTCATATCGGAAAAGAGCACCATTCCGGGCACACTGACATAGGTTACGCCCGAGATAGAGGCTCCCACCATGCCGAATGCTACCATGTACCACCTCGAACGGCGGTCACCGCGGAAGAACGACTCGTTGTTTGCGCGGCGGGATGTCAGCCGGCTGAACAGCATGAGAAGCCCGAAATAGGTCAGGATGACGACTATGAAAAGCATAAGTGCGGCAAAAATAGGAAAAATCCTCCACACAGGCAAAGCAGCAACGAATGCCTTTTTCGGCCAGCGCATATATAAAATTGCATAATTATGCTATTATTCTAAAATTTAAGCCCAAAATATTCGTTTTTTCGTTCTTTTTATTCAAAAAGTTTGTTTGGTTTGTATAGAAATGCGTAAATTTGCCTGCAGTAATACCAGTACAAACTATCAAGCGTATGAAACAGAAAAAATTTATCCTTCAGGAGCATGAATTGCCCACGCAATGGTACAACATTCAGGCCGATATGCCTAACAAGCCATTGCCCCCGTTGAATCCTCAGAACCACCAGCCCGTCGGCGTTGAAGACCTGGCCCACATCTTTCCACTGGAATGTTGCCGCCAGGAATTGAACACGACAGATGCCTGGATACCCATTCCCGAGGAGGTTTTGAACAAGTACACCTTCTATCGCTCCACACCGCTGGTACGCGCCTATGCCCTGGAGGAAGCCCTCCAGACACCGGCGCACATCTACTTCAAGAACGAGAGTGTCAATCCGCTGGGCTCCCACAAGATTAACTCAGCGCTGGCACAATGCTATTACGCCAAGGCTGAGGGCACCGAGAATGTCACCACCGAGACAGGTGCAGGCCAGTGGGGTGCGGCGCTGAGCTATGCCGCCAGCGTGTTCGGCCTGAATGCTGCCGTCTATCAGGTGAAGATTTCCATGCAGCAGAAGCCCTACCGCTCGAGCATCATGCGCACATTCGGCGCTGCCGTGACAGGTTCGCCCTCCATGTCCACCCGTGCCGGCAAGGACATCATCACCATCGACCCCACCCATCCGGGTTCGCTCGGCACTGCCATTAGCGAGGCGCTTGAACTGGCCACCACCACGCCGCACTGTAAATACACGCTCGGCTCCGTGCTGAATCATGTGTCGCTCCACCAGACCATCATCGGCCTGGAGGCAGAGAAGCAGATGGCTATGGCTGGCGAGTATCCCGATGTGGTGATTGCCTGTTTCGGCGGAGGCAGCAACTTCGGCGGACTGGCATTCCCCTTCATGCGCCACAACATTCTGGACGGCAAGCAGACTAAGTTCTACGCTGCCGAGCCGGATGCTTGCCCGAAACTGACCAAGGGACACTTCGAATACGACTTCGGCGACGAGGCGGGCTACACTCCCCTGCTGCCCATGTACACGCTGGGACACAAGTTCAAGCCTGCCAATATCCATGCCGGCGGACTGCGCTACCACGGGGCAGGCATGATTGTCTCGCAACTCCTCAAGGACGGTCTGATGCAGGGCGTGGACATCCCGCAACTGGAAACTTTCGAAGCCGCCATGCTCTTCGCACGCACCGAAGGCATCATTCCCGCACCAGAATCGTCGCACGCCATTGCGGCTACCATCCGGGAGGCACAGAAATGCAAGGAGACCGGCGAGGAAAAAGTCATCCTGTTCAACCTGAGCGGACACGGACTCATTGACATGTCGGCCTACGACCAGTATCTGGACGGCGACTTGGTGAACTACAGTTTTGATTAACCATTTGTCAAAATAATTTACTGCACACTGCGATTTTTCCCATCGATTTCCGCCGGTTTTTGCCAGCACGACACCATTTGCCTGAAAAAAACGCCAATTTTCGACAATTCCGCAACCTGCTGACAGACAACGGATTAAAGAGAATCAAAAGAAAATCATGTTTCTGTTGTTTTCCGTTTGGGGCTCAAACGGAATGTAACCGGGGCTCATCCGCCGCACGACCGGACGGAAAACAGATGGTGAAAACGGCAAAACAGCCTTACAAGTAAGGCCTAAACGAAACATACGGATACGAAAAAGGGTAAGCGATTGGAGTCGTTTACCCTTTTTTGTTCCCTTTCCTGAGCTGGAAAAGGCATTGCACACTTTCGGAAAATGTAAAGATTTTTTATCGATCTTCAATCTTCCGCAAGGCGGCCACGGCCTGTTCGGTGGTGAGCACCTGCTCAATGTGCATCACGCGGCGGCCCTTCACCTCCTTTATCTGGCAGCGGCGGTAGTTTGCGGCAGCATAGTTCAGCAGCCGTCCGAAGGTGTCGCTCTGATAGTACGGGCTCTTCTCGTTGCTCACGAGTTGCAGGGTCATGCGCCCTTGTCGCAGCGTTATCTTCTCGCATCCCAGCCGCTTGCCGACGCGACGCAGCACAACCACCTGCAACAGTTCCTCCGCCTGTGGCGGCAATTGGCCGAAGCGGTCCATCAGGCGCCGGCGGTACTGTTCCAGGTCGGCAGCCGTCTGGATGGTCTCCAGTTCGCGGTAGAGCAGCATGCGCTCGCTGGATGTGGGCACATAGGTGTCGGGGAAATACATTTCCAAGTCGCTTTCCACGGTGCAGTCATCGACAAACATTTGGCCGGAGGTGCTCCCTTTGCCGGCCGATGCCGTCTCCGCCGTAACGATATGCTCCTCGTTGTGCAGTTCGGTCATGGCCTGCTTCAGGATTTTCTCGTACATCTCGTAACCCATGTCCTCCATGAATCCGCTCTGTTCTGCCCCCAGCAGGTTGCCGGCACCGCGGATGTCGAGGTCCTGCATGGCCAGGCTGAAACCGCTGCCCAGTTCGGAAAAGTTCTCCAAGGCCTCCAGCCGGCGGCGTGCCTCAGGGGTTAGCACGCTCTTGGGCGGTGCCAGCAGGTAGCAGAAAGCCTTGCGGTTGGAGCGCCCCACACGGCCGCGCATCTGGTGAAGGTCGCTCAGGCCGAACTTGTGGGCGTCGTTGATGATGATGGTATTGGCATTGGGAATGTCTATTCCGTTTTCGACAATGGTGGTGGAGAGCAATACATCGTAGTCGTAATTGATGAATCCCAGGACGATTCTCTCCAGTTCGTCGGGCGGCATCTGTCCGTGTCCGACGGCAATGCGGCAGTCCGGGATGTGTTTCTGCACCATGTGTGCCATCTCATAGAGGTTGTTGATGCGCGAATTGACGAAGAACACTTGTCCGTTGCGGCTCATCTCGAAGTTGATGGCGTCGATGACGATGCCGCTGTTCAGCGTGGACAGTTCGGTGTAGATGGGGTATCGGTTGGCGGGTGCCGTGCGGATGACACTCATGTCGCGGGCACCCATGAGCGAAAACTGCAATGTACGCGGTATGGGTGTAGCCGTCATGGTGAGCGTGTCCACATTGGCCTTCATCATGCGGAGTTTCTCCTTCACCGCCACGCCGAACTTCTGTTCCTCGTCCACAATGAGCAGGCCGAGGTTCTTCCACTTCACCTGCTTGCCAATCAGTTTGTGCGTACCCACGAGAATGTCGATTCTTCCGGTCTGAAGGTCGGCAAGCAGGGCCTTCGTGTCCTTTGCACTGCGGGCGCGACTTAGATAGTCGACCCGTACGGGGAAGTCCTTCAATCGCTCACGGAAGGTCTGGTAGTGCTGGAACGCCAGCACAGTGGTGGGCACCAGGACGGCCACTTGCTTCGAATCGCAGGCAGCCTTGAAGGCGGCACGCACCGCCACTTCGGTCTTTCCAAAGCCCACATCGCCGCAGACCAGCCTGTCCATCGGCCGGGTGCTCTCCATGTCGGCCTTCACATCGCGTGTGGCAGTCAACTGGTCGGGCGTGTCCTCATACATGAATGAGGCCTCCAGTTCGTGCTGCATATAGGTGTCGGGCGAAAAAGCAAAACCTTTTTCACGGCGTTGGCGGGCATACAACCGTATCAAATCGCGGGCGATGTCCTTAATGCGCTTCTTGGTGCGCTCCTTGAGACGGTCCCATGCACCGGTGCCCAGAGTTGACAGGCGGGGCGGCTCACCGGTATCGCCATTGCGGTACTTGCTGATTTTGTAGAGCGAATGAATGGACACATCGACAATATCACCGCGCTGGTAGATAATGCGGATTACTTCCTGGTAGGAATTCCTTGTCGGCACCCTGACCAGTCCGCCAAACTTGCCCACGCCGAAGTCTATATGAACCAGGTAGTCGCCCACTTCCAACTCGTGCAACTCCTTCATCGAGAGCGCCATCTTGCCCGCACGGGCCACATCGGAGCGCAGGTTGTACTTGTGGAAGCGGTCGAATATCTGATGGTCGGTAAAGAAACAGCACTTCAGCGTGTGGTCGACGAATCCCTCGTGGAGGGTCTTCTCCACGGCGGTGAAGGTTATTTCCTGCTCGGGAACGACCCGCACGGAGAGTTGCTGCTCCTCGAAAATGTCGCGGAGACGCTGGTGCTGCTTGGGATTCTCGGCCAGGATATAGAGCCGGTAGCCTTTCAGCAGATAGTCGGAAAGGGTCTGACTGAGCAGCGTGAAGTTCTTGTGAAAGAGCGGCTGCGCGGAAATGCTGAACGACATGGCGGCCGAATGATCCGACGGCAACCGGTTCCCAATGTGGACTTTCCGGAAAGAGGCAGTGTCGGCATCATAGTCCTCCACACTGAGCAGCTGCTCCTTGCGGTCGAACTGCCAGGCTATCTCCGAACGATGCTCCTCTCCCTGCTGGCCAACCAGTTCCTGCACCACCTGCGGCAGGAAGCCGTCAGTGTAGGTCCGGGCCACTACCGCGCGGAGATAGTCGGCATCCTTGTATACAAGAATGGTGTTCTCCGGAAGGAAACGGAAGAAAGAAATCTTTTTCCCGCCCTGCAGGCTGAGAGCTGAAACAATCTCGACAGCGTCCTTTTTCTCCCTCGACAACTGGCTTTGCAGTTCAAAAGTGCGGATGGTATCTATCTCACGGTCGAAGAAATCGATGCGGAACGGCCACTCCGAGGCATAGGAAAACACATCGATCAGGCTTCCTCGGATGGCATACTGTCCTGGTTCGTAGACATAGTCGACCAGCGTAAATCCGAAGTCCTGCAGGCATTCTTCCACCTCTTTCTGCCCAATCTCCTGCCCGACGGTGAGTGCAAAGGTCTGCTCTTTTACCGCTGCGGTGGGCAATACCAACTCAGCCACGGCCTCTGGATACGAGACAATGACCACGGGTTGGTCCGGACGAGCAGACAGATGTGCCAGCAACTCGGTGCGCAACACCTCGTTGGCAACATCGCGCTGACCGTACTTCGGGGCGCGACGGTAGCTGCCGGGAAAGAAAAAAACACGCTCCTGCCCCAGAAGTTGCATCAAGTCGTGGTAGAAATAGGACGCTTGCTCGGCATCGTCCAGCAAAAAAAGCAAATGGTTATGGAGGTTTTCTGCCACTGAAGAGAAGAGCAATGGCGTGGCAGATGCCAATAGTCCCTGCAGGAAAATGTCTCGCTCACGCTTATTTTCCAGTAACTTGTGGAGTGTCTTTGCCTGTAGCGAAGCAGCATAGAGTTGCTTCAAGTCGTCAATTCCCATAGGTTCGTCAGTCGGCCCCGTGGCTTTGCTGTCGCAGCAGAGGGACCTTTGTTATAAAGAAAGAAGCCTGTCCCACTGTCGGAACAGGCTCGTATGGTGATTGCAGGTGGGTGCCTGTTTCCTATGCCTGTGGCATTGGCGGATACTTTCGGAACCAACCGTCCCATCTCAGCCGCATAACGCCGAAGAAAGCCTCGCCGAAAATGCCGCCGCTCATCTTGCTGGTGCCTTCCCGCCGGTTGACAAACACCACGGGAACCTCCTTGATCTTGAAGCCGATTTTATGGGCGGTGTACTTCATTTCAATCTGGAAGGCATAGCCCTTGAACTGTATCTTGTCGAGTTCGATGGTCTCCAGCACCCGGCGTTTGTAGCATTTGAACCCCGCTGTGGTGTCATGCACGCTGAATCCGGTTATGAACCGTACATACTTCGAGGCGAAATAGCTCATCAGCACGCGTCCAATCGGCCAGTTAACCACATTCACTCCGCTCACATATCTCGAGCCGATAGCCACATCGTAGCCTTCATCGGCACAGGCAGCGTAGAGGCGTGGCAGGTCGTTCGGGTCGTGGCTGAAGTCGGCATCCATCTCGAACACATACCCGTAGTCATGCTCCAGTGCCCAGCGGAAGCCTGCTATGTAGGCCGTTCCCAGCCCCAGTTTGCCCGAACGCTCCATGATGAACAGCTGTCCGGCAAACTCTCCGTCCATCAAACGGTGTACAATATCGGCCGTTCCATCGGGACTCCCGTCGTCGACGACCAGGATGTGGAAACTCTTTTCAAGCGAGAAGATGGCACGGATGATTTTTTCTATGTTCTCTTTCTCGTTGTAAGTGGGGATGATGACAATGCTGTCGCTTGGTTTCATGTGGGGTTTCGGGTTATGTTGGTCGGATTGTTTCCAGCTACTTTGCCTTTGCCGGTGATGCCATTTCGTTGGGCGTGGTCATAGTGGGGAGGGTATGCGGAGGTGTGTCGTCGGGCACCTGCACCGGCTGAATGGCCTCGGTGTTGACATCCTTCAGGCCGTTCATGATTTCTTCGTTTTCCTTTGCCTTACTGTAGAAGTCCTTGACATAGGGGTCGTTCTTGAATTTCGGCGTGGCTTTGCTCATCACATCCTCAATCCATGGGGTGAGCATGGGGTACTGGTAAGTGGCGGTGAGCATGAAGAAAACGGCCGGTCCCAGTATGTTATCAAAGTTCTGGGTGACGAAACTGAGGAGAAACTTGTCCTCTTCATCGTCCAGTTTGACTGCTTCTTCGTTGAGTTCCTTCACCACCTGGTCCATGTCGAGCCCGTCCATGATGGCTCTGTCATGCTTGTGAAGCAGTTCCATCTGCTGGTTTTTCAACTGGTTGTAGCGTGTAAGGAACTGTGTGAGCTGTTCATTCAGTTCCGAGCCGCTGACGCTCTGGCCGGTATTGTCGAGTTTTACGGTTATCTTGCCACTTTCAAGGATGAGAGGCATGACGCTTTCGTCGTCCATTGCGATGTTGGCCAGGCGGATGGTGTCGAAGTTTCCGCCGAACTGGAACTTCCCGTGAACCACTTCGCACGAGTCGATGCGCTTGAGTTCGGTGCCGTCCAGCACTTCAAGGTAGAGCATGCGGCCGTCGAGCAGCGACACATTGGAGGTGCCTTCGATGGAGAATTTCTCTCCGCAGGAGGCCAAGACAAGGGATGTTATGAAGAGGTAGAGGATTCTTTTCATGCGTTTTCTGTTTTTGCAGAGCAAAGGTAAATACATATTCCTAAAGCACTGCCATGTGTTAAGGCTATTTAAGAGTAAGTATTCTTTTTTAAGTATTTTTTGATTTGTCAGTGCCTTTCCTGAGTTCGTAGTCCAGCCGGTGCATGGTGTACATCTGTAGCAGGGCACCTATGAGCAGGAGTACGACCCACTTGTTGACGATATAGGTCTGATAGTTGTAGAGTCCGGTGCCTTCTGCGTTGCGGAAGAGGGGCAGCAGGAAGTGGGACACATGGTCTATCATGAGCAGTCCGGCCAGTACGAAGCAGAGGTTGCCAAGTCCCTGTATGTGCTTCAGGCGGCGGATGGTGATGTCCTTCCCCTCATAGAGCTGCATGGACTGTACGATGGTGAACATCAGTGCGCCCAGGAGGTATACCCAGCACATGAATGGTTGATGAAAAAGGAAGGTGAAACAGCCGGCGCCGACTACCATGAGGAGACCGCCCAGAAGGTATATCACGGATTGTGTTCTATTCAGTTTTCGCATTGGATTGGCTTTCTAGGTCCTTATCGCTGGTTATTACATAGATGTCTTCGTCGTCGGCCTTCATGAAGTAGCGCTCACGGGCAATCTTCTCAATGGCCTTCGGGTTCCGGCGGAGTTCCTGCAGTTGGTCGGAGGCTGCCTTGTCCAGCTTGTTGTACTTCTCTATCTCCCCTTCCAACTGGTTGATTTGTCCGTTGTATTTCAGCATACGGACCACGCTGTACTCGTCAACGACACCGACAAGCAGCAGCCCTATCGCTACAACGATGAGGTATTTGTAGTGGCTGATGAACTGAATGATGGTCTTGGTCTGGATTTTCATCTCTTTCAGGAGTTGGGACTGCGAAGATAAGAAAAAACCGACAATAACCCGGCAGAAGCACGCCACAATTAAATTTATTTAGTATTTCGACCGGAAATTTGCACAGGGGAGACTGCTCCGGATGGGTATGACTTCCATGGGTCGGCTCCGGCAAAAAAATCAGGAGCGGGCTTTGCCGTCCCAACCATTTTACTTAAATTTGCCGTCTGAACAGCAAACCAACTACAAACACAGCCATACCTATGCAAGATTTTATCGTATCGGCGCGCAAGTACCGCCCCACCACCTTCGACAGCGTGGTCGGACAGTCGGCGCTGACCACCACGCTGAAGAATGCGGTGAAGACCGGCAAGCTGGCACATGCCTATCTCTTCTGCGGCCCGCGGGGAGTAGGCAAGACCACCTGTGCCCGTATCTTTGCCAAAGCCATCAACTGTGAGCATCCCACTGCCGACGGCGAGGCGTGCAACGAGTGCGAAAGCTGCCAGGCATTCAACCAGCAACGCTCGCTCAATATCTTCGAGCTGGACGCCGCCAGCAACAACTCGGTGGAGTACATGCGCAAACTGACCGAACAGACGGCCATTCCTCCGCAGCTGGGCAAGTACAAGGTGTTCATCATCGACGAGGTGCACATGCTTTCGCAGCAGGCCTTCAACGCCTTCCTGAAGACCCTTGAGGAGCCGCCTTCCTATGTAATATTCATCCTTGCCACCACAGAGAAGCACAAGATACTGCCCACCATACTCTCGCGTTGCCAGATCTACGACTTCGAGCGCATGGGAGTGGCCGACATCGTGAACCACCTGAAGAGCGTGGCCGAGCGGGAGAACATTGCCTACGAGGACAAAGCGCTGGCATTCATAGCACAGAAAGCCGACGGTGGCATGCGCGACGCACTCTCCATCTTCGACCAGGTGGTGAGCTACAGTCAGGGCAATGTCACCTACGAAAAGACCCTGGAAGACCTCAACGAGCTCGACGCCGAGAACTACTTCCGCATTGTTAACCTTGCCGTGGACAACAATGTGCCGGAAATCATGGTGCTGCTCAACGGCATCATCGCCCAGGGATTCGACCCGGGGCAACTCATCAACGGGCTGGCCTCCCACATACGCAATGTCCTCATGGCCAAAGACCCGCAGACGCTGCCGCTCCTTGAGGTCGGCACCGAGCAGGCACAGAAATACCAGGACCAGGCTCTGCGCTGCCCGACGCCCTTCCTCTACAAGGCCATAAGGCTGCTCAACCGCTGCGACCTGAACTACCGCCAAAGCTCGAACAAGCGCTTGCTGGTGGAGCTTACCCTCATACAGGTAGCCCAGGCCACGCAACCCGACGACGAGGAAAGCGCGGGGCGCAGCCCCAAAAGATTAAAATCCCTGTTCCGAAAAATATTGCGCGCATCGTCGCGAAAGGCTCCGCAGGTGGCCCAGACGGTGCAGCCAGACAGTGCAGCAGCCTCAGTTGCACCTCAACATGTTGTTTCCAAGAAACAAGAAGCACCCCATCCCTCCCCCATCACCCCTCAACCGGCAGCCGCCAACACCCCGCCTGCCACCGTCAGCCTGGCCAGCCTGGGCATGACCTTCGGGGCGCTGCAGGCAAAACAGGAACCGGCCGTGGTGGCCGAAGAAACGGAAATGTCCGACGGGAAAAGCCTCTTCACACAAGAGCAACTGGAGTTTGAATGGCGCAGCATGTGCAACCGCATGCCCGAAAAGATGCGTGCCATGGCCATCAGGCTCAAGAACATCCACCCCGTCATCACCGAATTTCCGACGGTTGAACTTGTGGTGGACAACAGCATCCTCCTCGACGAGGTGAAAAAAATTGAGTCCCGCATCCGTGCCACCCTCGTGAAGACGCTTGACAACGGCGAGATTGTCTTCCAGTACCGGCTGGCACGCCCCGAGGAACTCAAGCAAATACTCAGCAGCGACCAGATTTTCGAGCAGATGAAAGCTGAAAATCCGGTACTGGCAGAACTGGAAAAGGCCTTCAAGCTGAAGACTATCTGAAAGGAGAGGGCTGACAGCCATCGCCAAATTAGTAAGATTTCTTGACAAAAACCGAGGCCGCTTTCGCCTCGGTTTTTACTTTTTTACAGGTGGAAATTAACGTTTTTCACATTTTTTAAGCCCCAAACGCCCTTCAACTGCCTGTTTTTCACCCTCCGACTGCCACTCTGTTGCAGGATAAAACCTAAGCAGTTGCATCCCGAATCTTAGGCAGTTGAAAAACGAGTGCCGGGAAAATGCCGGAAAAGAGCCCGTAACTTACTGGCTGTCAGCAGTAGTTTTGAATACGGGCATTTCTCCGCTTGGGTGGCACCGGAACCCACCGCATGTTTTTTAACACGGCAGAAATGTTAAAGGAATCACCAAAATCGTAAAAATTCTTGACAAAAATCAACGCCGGAAAGCATCCTTCCGTGCTGGTTGACACACAGATTGTGTGTCGGTCACGGAAGAAAACGGGGAAAAGTTACGGAACAAATAAATATTTATTTATACCTTTGCAAAGATACATGAACAAAAGAACACAGATATGAACATACTCGAACTGAGCGAACAGGAGATTGTCCGCCGCCAAAGTCTGGACGAACTCCGACAACTGGGCATTGACCCTTATCCCGCCGCTGAATACAAGGTAACAGCATATTCAACCGAAATAAAAGACCGCTTCGACGCGCTCGACCAGCAGGAAGTGAGTATCGCCGGCCGCATGATGAGCCGCCGCGTCATGGGAAAAGCCTCGTTTGCCGAGATACAGGACAGCAAAGGCCGCATACAGGTATATGTTTCCCGCGACGACCTCTGCCCGGGCGAAGACAAGACGCTGTACAATACCGTGTTCAAGCGACTGCTCGACATCGGCGACTTCGTGGGCGTGAAGGGACAGGTATTCCGCACACAGACCGGAGAGATATCCGTCCATGCACAGGAACTCACCCTGCTGTCGAAGAGCATCAAGCCGCTGCCGATAGTGAAGTACAAGGACGGTGTGGCCTACGACAAGTTCGACGACCCTGAGTTGCGCTATCGTCAGCGGTATGTGGACCTCGTGGTGAACGAAGGAGTGAAGGAAACATTCCTGCAAAGGGCCACCGTGCTCCGCACCATGCGCCAAGTGCTCGACGAGGCAGGCTACACCGAGGTGGAGACTCCCACCCTCCAGATGATTGCCGGAGGCGCATCGGCACGACCGTTCACCACCCATTTCAACGCATTGAACCAGGACATGTACATGCGAATAGCCACCGAACTTTACCTGAAGCGCCTCATCGTGGGCGGGTTCGAGGGCGTGTATGAAATAGGCAAGAACTTCCGCAACGAGGGCATGGACCGCAACCACAACCCCGAATTCACCTGCATGGAACTCTATGTCCAGTACAAGGACTACAACTGGATGATGACCTTCACCGAACAACTGCTGGAGCGCATCTGCATCGCCGTCAACGGAAAGCCCGAACGGGAGATTGACGGACAACTGGTATCGTTCAAGGCCCCCTACCGCAGGCTCCCCATCCTCGACGCCATCAAGGAACAGACCGGACACGACCTCAACGGCAAGACCGAGGAAGAAATCCGCACAATAGCCAAGAGCCTCGGCATCGAAGTGGACGAGACCATGGGCAAGGGCAAACTTATAGACGAAATATTCGGCGAAACCTGCGAGGGCAAGTTCATACAACCCACCTTCATCACCGACTATCCCGTCGAAATGTCGCCCCTCACCAAGATGCACCGCTCCAAACCGGGCCTTACCGAACGCTTCGAACTCATGGTCAACGGCAAGGAACTGGCCAACGCCTACTCCGAACTGAACGACCCGATAGACCAGGAAGAACGCTTCAAGGAGCAGATGCGACTGGCCGACAAGGGCGACGACGAGGCAATGATAATTGACCAGGACTTCCTTCGCGCCCTCCAATACGGCATGCCGCCCACCAGCGGGATAGGTATCGGAATAGACCGGCTCGTCATGCTCATGACAGGCAAGACCTTCATACAGGAAGTCCTCTTCTTCCCGCAAATGAAACCGGAAAAGAAAATACCGCAGTCTTCGGTCAAGGAATGGGAAGAAATGGGCGTGCCTGAACCTTGGGTGTATGTCCTCCGCAAGGCAGGATTCAACCTCATCAGCGACATCAAGGAAGAAAAAGCACAAGGACTCCAGCAGAAACTGGGCGAGATAAACAAGAAATACAAGCTCAACTACGAACGCCCATCGCTGGAACAAGTGCAGGAATGGATCGATAAAGCCAACTGACTATGTACGACTGTGGAAAAATTGCCATCATAGGCGGCGGCAGCTGGGCAACGGCCATAGCCAAGATCGTGGTCGAGCATACCCACCACATCGGCTGGTACATGCGCCGCGACGACCGGATTGAAGACTTCAAGCGACTCGGGCACAACCCGGCCTACCTGAGAAGCGCACATTTCAACATCGACGAAATATACTTCTCGAGCGACATCAACCGCATGATCGAAGCCTACGACACCCTCGTCTTCGTCACGCCTTCACCCTACCTGAAAAGCCACCTCAAGAAAATAAAGACACGGCTGCGCGACAAATTTGTCGTCACAGCCATCAAGGGAATTGTCCCCGACGAGAACCTGTCGTGCTCCGAGTACTTTCACGAAGTCTACGACATACCCTACGACAACCTTGCCTGCATCGGCGGACCTTCCCATGCGGAGGAAGTGGCCATGCAACGACTCTCCTACCTCACCATCGGATGCGCCAACACGCAGAAGGCACAGGCCTTCACCAAAGTGCTAGCAAGCAGTTTCATCAAGACAAAAGTGTCGAGCGATGTCATAGGTATTGAGTACTCGTCGGTCTTGAAGAACATTTACGCCATCGCATCGGGCATCTGCAGCGGACTGAAGTACGGCGATAACTTCCAGGCCGTACTCATGTCGAACGCCGTTCAGGAAATGAACAGGTTCCTGCAGACCATACATCCCATCGAAAGGAACATCTACGACAGCGTGTATCTGGGTGACCTGCTCGTCACCGGCTACTCCAACTTCTCGCGCAACCGCACCTTCGGCACCATGATTGGAAAGGGCTACAGCGTCAAGTCGGCACAGATTGAGATGGAAATGATTGCCGAAGGATACTTCGGTGCCAAGTGCATGAAGGAAATAAACCGACACCTGCACATCAACATGCCCATACTCGACGCCGTCTATAACATCCTCTATGAGCACATATCCCCCCAGATAGAGATAAAACTGCTCACCGACAGTTTCCGATAAAACCCTCAAAAAACTACCATAAAATGAAAAACATCAGTTTAGACCTCAGCAAGGCCATCCCGTTTGTAGGCGAAGCCGCCTACCGCAACTATGAACCCAAAGTGAGAAACGCCCAAAAAGCACTGGAAGAAAGCACCTGCCCGGGTAACGACTTCCTCGGATGGCTGCACCTGCCAAGCAGCATCACGCCCGAATTTCTCGGCCAGATTGAAGCCTGCGCCAGGACTCTTCGCGACAATTGCGACGCCATCGTCGTTGCAGGTATAGGCGGAAGCTACCTCGGAGCAAGGGCCATCATCGAGGCACTGGGCAACTCCTTCGCCTGGCTTGTTGCCGAAAAGGACAACCCCACCATACTGTTCGCCGGCAACAACATCGGCGAAGACTACCTGAAAGAGCTCACCGACTACCTCAAAGGCAAGCGTTTCGGCGTCATAAACATTTCCAAATCGGGAACAACCACCGAGACAGCGCTGACCTTCCGCCTGCTGAAGAAGCAGTGTGAGCAGCAACGCGGCAAGGAGGAAGCCCGCAAGGTGATTGTCGCTATTACCGATGCCAAGCGCGGAGCAGCCCGCACCTGCGCCGACAAAGAAGGCTACACATCGTTCATCATCCCCGACAATGTGGGCGGACGCTTCTCAGTGCTCACGCCGGTGGGACTCCTTCCCATTGCATGTGCAGGCTTCGACATCCGCAAACTGGTGGAAGGCGCCGCCGATATGGAGAAAGCCACGCGGCCGGAAGTTCCCTTCAGCGAGAACATCGCCGCCCAGTATGCCGCCATCCGCAACGCACTCTACAACGAAGGTGGCAAGAAAATAGAGATAATGGTCAACTACCAGCCCAAACTCCACTACATAGCCGAATGGTGGAAGCAACTCTACGGCGAGAGCGAAGGCAAGGAGAACAAGGGCATCTTCCCCGCATCGTGCGACTTTACGACCGACCTTCACTCCATGGGACAGTGGATCCAGGAGGGCGAGCGCTCCATCTTCGAGACGGTTATCAGCATCGAACAGCCCAAGCACACCTTGCTCTTCCCCGAAGACGAGGAAAATCTCGACGGGCTGAACTTCCTCGCCGGCAAGCGGGTGGACGAGGTCAACAAGATGGCTGAGCTCGGAACACGCCTTGCCCATGTCGATGGCGGCGTACCAAACATACGCATTGCACTGCCGGAACTGAACGAATACTATATCGGCCAGCTTCTCTACTTCTTCGAAATAGGCTGCGGCATCAGCGGAAATGTGCTCGGTGTGAATCCGTTTAACCAGCCGGGTGTGGAAGCCTACAAGAAAAACATGTTCGCACTGCTGAACAAACCTGGCTACGAAGAGGAGAGCCGGGCCATCCGCCAGCGTCTGGAAAACGAATAATAACCATCTATGAACACTTCGTTTGTAAAAGAATATAAATTGCGGCAAGGCTTCGACAGATTCTTGCCGCAGTTGTTTTTGTTCGATATGGATGGGGTGTTGTACGACAGCATGCCCAATCATGCCGAGGCATGGGTACGCTCCATGGCGCTGTACGGGCTGAAGATGAAGAAGATTGATGCCTATCTGACAGAAGGGCAGAAGGGTACCGACACCATCATCCAGATGGTCCGGCAGCAAAAGGGTGTGGAAATCGGACAACAGCAGGCACAAGAGATGTACGACAAGAAGGCCGAACTGTTTGCCCAGTTACCCCGTGCCGAAGTCATGCCGGGCGTTATCGACCTGATGAAAAACATTCAGGCGCAGGGCTGGCAGATAGGAGTAGTCACCGGAAGCGGCCAGCGTCCGCTCATCAGTCGCATCTGCATAGACTTTGCTCCGTTTGTTTCGCGCGACCATATTGTCACGGCCTACGACGTGGAGCGCGGTAAACCCCATCCCGATCCGTACCTCCGCGGCATGGAAAAGTTCGGCATTGAGCACCCCTGGCAGGTGGTGGTGGTGGAGAATGCCCCCATGGGTGTCAAGTCCGGCGTGGCGGCACGCTGTTTCACCGTGGGAGTGAACACGGGCATCCTGAAGAGGAAGGATCTCGCCGATGCCGGAGCCGATCTCGTTTTCGACAGCATGCCACAGTTTGCCGGGCTGTGGGACAAGTTTCTTTCCCTTCTTTCCTCCAACGAGGAGAATTGGCATCAGATGTATGCAGCCGTCGCCAACTACCTTGCTGCCAACCACCGGCGCCCGTCCAAGCACCACAAGGAGGATGCCAAGTTGCACAACTGGCTCAAGTACAATACAAAGTTGCTGAATCAGGGGAAGCTTACCGGCAAACGGGAGCAATTGTTCCGGCAGTTGAAAGCCGCCCTTGCCAGGAGCAGGAGGGTCAATCAATATGCCTATCTGGTGGAAGAAGGGTCGCTGGACTTTCCCGAATAAGTTACCGAAGGAGTCTTCCTGAACACACCCGGGGCTCAGACTTTGTCCGTCTGAGCCCCGGGTGTATTATTAAAAACCATATTTTTCAACATCAGATACACACGGCCGTACCGCTGCACATGACCATGAGCATGGAGTTTGTCTGGCCCACGGTCTCATAGTCGAGGTCAATGCCGACCACGGCGTTGGCTCCTACGGCTTCGGCTCGCTTCCGCAGTTCGTCCAAGGCACGGTCTTTGGCATCGACGAGCACCTTCTCATAGGTGCCGCTTCGGCCGCCGAAGAAGTCGGTCAGCGATGCTTTGAAGTCTTTCCATACATTCGCTCCGATGATTACTTCACCCGAAACGATGCCCTTGTATTCCTGAATGGGATGTCCTTCAATGGTTGGTGTGGTAGTCATTATCATAGTCATGCCTCCTTTTTCATTTCTTCCTTGCACTCATGTTCCTCCTTCTCGGTGACGGTCTCGCCCTCTTTCAGCTGGCGGGCGTCGTAGCCAAAGGCCTTGAATGCCTTCAGAAGGGTTTCCTCGTTGATTTGTTTGTCGTTGAAGGTGACCTCCACGGTCTGTTCCACACAGTTGGCCTCCACCTTCTTCACGCCCTTGAGCAGGTTGATTTTGAACTGCATCTTGTTCTCACATTTGCGGCAGTGCATCTGCGGCTTGGTGGTGAACACGGCGGTGCGGGTCTTTGCCTGCGTGGCCGACACCGTCAGCAGCAAGGCAAACATCAGTAAAATCTTTTTCATGTTGGTTCTCTATTAATTATTAATATGGTTATTGTCTATTGTCTATTGTTTAACGGTTATCTCGCCGCTTCCGTAGCAGCGGTGGTGGTTCCCGTCGTAGATGACGCAGAACTGCCCGGGTGCCACGCCGTGGATTTTCTCCTGGCTGTGCACCTCATAGATGCCGTCGCCCATCGGGCGGAGCGTTCCGTGGTGGTATTCGGGGGTGTGGCGTATCTTGAAGGTAATCCGCTCGGTTTCGGGTGCGGCGGTCAGCAGGTGCAGGTCGTGGATGAAGAATGTGTCGGCATAGGCCGTTTCCGGGTCATATCCGTTGCTCACATAGAGTATGTTGTGCTCAATGTCCTTCTTTACGACAAACCACGGACCTCCTCCGAAGCCCAGTCCCTTTCGCTGACCTATGGTGTGGAACCAGAGTCCGCGGTGCTGGCCTATGCGGCGGCCGGTTTCCAGTTCCAGCACATCGCCCGGTTGTTCGCCGAGATAGCGCCGGAGGTAGTCGTTATAGTTTATCTTGCCGAGGAAGCAGATGCCCTGCGAGTCCTTGCGCCTGGCGTTGACCAGCCGCTCCCGCTCGGCTATCTGCCGCACCTCTTCCTTCATCATGTGTCCGATGGGAAAGAGTGCCTTCTGCAGCTGCCAGTCGTAGATTTGCGCAAGGAAGTCGGTCTGGTCCTTCACGGGGTCGGAGCTCGTCGTGAGCCACTTCCTTCCGTCAATCACTTCCGTCTGGGCATAGTGCCCCGTGGCAATGAGGTCGTAGTCGTGCCCGCGCTTCTCGTGGAAGGCTCCGAACTTGATGAGCCTGTTGCACATCACATCGGGGTTGGGGGTCAGTCCGGCACGCACCTTCTCCATGGTGTAGCGCGTAACCTCATTCCAATATTCCCGATGACAATCCACGACCTCCAGCCGGCAGGCGTATTTCGCCGCCACGGCAGTGGTCATCTCCAGGTCCTCCTCGCTCGAGCAGTCCCACGCTTCCTCCTCTTCGGGACCTATCTTTATGTAGAAGCAGTCGGGATGCAGCCCCATCTGTGCCAACTGATGCACCACGACGGCACTGTCCACGCCGCCCGAGAGCAGCACGGCTATGCGCTTTCCCTGAAGGTCTTCTGCCTTTATCATGCCGCAAAGATACAAAAGTTTTTTGCTTATTGCATACTGCCGGAGATTTATTCGAACAGAACACGGGAACATCCACAGCACCGATAACTGAATTGCACACGGGGTAAAGACAAACCGGATTTGAAGTCTTAAGGGCTGAAGGTGATTGGCTGACGGGAAAAACGGCGAAAAGCGGAATATTCCGTAACCGCTTGTTATCCAATTGGTTATATATAAATTAAAATCCATTCCCATTTAGCGATTTTGCAAGAGCCGCCCAAACGGAATGCGTTTGGGCGGCTCTTGCACTGCATCTGGGTGGAAAACAGCAACCATTTCGGCTAAAATGGAAATGCAACTGAGCCCCACTTGCAGGCGGCAACCGCCAAAACAGCGGACAACTGTGCCGGAAACGGACTGGAAAAGCAGCTTTTCCCGACGCTTTCAGACCTGCACACCGCGCAACGGAAAATTCCGTAACAAGGATTCGTTCAACCTTTTTCTCGCGCCGGATGGGCAAAACGCTGGACAACTGAAAGTTCTGCGAAACACAACCGCTGCCGGCCCGAATGGTTAAACAAAGTTAAATGTAACACAGAAACGATACAACCTACCGAAAAACGGCCTACATTTGTGATATCATTTTAATATCATTTTAATTTAACCCGATAAAAATCGACAACAATGGAAACAAAAGAATTAGCATTCAAGGGTACTGTTCTGAACGGCTTTCTCATGCTGTTCGTCGTTTTGCTGGGCTATGTTGCTTCCATAGCCCTGATTGTCTGCAGCATCATCCGGCTCAATGCGCACGAGGACTGGATTGGCGGTGTCATGCTCCTGGCATCAATCGTGCTGCTCGTTTGCAGCATCGTCTGCAGTTGTTCCTTCCTCAGGCTTGAACCGAACGAGTCCTGTGTGCTCAACTGGTTCGGCAAGTACCACGGCACCTTCAGCCAGACGGGATTCTATTGGGTCAACCCCTTCTACTCCACCAAGAAGCTCTCGCTCCGCGCCCGCAACTTCGACGGAGAACCCATCAAGGTGAACGACAAGCAGGGTAACCCTATAATGATTGGCATGGTGCTGGTTTGGCGACTGCGAGACACCTACCGCGCCATGTACGATATAGACGCCCAGACCATGGCCCGCAACCCGAACGAAATAGGCACCAGTGCCAAGGGCATCATGAACGCATTGGAGAAGTTCGTCCGTGTGCAGAGTGATGCCGCCCTCCGGCAGGTAGCCGGCCAGTATGCCTACGACAACGACAGTGCCGGCAGCACCGAGCCGACCCTCCGCAGCAATGCCGCCGAAATAAACGAGCAGCTCGAGGAGAAACTCTCCGAGCGTCTGGCAATGGCCGGAATAGAAATTGTCGAGGCCCGCATCAACTATCTCGCCTACGCACCGGAAATCGCCGCCGTGATGCTCCGACGCCAGCAGGCCGACGCCATCATTGCTGCAAGGGAAAAAATAGTGGAAGGCGCCGTCGGAATGGTCAAACTGGCACTCAACAAACTCAGCCAGGACGAAGTGTGTGACCTGGACGAAGAGAAGAAGGCCGCCATGGTCAGCAACTTGCTTGTGGTGCTCTGCGGCGACGAAAACGCACAACCCGTGGTCAACACCGGCACACTGAATCATTAAAAACCATTCGGCACTGAACCACACAAGCTCCTAACTGACCTCGAAAAATGGCAAAGACAAGGAATTTCATACTCCGGATAGACGCCGACATGATGGATGCCGTGGAAAAATGGGCCGCCGATGAGTTCCGCTCTACCAACGGCCAACTGCAGTGGATCATAAATGAAGCACTGCGGAAGAGCGGCCGCAAGCCAAAGCACAGACCTGAAAAAGAAAAAGGAAACGAGACATGAGCATCAACATTTTCCAACTTCTGCGCCGTCGCCGACTGCAAGACGAAACACAGGCAGGCTCCCGTCTGACTGTTCCCAGGACACTTCTGGGCACCATCCTCGAAATCACATGCGGCATCTGTGTGCTGCTGTTGTGGGTGTTCGCCATTCTTCACTTCTCACAAGAGGTGCTCGTGGTAGCCGTTGTATGCACACTGGTCAGCGCCTTGATGCTGGCCGGAGCCTATCGCCCTACCAGCCAATACGGACGAAAGCTCAAGGTGCACAACTACAGGCAGGCAATGGTGGCCGCAACGGTGGTGCGCATCATGGCCATTGAAACGGTGGGGCTGCTCTTCATGGTTGCATGGGAAATGTCACACGGCAACAGCCAGCATGCAGGCGACAGCATCCTGCCCATAATAGGTATGGCAGTGCTGTTGCTGACCAACATCGTCGGCGCGACAATCATCTACCGCCTGCGCAACGAGTAGCACCCATACCTACACAAAAGAGCCCCGGCCAAATACGGCTGGGGCTCTTCGCTTATCCATGCAGAAGCCGTTAGAAGGCTTCGCGGTACTTGTTCTCGTCCTTGTCGTCGAGCATCGACAGATAACTTTGGTAGCGCGAGGGAGCAATGAGTTGCTTTTCCAGGGCATCGAGCACGGCACATCCCGGTTCGTGCGTATGGGTGCAGTTGCTGAAGCGGCATCCGGCCGAGTAGAGGAAAATCTCCTTGAAGTAGCCCGTCAGTTCCTCCGGTTGCATGTCGAAGGTGCCGAAACCCTTTATCCCTGGCGTATCGATGAGGTAGCCACCCTCAGGCAGCGGTACCATCTCGGAGAAGGTGGTGGTGTGCATGCCCTTGTCGTGGGCGTCGCTGATGCCCGCCGTGCGGAGGTTTGTGCCCGGAACGAGCCGGTTGATAAGGGTACTCTTCCCCACTCCGCTGTTCCCACTGAGCACGGAAATCTTCCCTTCCATCCGCTGCTGAAGGTCACCGATACCCTCACCCTGCTTTGCCGAGACGGCAAGACAGTCATAGCCAATGTGCCGGTAGAGGTCCATCATGAGCTGTTGGTAGTGCAGTTCGTCGCCGGTGAGCAGGTCACTCTTGTTGAACACCAGCACGACGGGTATCCGGTAGGCCTCGGCCGATGCCAGGAAGCGATCGATGAAGGTGGTGTTGGTAGCCGGATGGTTCACCGTTACGATGAGCACGGCCTGGTCGACATTGGCAGCGATGATGTGGCTTTGCTTCGACAGGTTGGTCGACTTGCGGATGATGTAGTTCTTCCGGTCGTCGATGGCACAGATAAAGGCAGTTCCCTCTTGGTTCAGGATAATCTGAACATGGTCGCCCACAGCCACGGGATTGGTGCTGCGGATGCCCTTCAAGCGGAAATTGCCCTTTATCTTGCAGTCGATCAACTGTCCGTCAGCAGTCCTGACGGTGTACCAACTGCCGGTGTTTTTTACAACTAAGCCCTTCAATCTATACGGTCATGATTTCCTTGTTCTTGGCTTCGAGCAAGGCATCAATCTTCTTTATGAACTTGTCGTGAATCTTCTGGAGTTCGTCCTCGGCATCTTTCTCGTTGTCTTCGCTCAGTCCGTCCTTGATGGCTTTCTTGAGTTTGTCCTTTATGTCGCCGCGGACATTGCGCACTTCCACCTTCGCCTTCTCTGCAATCTTGTTGCACTGCTTGGTCAGTTCGCGCCTACGCTCCTCGGTGGGTTGCGGGATTCCCAGACGGATAACCTCGCCGTTGTTCTCTGGAGTAATGCCGACATCACTGTCCATGATGGCCTTCTCGATATCGCGGATGGCCTTCTTGTCCCACGGACGGATGGCTATGGTGCGTGCATCGGGGCAAGACACATTGGCAACTTGGTTCAATGGCACCATCGAACCATAACTGTTCACTCTCACGCCATCGAGAATGGCGACATTGGCACGGCCTGCACGGATGCGGTTCAACGATTCATCGAGAAACAATGCCGCCATTTCCATGCGCTCTTCGGCACTTGCCAGAGTTGCTTTTACATCAATCATATAGGTTATTTGGTCGTTTGGTTGTTTTGTTGTTTAGTTGTTTGGTTGTTTGGTTGTTTGGTTTTACAAAGATAGGTTATAATTTTCAATAGCCCAACGCTCGCACTAAAATTTTTGCGATTTCCTCCAGATAGTGCTGGTCGGTGGCATTAAAGGTGCCAACTTCAGTGCTGTCGATATCCAACACGCCGGCCACCTGCTGCTGCTCGCCGATGAGGGGAACGACAATCTCCGACCGCGAGAGCGAGGAGCAGGCTATGTGGCCCGGGAACTGTTCCACATCGGGAACCAGCACCGTGCGCCGCTCTGCCCAGGCCGTGCCGCAAACACCGCGCCCCTTCTCGATATGGTAACAGGCCACGGTGCCCTGAAAAGGCCCCAGTTCCAGACGGCCGTCTTCCACCAGATAGAAGCCCACCCAGAAGAATCTCTCGGGAAAGGTTTGCTTCAGCAAGGCTGCCGTATTGGCCAGGACGCTCATCTTGTTGTGTTCACCCTCTATGAGGGCGGAGAACTGTTGCAGGAGGATTTCGTAGGTCTGTTCCATTCAGAGATAGGGTTCTAGGACATTGGTAAGTGCTGCGAATTGCGCAATGGTGAGCTGTTCGGGACGCAGGGTAAGGTCGATGTCGGTGCCGGAGAGGTCTATCCCGGATGGATCTGGCAGCAACTGCCGCAGCGAGACGCGCAGCATCTTGCGCCGTTGGTTGAACACCGCCTTTACCAGCCGGCGGAACAAATCCTCATTGCAGCCCAGGCTGGCGGTCCGGTTGCGGGTCATCCGTATCACGGCCGACTTCACCTTGGGCGGCGGATTGAACACATGCTCGTCGACGGTGAAGAGGTATTCCACATCGTACCAGGCCTGAACCATCACCGAGAGGATGCCGTACTGCTTGTTGCCGGGCTGCGCCGCCATGCGGAGAGCCACCTCACGCTGTATCATTCCCGTGCAGCAGGGTATCAGGTCGCGGTTGTCAAGCATCTTGAAAAATATCTGCGACGAGATGTCGTAGGGGTAGTTGCCCGTGAGCACGAAAGGTTTGCCGCCGAAAATGGTGCGCAAGTCCATGCGGAGGAAGTCCTCTCCAATGATGTTATTGCGCAACTGAGGGTATGTTTCATTCAGGTACGCAACACTTTCGCGGTCGATTTCCACCGCCTTCAGTGGCCGCTGCTTCGCTGCCAGGTACTGTGTGAGCACGCCCATGCCGGGACCTATCTCCAGGACGGGCAGGTTCGGACATGCATCTACCGTGTCGGCGATGCGCCGTGCTATGTCCAAATCGGTCAGGAAGTGCTGACCGAGGTGCTTCTTGGCCCTTACTTGTTTCATTTCTGCGGGTTGATGAGGCAAAAATACACATTTTTATCTTGTCCGCCAAAAGGGCGGCGGCATTTGTGGGAAATCGCTTCTGCAAGGGCGGTACGGAACGAAGCCGTCCTGACAAAAAGAAAACGGCACAGGGTTTGTTCCCTGTGCCGTCGGTATTTACTCGTTATTGAATGTTTGTCTGAAAAAGGTCGCCCTCCTACTTGGTGTCTATCTGGCGACTGATGTGTACTGCCTGGGCAATCATAATTGCCACAACGGACAAAGAAAATACTAAAATCGTCATTGTTTTTCCTTTCTTTTAATGTGTTATCCTATTTGTCTTCCGACGGTGCAAAGATACGGTAGTTTCCCGTTTCACTCGTATCTGAGAAGAATGATGATGCCGGAAAAGGCGCATTACTTGACCAAAGTCAATAAATCCGTCTTCCAATTGGAAAAAGAAAGGCAGGCAGAATTTTGCCGTTTTCCGCAAACCTCTTATCTTTGCATCTAGCCATGAACACTGCACGACGCCTTTTCAGCAACCTCTGTAAGGTAGGATTGCCCTTCGTTCTCTGCGGAGGCATACTCTATTGGATGTATCGCGACTTCGATTTCCAGTACATTGAGCATGTGCTGTGGCATGAAATGAATTGGACCTGGATGCTGCTATCGTTCCCGTTTGGCATCCTGGCGCAGGCGTTCCGCGGCTGGCGGTGGCGGCAGACGCTGGAACCGCTTGGCGAACACCCACGCAACAGCACCCTCGTCAACAGCATTTTCCTGTCCTACGCCCTCTCGCTCGTCATCCCACGGGTAGGCGAATTTGCACGGTGCGGCGTATTGAAGCGCTACGAAGGCACCTCTTTCCCGAAGGCACTGGGCACCGTCGTTACCGAGCGCGCCATCGACTCGCTCCTCGTACTGGCCATCACAGCCATCGTCTTCCTCTGCCAGATACCCGTGTTCACCTCCTTCTTTGCCAAGACCGGCACCCGGCTCGACACCTTCCTCGGACAGTTCTCGCTCACGGGCTACCTCGTCACCGCCATCTGCGGACTCGCCATGCTGCTCCTGCTCCACTATCTGCTCCGCCGACTGACCATATATAATAAGGTAAAGGCCACCGTCTCTAACATCTGGCAAGGCATCGTTTCCCTGCGGAATGTAAGGAACAAGCCCCTCTTCACCTTCTTCACGCTGGCCATCTGGCTCTCCTACTTCCTGCATTACTACCTCACCTTCTTCTGCTTCGACGCCACCGCCGGCCTCGGGCTCAACTGCGCACTGGTCACCTTCATCGTAGGCAGCATCGCAGTCATCGTCCCCACGCCCAACGGAGCAGGCCCCTGGCACTTCGCCATCAAGACAATGCTCATACTCTATGGCGTTGCCGAGCCCACAGCACTCATCTTCGTGCTCATCGTCCACACCGTGCAGACCCTCCTGGTGGTACTCCTCGGAGTCTACGCTGCAATCAGACTATCATTCACAAAAACCAAATAAACTATGTCAGACATTAAAAACCTCAACCCGCAGTGCATCTGGAAGAACTTCCACTCACTGACACAGATTCCCCGTCCGAGCGGACATCTGGAGAAAATTCAACAGTTCTTACTCGACTTTGCCAAGGAAGTTGGCGTGGAAGCGTTCATCGATCCGGCCCGCAATGTGGTGATGCGCAAGCCCGCCACAGCCGGAATGGAAAACCGAAAGGGTGTCATCCTGCAGGCACACATGGACATGGTACCGCAGAAGAGCCCTGAATCCACCCACAATTTCGAGACCGATCCCATCGAGACCTGGATTGACGGCGACTGGGTAAAAGCCCGTAACACCACCCTGGGTGCCGACAACGGCCTTGGCGTTGCCACCATCATGGCCATCATGGAGGCCAAAGACCTGCGCCACGGATCCATCGAAGCACTCATCACCGCCGATGAGGAAACAGGTATGTACGGTGCCAACGACCTGCCGGCAGGCGAACTCCACGGCGACATCCTGCTCAATCTGGACTCCGAGACCTGGGGAAAATTCGTCATCGGCTCGGCCGGAGGCATTGATGTTACCGCCACGCTCGGCTACGAGGAGGTGGACACCGACCCCGAAGATGCCGCCCTGCGCGTAACACTCAAAGGTTTCCGCGGCGGACACAGCGGTCTGGAAATACACGAAGGCAGAGCCAACGCCAACAAGCAGATGGTGCGTTTCGTGCTCGAAGCCATTGAGGAATGCGAGGCCAGGCTGGCCTCCTGGCACGGAGGGAACATGCGCAACGCCATCCCGTTCAAGGCCGAAGTGGTGCTGACCATGCCTAAGGAGAATGTGCAGGCAGTGAAAGAACTGGTGGGAGAGTGGCGTGCCCTCATCGCCGACGAGTTCAAGGGCATTGAAAGCGGCGTGGAAATGTTTGCCGAGGAGGTGCCCGCTCCGCAGAAGCAAGTGCCCGTGGAGATTCAGGACAACCTGGTAAACGCCATCTATGGCTGCCACGACGGCGTGGTACGCATGATTCCCTCCTACCCCGATGTGGTGGAAACCAGCAGCAACCTGGCCATCATCGACATTGAGGGCGGACAGGCTTCGCTGAAGGTGCTGGCTCGAAGCAGCCGCGAGGACATGAAAGACTACATCGTGCGCATGCTCGACGGATGTTTCTCGATGGCCGGAATGAAGGTGGAGACTGCCGGCAGCTATGGCGGATGGGACCCGAATCCCGATTCTGAAATCCTGCACCTGCTGCTGAAAGTCTACAAGGAGCTGAACGGCGAGGACGGCATCATTCAGGTGGACCACGCCGGACTGGAGTGCAGCATCATCCTGGGCAAGTATCCGCACCTGGATGTCGTCAGCCTCGGTCCCACCATGAAGTCGCCCCACACCACCACGGAAAGGGCCTACATCCCTTCCGTAGCTCCCTTCTGGGCACTGCTGAAGAAGGCCTTGGAGGAGATTCCCGTGAAGTAACACCTACTGAAAAAAGAAAAGGCAGACCCGCAGTCTGCCTTTTTTTTGACCGATACTGTAATAATTCCGCCGCCAACGGCTCTATTAAGTAGATTCCACCCGCACGACAATGACCGACCGCGAACTCGTAGACAAGATAGTCCGGCAGCGCCAGTTGCGCTGCTATGCCGAGGTGATGGGCCGCTACGGCGGGCTTGTCTACGGCAAGTCGCTGTCCATCCTGCGCCGGACGGACTGGGCGAAGGACAACACCCAGCAGACATTCGTCCGTGCCTACGAGCGGCTTTCCGACTGGCGCGGCGACCTGCTGGGGCCTTGGCTGACGACCATTGCCGCCCACCTGGCCGTCCGCATGCTGGCCAAGGAACAGCGGTATGCAGGGATGGAGCCGACGGAAAGTGCCCTGCGGCGGAACGAGCCCACGGCAGAGGAGGTGCAGGTGCACGAGGAAAGGCTCCTGAACATGGAAAAAGCCCTTGCCGACCTGCCGCCACAGGACCGCCAGATAGTACGCCTGCACTACTACGAAAAGAAGAAAACCGACGAAATAGCCCAACTGTTGAACCTGTCGCAGAGCAATGTGCTGGTGAAGCTTCACCGCATCCGCGAACGACTCAAAGCCCGACTCCGACATGAAAGAAATGACAGACAGTGAACTCGACCTGCTCATCCGCGAGACCTTCGAGCGGCAGGAGCAGCTTGCCGAGATTGAGAACTGCGTGATGAAGACCCTTGCCCGTGACCGCCGACGCCGGCTTGTGCGCCACTGGGGCCGCCTGTGCGCCATCGTAGCGGGCCTGGCCGTGACGATAGTCGGCTACGGATGGCTGCTCACCGCAAGCCAGCTGGCAGAGCAACAGCCGCTCACGGCGCTGACGGGAGCCGCCGTCATGGCGGGCATCGCCTACCAATTCATTGCAAGATTGCACATCGAAGAAGTGTAATAAAACCGCAATACAGGTATCAATTAAACAGCAACACATAAGAAAAACAACAACGCTATGATCACATCACTTTTCCTTTACTCCGATGTTCCGGCCATTCTGGCCATGCTCATCCCCATCGTAGCCATCGTCATGGTGTTTCTCATGACCATCAAGAAGAACAACGGCGACCGCGATGTACGGAAAATGCTCATCGAGAAGGGTATTGACAAGGAAACGGCTGGTGCCATCCTCAAGGAGAACAAGAAAGAGAAGGATCCCTATGCCACTCTGCGCACAGGCCTGCTGCTCATCGGTATCGGCATCGCCGCCGCCTGCTGCCATCTCGGAGGCGTCACTCCCCGCAACGACCACATGTTCTACTGGCTCATGATTGCCCTCGGCTGCGGCGCAGGACTCCTCGTCAGCTTCATCGTTGAAACCCTGTTGCGCCGCAAGGACCAGGAGAAATAAGCGTCCCGCAACCTGCTTACACCTAATGAGACAGGCATATACCGGCAAAGGGTATATGCCTTTTTCGTTGGCGTAGGCTGCTGACGGACTGCATGTTAGGCCACGCTCGCCGTAAAAAGGTGGAACGAAACGGCGTAAGCACCCCCGAAAACGCTCCGGATTTTCCGTCAATCTAAATGTTAAAATGGCGTTTTTCTGCTTTTTCCCCTCTTAAGATAAGAGGGGCTAGGAGAGTTATGACTGCGTTTACTTGTCTACTTGTTTCCCAAAACCTACTCTTTCGCACTGCAAGAGCCGCCCTTTCATTGGGCAACTGGGGCCCAAACGCCTTCCGTTTAAGCCCCAAACGAAAAGCAGCCGAAGTCCAGATAAACCGCAAATCAGCGCAACTGTTTGAGTAACAACGACTTAAATGAATTGTCAGAATTTCCCGCCATTTGCAACCAAGTGGCTCTCCGGTGCAGAAAAATCGATTCTACGGAAGGTAATTTTTTCAGTTATGGACCGAGTGACGGCTTGCGCAAGAGACACACCCGAAGAAAAAAATAGTTTATTTTTCATCCTTTCATTCTTCATTCTTGCATTTTTTCCCTACCTTTGCGGCGCAAAACAGAAACCAACAACAAATTATGGACGACTATCACGCGGACAATTCAGAAACCGGAGCGTGAGGATTTTGCACTGACAGTTGCTAATCCTCAGGCACACTAACCTTTGGAGGATTGGCAAATGAAGACTTACTGGAACATCACCGAAAACCTGACCGCCATCAACGATTGGCAGCCTAACTGCTGGGTACAAGTGACCTGCCCGACAGAAGAAGAGATAGAAGAACTCGAGCAGCGCTTCGAGATACCCGACTATTTCCTTTCCGACATCAGCGATACCGACGAGCGCGCCCGCTATGAGTACGACGACGGGTGGATGCTCATCATTCTCCGCATCCCGTTTGTAAAGGAAACACGCTCGCGCACGCCCTATACCACCGTGCCGCTCGGTATCATCCACAAGCGCGATGTGACCATCACCGTGTGCTACTACGAGACGAACATGATGATCGACTTCGTCAGCTACCAGCAGAAGCGGGCCGAGGGATTCACCGACTATGTGGACATGATTTTCCGCCTGTTCCTCTCCTCCGCCGTGTGGTACCTGAAGCGGCTCAAGCAAATCAGCTCGCTCATAGACCGTGCGAAACACAACCTCGACCACGGAGTGAACAACGAAAGCCTCATCGGGCTCTCGCGGCTGCAGGACTCGCTCACATACTTCAACACATCCATACGCGGCAACGAGAACCTCTTGCAGAAACTGAAGTTCAAGCTCCAGGTGGACGAACTCGACGCCGACCTCATCGAGGATGTCAACATCGAGATGACGCAGGCCAAGGAAACCACCGCCATCTACTCGAACATTCTCGAATCGACCATGGATACCTACTCCAGCATCATCAACAACAACATGAACACCGTGATGCGTACGCTCACCAGCGTCTCCATCATCATGATGTTCCCCACCCTCATCGCCTCGCTCTTCGGCATGAACCTCGTCAACGGCATGGAGAACAGCCCCTGGGGATTCATCATCGCACTGGTAATATCCGTCGTCGTATCGGGATGCACCTGGGCGATATTGAGATACAAACGCCTGGTTTAGCCAACTCACAAGCAAAAAAACGCCAATCTTTTGCGGCAAATGAAAAAAAATAAGTAAGTTTGCATACTTTTATGTAAACACCATTTGTATTATCCTAAAAATCATTCAGCATGATGGACTCTCAAGAAAACGCCCTCCAAGAGGCACAGACTGTACAGGAAAACCAGGTAGAACAACCTGCAGCAGAAGCAGCAGAACCCGTAGCGGCGCCTGAAGTGGAACAACCCGCAGCCGACGAACAGCCCGCCGAAGCACCGGCCGAGCCTGCCCAGCCGGAAGAACCCGCCGAGGAGCAGCCTGCCGAAGAACCGCAACCGGCAGAAGAAGCACCCGCCGAAAAACAGCGAAAGACATTTGCCAACAAGGAAGAGGTGCTCCGGGAAATCAAGGAAGTTGCCGCAGCAGAAGAAATACCCGCCAGGGAAGAGACAGACTACCTGAAAACCACCTTCTACCGACTGCTCAACGCAGAAAGGGAAGCACTGCACAAGGCATACCTCGACAGCGGAGGCGATCCGGAAGCCTATCAACTGCCCATAGACCCAGCCGAAGAGGAATTCAAGGCACAGTTCGGAATCATCAAGGAAAAGCGCGCCAAGCACTTCCAGATGCTCGAAGGCGAAAAACAGGAAAACCTCAAGAAAAAACTCAACATTATCGAGCAAATCAAACAGATGGCCACTTCGCCCGAAGAAGCCAACAAGTCGTACCAGGCATTCAAGGCCCTCCAGCAACAGTGGAGGGAACTGAAAGCAGTGCCGGCGGAAAGCGCACGCGAACTGTGGAGAAACTACCAGCACCAAGTGGAGCAGTTCTACGACCTGCTGAAACTCAACAGCGAGGCCCGCGAATACGACTTCAAGAAGAACCTCGAGATAAAAACCAAACTCTGTGAGGCCGCCGAGAACCTCGCCAACGAGGAAGATGTGATCAGCGCCTTCCACCAACTGCAGGAACTCCACCAGCAGTACCGCGAGACAGGTCCCGTCGCAAAGGAAATCAGAGAGGAAATCTGGACACGCTTCAAGACCGCTTCCACCGCAGTAAACAAGCGCTATCAGCAACATTTCGAGGGCTTACGCGCCCAGGAAGAGGAAAACCTCGCCAAGAAAACCGCCCTCTGCGAACAAGCCGAGGCCATTGTCAAGGAAGAAAACAAGGGCAACGCCGACTGGGACAGACACACCCAGGCACTGCTCGACCTGCAGAAAGAATGGAAAGCAATAGGATTCGCACCGCAAAAGATGAATGTAAAGATATTCGAACGCTTCCGCGTGGCTTGCGACGAGTTCTTTGCCAAGAAGGCAGAACACTTCAAACAACTCAAGGCTCAGTATGCCGAGAACGCCGAGAAGAAGCGTGCACTGATTGAAAAGGCACAGGCCCTGCAAGACAGTACCGAGTGGAAATCGACCGGCGACAAGCTCATCGCACTGCAGAAAGAATGGAAAACCATCGGCATGGTGCCCCACAAACTGGGCGACCAGCTCTGGAACGACTTCCTGGCAGCCTGCAACAAATTCTTCGAAGCACGCAACCAGGCTACCTCGGGAGCCAGAAACGAAGAACGCGAGAACCTCGAAAAGAAGAAGAACATTGTCGAACAGCTGAAGGCACTCGTTGAAAATGTAACAGAGGAAGGGAAAGAACA
>CALFJA010000056.1 GCA_937877605.1 uncultured Prevotellaceae bacterium | reverse complement strand
AAGTCAGGGCAACGCCGAAGGCACCGATAGCCATTCCGATACTACCACCGATAAGCAATGGCTTGCGTCCCAGTTTCTCTACGGTAAAGATGGCTACCAATGTGAACAAAATGTTGATAACGCCCATAATGACTGTCTGCACCATAGGATTGCCCATTTCCATATCGTTAAAGATACGCGGTGCGTAATAGAGTATGGCATTGATACCAATGGCTTGTTGGAATACGCTGAGCATGATGCCGATAAAGATGCAGAGGAACCCGTAGGAGAACAATCGCTCGGTCTTTACAGTGACAGTGTTCTTGATTTCGGCAAGGATTTCCTGTGCCTTTGTGCTACCGTTGATGCGGGAAAGTACATGCATGGCCTTGCTGTCGCGCCCAATCATGACCAGATAGCGTGGCGTCTCGGGTACGAAGCAGATGAGGATGGCGAACAGTCCGGCGGGAACGGCCTCGCTACCGAACATGTAGCGCCAGCCAGTTGCCACAGTCCAGGCGGCGGCATCGGGGTTCATAATCTGCTGGACACCGTTCACCATGTCGATGACGGGGTTCTGATGGTTGCCCAGAATGAGGAAGTTGACAAAGTAAACCACCAACTGTCCGAAGATGATGGCAAACTGGTTCCACGACACCAGCATTCCGCGGATGTTCGACGGAGCCACTTCGCCGATGTACATCGGGCAGATGGCTGAGGCAAGTCCTACGCCGACACCGCCTATGATGCGGTAGATGTTGAACACAATGCACAGCGACAAGGTGGGCTCTCCCCAGGTGAAGAAGAGGAACTCGGGCTGCATGCTGCCCATGGCGCTGATGAAAAACAGACAGCCGGCAAGGATGAGCGAACGCTTGCGGCCTAACTTCGATGCCAAAAGACCGGAAAGGGCACTGCCGATGATACAGCCTATCAGTGCACTAGCACAGGTGAAGCCGTGCCAAGCATCGGTATAGGTGAAATCTGCGGCACCCATGAAGAAGGCCTGAAGACCTTTCTCGGCACCGGAAATGACGGCCGTGTCGTAGCCGAACAGCAGACCGCCCAGTACGGCTACCATGACGATTGAAATCAAATAGCCACGGCTACCTTGTGATGTTGATTGCATATTGTTCTGATGGTTAAGGTTAATCTGCAGCGAAGGTACAAAAATAGGATTACATACTCCCACTTTTCATAAAAAAACTTGCCGACTGCACCACGGCAGCCGGCAAGCAGAATAAAAGGAAATATACGAGAGAGAGTATTAGTATCCAGGATTCTGTACCAGGTTCTCGTTGGTACGCATCTCCCAAGATGGGATAGGCCACTGCCAAGCACGGTCGCCGGGGAGCATCACTCTTTCGGTATAGTAAGTTCCAGTGTTGATGTTTCCATAGTAAGCGTGGTATGTCTGTCCGGCACGACCGCTGTAGCCAGTGTGCCAACGCTTCAGACAGCTCATGCGGAGACCTTCACCTACAGTCTCTTTGAACCATTCGTTCTGAAGAGCTTCCTCAGAGAATTCGGCATCTTCAGTGGCACCGCGGTAAGACTGCAGCAACTGCAGGGCCTCGAGTGCAGTTTCATCGTCGCCTGCCTGATGGGAAGCCTCTGCCAAAATCAGCAACTGTTCGCCGATGAGCAACGGCTTAACCAGCTGGCGGGCGTTAGGAGTAACGCTGCTTTGCAAGTCGGGGTTGCCGAGATACTTGGTGAAGATTGGGAAGTAGGCGGCATAGCCGGAGCGTGCCCAACCGAAACCGGAGAGGCGTGCGGCATACTTGGCATCGTTGCTTTTCAGACCGTTCCAGAACCAGTAAACGCGGCGGAGGTCAGAACTTTCATACAGGTTGAACAACTTTCCAGAGGGGAAGTAGTACGGGTTGAAGTAAACACCGGTTGTACAGTAACCATAGTCCTTCAGGTCTTGCAGGAAGGAAGCACGGGTGTAGTAGGTGTTGGTACCTGAACCGTTCTCTGAAATGGAGCCGGGGAGCTGCATGATGGGTTCTGTTCCAGCATCGTAGAGATATTCATATTGCATGGTTTCGTTGTCAGAAGCCAGTTCGTAGCGGCCACTGCCAATAATTTCAAGGGCTGTGTTTGCAGCATTTTCATACTGGTGTGTGTCCAGATAGTAACGGGCCAACAGGGCTTTTACTGCATCGGGAGAAACCCACTTGTAGGCAGCAGAGCCATAAGAGCCACCATAGCAGTCTTCAATGATTGCCAGAGCGTCGTCGAGGTCGGCCTTAATCTGGTCGTAAACGGCCTGTACGGTAGCACGGGCAGGCTTTGCGTTCTGGTCGTACTTAAGTACAATGGGTACGCCAAGGTCTGTTTTTGCGGTTGAAGGCTCGTAGTCCTTTGCAAAGTGGCGAACGAGTGTCAGGTAAGCGAATGCACGGAAGAACTTTGCCTCACCGATGCCGCATTCCTTATACCATTCAGCTTCATCGTTTTCTGCTTCGTACTCTTCAACAGCCTCGAGGAAAACATTGTAGTCTTTGATGGCAGAGTAGTTTGTTTCCCATACATATTCAGTGTCATAGTCCGTAGCACGGAAAGAGTCGTCGGTACGGTGGATGCCGCCCATGTTGTTTCCGAATCCTGCGGAGGCGTTGAATCCGTCGCACATGAATTCCATCGGCATGGTGGCCGAACCGTATTGAGTGGAACGGAACGAACTGTAAATACCGTTGATGTAGTACTGCAGTTCTTCGAAATTGTTAATCAGGGCGCTTACTTCCGGGTCGTAGACTGTAGCAGTGGTAGGTTTCACATCCATGCTGCAGGAGCTCATGAGCAGACCAACAAAGCTAAGCGACATTAGTATTTTGCTATATTTTTTCATAATTACTCTATTTTATAAGTTGCGTTGATTCTCAAATTTGGTTTTGCATTAGAATGTTACTTCCAAACCGAAGATGTACTGCTTAGAGTTACCGGCTATACCGTAAGTAAGGTTCTGCGGAACCTCAGGATCGATACCAGAGTAATCGGTAATGGTAAAGAGGTTACGACCGGTGAAGGTCAGCTTGATGTTCTTTACTACATCCTGGAATCCGATGACGGAGCGTGGGATGTCGTATCCAATCTGCAGGTTCTTCAGGCGCAAGAACGAAGCGTTCTCAAGCAGGTGGGTGTCGAACTGCATAATATAGCCTTCGCGCCAGTCAGGATATTTTGCGTTGGTGTGTTCTTCTGTCCAGAAGTCGCGTACATCCTTGTGCTGGTTCATGTAGTAGAAGTTAACAGGGTTAGCATAGAAGTATGCGTCGTTGTTAACCATGTACTTGCCGAGAACGACTACGAAGTCGGCTGCGAAGGAGAATCCCTTGTAACCGCCGCTCAGGCTGAAGCCACCGTTGAACGGAGCGTTAACGCGCTTGCCAGAGTTCTGGATGAGGTATTCTTCGTCGTATTCTTTGGTGATAACGGTCTTGTTTGTAACATCTTTGTTCTCGCCAGCGGCAAACCACTGCGGTTCACCAGTTTCTGGATCAACACCAGCCCAGATGGGGAGGTAGAACATAACGGGCTTGCCAACAACATAAGCGGTCAGTGCGCTGTTCATTTCCCAGCGCTGGCGTCCTTCTGCGAGGGCCTTTACTTTCTCGCTGTTGTAGTTTCCGTTCAGGCTGAAGCGGAGGTAGTGGTCTTTGCCGCGGAGGATGTCGAATCCAACCTTGAAGTCGATACCGCGGTTCTGGAGCTCACCTACATTCTGTGTCAGTTCGGGGAAACCGGTTGAATATGGATACGGAGCATCCATCAACATGTTCTTGGTGTTACGGATGTAGTAAGATACATCGAAGTCGAGGAACTTGAAGAGCTTACCGCTCAGACCTACGGAGAAGAGTCCTTGCTTTTCCCATGCGAGGTTGTAGTTGTACGGCTGTGTGTAGTACCATGCCCATTCGTCGTTGTAGTTGGTACGACGGCTAACGAGACCGAGTGATGCGTAGTTGCCGATACCGGCGTTACCCTGTGTACCGTAGCTGGCCTTGAAGTCCAGTTCGTTTACCCAGTTGACATCTTTCATGAACGGTTCGTTCTTAACTTTCCAGAGGAAACCGGCTGCCCAGAATGTAGCGTCTCTCTTGTTCTTACCGAAGCGTGAGCTGCGGTCGTTACGGATAGAGAGGTCTACGAAGTAGCGGTCGAGGAGGTTGTAGTTAACGCGGCCGAAGAAAGAGAGGAATCGGCTGTCGCTGGCACTTTCACTTACGCTGTAGTTTTTCTGCAGACCGTCCTGGAGGTTAACCATTGCGTCGTTGAACTGGCCGCTTGAAGAAGCGGAGAAGGTGTCGTAGTGGTTCTTAACGCCCTCATGACCGGCAAGGAAGGTGAAGTGGTGGTCTTCGAAGAGGTCGAAGCTGTACTCCAAGGTGTTGGTCATGGTGTTCGAATAGTTGTATCCGTTGCTGCGTGCGCGCTGTCCCTGGGAAGCGAACATGTAGGAAGGATAAACAGTTCCGGTGTAACGGGAGATGTATGCATCGGTACCAACGCGGGTTGTCCACTTCAAGCCCTTAGCCAGTGTGATTTCACCGAAGGCGTTGACATTCCAAAGATAAGTCTGAGTTTCTCTTGGAACCTTGGCAGAATAGTAGTGCTGGTTGGAGTATTGTCCCAAGAACGGGTCGTCATAGTAGAAGGGGAATTCGTTTCCGTATTCGTCTACTGCGGGGATCATCGGGTTGATGAGGTATGACAGACCACCGACTACATAGTTGGATGCACCGCTTGAGTCACCCCAGTTGGCGTTACGCTGTGTGCGGTCGTAGGAGAGGTTGGTGTTCATACCTACGCGGAGCCAGTCTTTGGGTTTTGCATTGATGTTCGAACGGACGGTGTAGCGGTCGTAGTAGTTACCGATGGTGTTACCTCTCTGGTGGAACTGAGATCCGCTGATGAGGTAGGACACTCTTTCCGAACCGCCTTCGATGGTCAGGTCGTTCTGTGTCTGCGGGTTGTTGAACTGCTGAAGGTAGTTGTACCACTTGGTGTTTGCATTTACATCGAGTCCATAGCGCTGGATGGCGTAGTCAACGGCATCTTGGCCAGTCCGACCGCCGAGACCCCACCAGATGTCACCGTCTACCCAGAAGTCGTAGAGTTCCTGGCTGGACATCATGTTTTTGTAGAGGCTCTTGTCGGCCAGTGTGCTCCAACCGTACTGTGTACGGAAGGTAACGGTAGCCTTGGAGTTGAACGAACCGCCCTTGGATGTTACATAAACAACACCGTTTGCAGCGCGTGCACCGTAGATGGAGGTAGCGGAAGCGTCCTTCAATACGGTTACGCTCTGGATGTCGTTGGGGTTCATCATGTAGATGGTGTTGGAGCTTACGGGTATACCGTCCAATACATACAGAGGCGTTGAGCTTGCGCCGAGCGAACCGGTACCGTGGATCTTGATGCTAACGGCATTGTCACCGGCAACACCGGAGGTGCTCAGAACGGACATACCGGCCACCTGTCCCTGCAAAGCGTCGAGGGCAGAGGCGGAAGGAGCGTTCTTCAGCTTCTCTGAGTTAACGGTTGTAACCTGGCCAGTGATTGAGCCCACCTTGCGGGCTGAACCATAACCTACAACAACAACATCTTCCAGCATTTCCACATCGCTTTCCAAGATTACGCGGATGTTACGGCCAGCCTTCACGGTCTGGGTAACATAGCCCACATAGGAAATCTGCAGACGCGAATTCTCGCTGGGAGCTTGGATCGAAAAGTTACCATCGATGTCGGTCAAGGCTGCTGCGCTTGTGCCAACAACCTTTACGGTAGCACCCATAATCGGGTCGTTGTACTCATCGACAACAGTACCAGTAACTTTTGTCTGTGCCATGGCCATTCCGAATGTCAGGAACAGACCGGCAAGAATCATTGTTAGTCTTTTTTTCATAATTCTCTCTCTAAAAATTAATAATAATAAATAAAATTAACTCTGTATTTTTTTCTGTAAAGAACTTTTCGAGTCGCTTCTCTCTCGTGCGTAATATTTAATAAGGTGTAGCTATGTGCAAAAGCACCAGTCACCGAATCGAGGCAAAAGTAAGTAGTTTTTATTAACAAAACAAACAATTTTATATAAAACGCACGAAAATAAACATTTATTAACACTTTCGTTGCACAAGTTTTCTGCAGTTTTTGAACTTTTTTGAGCGAAAAATGATAGAATTTGATACTTTTCGGGGTGTTTTTAGTAGAAAATGTAAAATCGGGCACTGTTAAAAAAGGTTATTGCCAGGCAACTGCTGCCCGTCAGGTCGTATAAACCTGATTTTCAATGGCCATCCATTTTGCTATCTGCTTGGTTTTCATGGAAGTGCATAATGTTGCAAATCTGTGGCCCGTCAGGGCGTTTATGCACATTTTATGCAGGTGGAATTGTACGGATTTTTTGCCGAAAGAGATGTTAAAAGCAGTCCTTTGGCAGCCCTTTTCGGTCTTTTGTGGGGACTTCTAAGCGCTTTTCTTCGCCATTTTCGTCCTAAAAGTGCTCTAAATGCCACTGTTTCGCACGGTGTTTCCCGTCCTCTTGCAATGCAACTGCCGCCCAAACGCCTTCCGTTTAGGCCCCAAACGGAAACCGGTTTCCTGGGAATCACTTCCAGAAAACCGCTAATACCTTGACTGTCAGCGAATTGAACGAACTGTCGCTATTTCCGATTATTTGCCGACACGCAGCAAATTTTTCAGAAAAACGGATTCTGGCGCAAGTTGGAACTGTATTTTTATGCTGTTGTCACGGCTTGCAACGCTGTCATCTGCGGCTGCCCTTGGTGGTCTCTTTCCTGGTGGTCATCGACGAGAGCAGCAGTCCGAACTGCTCGGTGGAGCAGTCTTCCTTGCGGAAAGTTACGGTTATCTGCTTTTTCTCGGCGGGCAGCAGCGTCAGGTAGTTGTCCGAATAGTCCACGGGCAGGATTTGCCCGCCCCGTGCGTCGGTCAGTTTCAGGCGGATGAAGGGCATCGGCCGTTTCGTGTTGTTCTCCAGCGTGAACACGGCCGTGGTCGTTTCGCTGTCGTCGGTAATGGCGTTGCAGGTCATTCTCGGCAGCGTTCCGGGCAGTTCGCGCAGGTCCCGATGGTTGCCCTCGGTCGAAAGCATGTAGGTATTTCCCGTCAGCAGCTTTCCGTTAGTGTCCGTTGCGGTGAGCCGCAGGAAGTAGGTGCCTGTACCGGCCGCCGGCAGCGGAATGTCGAAGATCCGTTTTGTACAGTCGGCCGGTGCGTCGGTCGTGAGCGAGTCGGTCCAGTGCACAGCCCCGTTCAGGTCGACGATGGCTGCGCTGCAGGCCATCTGCTGCTGTGCTTCCGGCAGGATGTTCACAAGTTCGGCGGCGTTTGTCAGTGGATTGTATTGCAGATGAATGGGCTCGCAAGCCTTTTTTGCGCCGAAGAAGGCCGCCGTGGGCTCCAGGTAGTAGTCGTAGGTCTGCCATACCATGGTCGGCCAGCAGGGGTGCGACATCCAGATGAGCAGTCCCTGCCGCTGTGTCTGGCTGCTTTCGTACATGGCCCGGTAGCCGTTGTAGCCGACAATCTGTGCCAGCCGGGCAAATTCCTCCATGCTTGCGGGCGCGCCGAAGGTCTCTTCCAGCAGGCTGTTGAACGCCGTTCCGCCCTGTGCACCCTTCTCCGTGAAGTCGTGCTGTCCCCACACGGCATCCTGCGGCCAGTGCGGCTGGTAGGCGAACATACGGCTGAGCGACTCTTCCGGCGGTATGCATGGCAGGCCCCGTTCGGTATGCAGGCGGCCGGTCTGACTGGCGAAGTATTCCTTTTCCGGCAAAACCTGATAGGGTCCGTGTCCGCTCACCCCTCCGCTGGCACTGTCGCTGATGTAGAGCGATTGTGGTGAAAGGGCTTTCACGGTTTGGCGGAGCCGTTGGTCGAGCCGTTCGGGAGGGCTTCCCTCGTTCCTGCCGCAGTAGAGCACCACCGACGGATACTGCCTGATTTGTGCCACGAAGTCCCCGGCATTTTCCATGAACATGGCTTCGTCGGCCGGTTCGGGACCGTCGGCGGGGTTGGCCATCCAGAAGTCCTGCCACACCATGATGCCGTACTTGTCGCATGCCTCGAAGAAAGCCCTGTCGGCAGTCTGACCCACCCAGTTGCGGATCATGTTGAAATGCTGTTGCCGGTGGTAGGCCACTGCGGCGTCATACTCGCGCTCCCCGTAGTTGAGGTTGGCCTCGGGAAAGCCCCAGTTGCCACCCAGCGCTATCACGCGTACATTGTTTACATATATCTTCAGTGCTGCAAGCGTGTCTTGGTAGGTCACCTGTCGCAGGCCGGCCCTATAGTGGAGCGAGTCGATGCAGGTTTCGCCGTCCATCAGCCGGTAGGAAGCCTCGTGGCGGTAGGGCGCACCCAGCCCGTTGGGCCACCACAGCGGCAGCGGCTGCTGGCGCAACTGCGGGAACTCTTCAGGGGAAAAGACAATCTCCTGCGTGCTGTCTGCCGCAAGAACGACTTGCTTTTCAAAGCTGATTTTCCCGATGAAACCGGTAATTTTTAACGATTGCGGGCTGCTTTTTGTGTTGCGTATTCTTATGTGCGGTGTCAAGGTCGCCAGCGTGTCGGGGCCGATGGTGGTCTCCACCAGCGGATCCAGCAGTTCGGCACCCCTGTTCCGGGTCAGGTACACATCGTTCCAAATGCCCATGTCGCGCCCCCTGACGGTCGGAATCCAGTCCCATCCCACCGTGGCCAGGTAGGTGGGGGCGTCCTGTGTGAGCCGTCCGCCGTTGGTGCCGGTGGTCAGTTGTGTCTTCTCCTTGGTCGGCCCCGGGTGCGCTGGAGGGTAGACCACGATGCGGAGGAGGTTGTCCCGTGCCTTCGCAACCCGGCCGATGTCGGTCTTTGTCCTGACGAAAGCACCGTGCGAGGATGCCGTAAGGACGCCGTTCAGCCAGATGTCGGCCTTCCAGTTCACCCCGTCAAGGTTCAGTTGTGCCTCCTCCGGCAGCCATCCTTCCGGCAAGTCGAAGGTGGTCTCGTAGCAAAACGGGGCATTGAAATAGGCATCCGACACCTGCAGTAGCGAGTCGGCAGCCAGCGTGTTGGGCACGGCCAGCACATTCGTGTAGCTGGTAAGCACCGTTCCCGGCACCGTGGCGACGATGCCCTCCTTGGCATCCATCCGCCGAAGCGTCCAGTTCCCGCCGTTGAGCAGGTAGCGTTGTCCCTGCATTCCCTTCCGTCCGGCAGGTGTGAAGATGGCTCCGCCTATGCCCCAGGCCTCCAGTTCCGACAGCACATAGTGGCGGCCGTCGTCCGCTTCCTCCAGCATCAGCATCAGAAAGCGTGCCGTGGCGTCTACATCCAGGTCCTGCACGGTATTGCGGTTGCCGCTGAAATGTTTCAGGGGTGTCCATCCCGTTCCGTCGGCCGATGCCAGCAGCATGCCCTTTCGCGGTGGGCGAATCCAGTGCAGTCGCACGGTGGCAATCCGGCAGGGCACGGCCAGGTCCACCGTCAGCGTCTGCCGCGGGTCGGTGTCGCTCATCCAGGCGCTGCAAAACCGGCTGTTGGCGTTGATGTCTTCCAGTGGACTGGGAGCCATCGCGCCGTCCTCGCCGTAGAAGTCCACATCCCATAGCATCCAATAGGCCGCCTGTTGCAAATGGAACTCAATGCGCAGGAACTCCATCGGCACCGGCTGATTCCACTGCAGCGTGGCCTCTATGTTCCGTGCCGGCAGCAGGTCGTCGTCGGTTTGCTTGTTGGGATCGCTGTGCATCCGCCATTTCAGGGGCTGCCCGGGCAACGAGTCAGCACGCTCTTCGGCCAGTATGCGCCATGTCTGCCCGTCGGAAGAACCCTTTACGACGATGGAATAGGGTGGCTGTGCCCCCTCGTGGTGTGCCAGCCGGCCGGTCAGGTGCAGGCCGCTGACTGCCTTCATTTGGTTGTGCCAGCGGTATTCAATGTAGGCATGCTCGCCCATGAGAGGCCATTCGGAGTAGCGTCCGCCGTCGATGGTCCACTCGCTGGCGTGCAGGGGCACGGCCCCCGTGTTGCTCACGACCTCCAGCCAGGCCGGTTCTGCCGTCTCGACGATGCCGTCGGTGACCAGTTGCGCCGTCAGGCTGTGGTTCACTGCCGACGATGCCCAGGCTTTCTTGAACAATGCCACATTCCTGACCACCGTGTCTGTGCCCAGCTGTGGCGTAAAGTGTTCGCCAGGCCTGCCGGGATAGATGCCGATGCCGCGCGTGTGGCTGACCTGTGCCTGTAGCGGAAGTGCCAGGAGACAACCCAGCGTGAGGATGAAAACATGCTTTCTCATGGGTGTGTACATATTTATATTGATCGGGTGCAAGATGCCGTCTTTCCATCCGGCGGCATTCGGCTAGTCGCTTATGCACAAAAACACCCTTTACTGCGGTGAGGCGGTAAAGGGTGTTTTGTCGTTATCTGTAGTATTGTTCTACCATTTGTGCAATGCTTTTGGGCACCATTCGGGCGATGCTCCTGCCTTCAGTGACGCGCTGCCGGATATCGGTGGCACTGACATTGCACAGCCTTGTCTTTAGCACGGCCACCCCCTCAGGGACGGTCGCAGGGTCAATGGGCATCCCTTTGCGCGGATAGACCAGTATGCGGTGGTGGCGGAGTATGTCGTCGGCATGATACCAGCGGTCGAAAGCCGTCCAGTTGTCGGCACCGATAATCAGCACGAACTCGTCGTCCGGGAAATCCTTGGCCAGCTGTTGCAGCGTGTCCCAGGTGTAGGAAGGCTTCGGGAGATGGAACTCATAGTCGGAAACCTCGATGAAATGGTCGTTTTTTGCGGCTACCCGTGCCAACTCCAGCCGCTTCTCGTCGTCCAGCAGGTCGGTGGCGGTGCGCTTGAAGGGATTCTGCGGGGTAATCATCAGCCAGACCTTGTCCACCCATCTCTGCCGCAACACCTGCCGGGCTATGCTCAAATGTCCTCTGTGAATGGGGTTGAACGACCCTCCGAACAGTCCTATGCGTGCCATTATTCTTCCAAAAATTCAGTTACATACTGGAAAGTGATGGCCTCGGCCAGGTTGAGTTTGTCGTTCACCACGATGCGGTCGAACTGCGGTGCAAAGGTAAGTTCATAGCCGGCCTTTGCCAGTCGGTCCTCAATCACCTCGGGAGTGTCGGTCGCCCGTCCCACGAGCCGCCGCCGGAGTTCCTCAATCGAAGGGGGTTGGATGAAGATGCTCAATGCCTCTTCACCGTAGAAGTCCTTAATACGGCATCCTCCCTTCACATCGACATCGAACACTACATTCCGGCCAGCCTTGCGCTGGCGGTCCACCTCGCTCTTCAGCGTTCCGTAGAAGCGGTTGGCATAGACCTCCTCGTACTCCAGGAATTCGTCTTTCTCAATGCGCTTGCGGAACTCGTCGGCCGAAAGGAAATAGTATTCCACGCCGTGCTGTTCCGTGCCTCGCGGGGGACGGCTGGTGCAGGAAATGCTGAATGCGAGGTTCAATTCAGGGTGTGATTGCATCAACCAGTTCACAATGGTGCTCTTGCCCGAGCCGGACGGAGCCGAAAAGATGATGAGCTTGCCTTTTTTCATGGGTCTTTCTGTTTGTTTTTGCTGGAAATCAGAGCACATTGAGCACCTGTTCCTTTATTTGTTCGAGTTCATCTTTCATTTTCACGACGATGTTCTGCATCTCCGCCTGGTTGCTTTTCGAGCCGGTGGTGTTTATCTCCCGTCCCATCTCTTGGGCAATGAAACCGAGTTTCTTCCCCTGTCCGGGTTCGCCGTGGAGTGTCTGGAGGAAATAGTCCAGGTGGTTGGCAAGCCGCTGTTTCTCCTCGTTGATGTCCAGTTTCTCGATGTAGTAGATGAGTTCCTGCTCCAAGCGGTTCTGGTTGTACTCCACTTCTGGAATCTTCCTGAGGTTGTCCATCAGCCGGTTCCTGATCTTTTCGACGCGCATCTTCTCGAAAGGCTCGATGTCGTTCAGCAGTGCGGCTATGTTGGCAATGCACTGCTCAAACTTCTTCTGCAGTGCCTCTCCCTCCTGTTTGCGGAATGCCTTCAGGTCGTTTGTACAGGCCACGATGGCTTTGCGCACCTCGGCCCATTCCTCTTCGGAAAGCACTTCCACTTCGGCCTTAGTCGTCACATCGGGCATCCGCATCAAGGTTTGTAGCCAGTCCTGCGGCTCGGGAATGCCATAGGCGGCCGAAAGGTTCTTCAGTTGTTTGTAATAGGCCTCGAGCAACGGCCCGTTGACGATGCCCTGCTGGCTGGCTGGGTCGCGTTCTACCCAGAGGGTGAAGTCAATCTTGCCGCGTATCAGTTCGGCAGTGAGCAATTGACGGATTTCCATTTCCTTCTCGCGGTAGACGGGAGAGATGCGGGTGGAAAGGTCCAAAGCCTTGCTGTTGAGCGACTTCAATTCAACATGAATCTTCTTGTCCTCGAAAGGAACAACGGCTGTGCCATAGCCAGTCATCGATAAAATCATAAACCTGTTTGATTAAAATTTTCGCAAATGTACGAAATTTGCCGGGAAAAAGCTTAATTTTGCAAAAATTAAATAACGCAGACCTTTTAATTGTCGGAAGATGGCAAACTTCCTGCACATAGAAACCAGTACGCAAATCTGTTCCGTAGCCGTCAGTCAGGACGGTCTTTGCGTGTTCAACCGCGAAGACCGCGAAGGACCGAACCATGCTGTGGTGCTCGGTGTCTATGTTGATGAGGCGCTGTCCTACGCCGACAGCACGGGACTGCTACTCGATGCAGTGGCCGTCAGCTGTGGCCCCGGGTCGTATACAGGACTCCGCATAGGCGTTTCCATGGCAAAGGGCATTTGCTATGCGCGGAAGATAAAGCTCATTGCGGTGCCTACTTTGGAGCTGCTCTGTGTTCCGGTGCTGCTCGGTCGTGAGGAATTGCCCGAGGACAGCCTGCTCTGTCCGATGCTGGATGCACGGCGGATGGAAGTCTACTCGCAGGTGTTCGACCGGCGGTTGCAGTCGCACCGAGATATTCAGGCAGACATAGTGGATGCCGGCTCCTATGCTGAATGGCTGCAAGGGCATCCCGTCTACTTCTTCGGTAACGGGGCGAAAAAGTGCGAGCAGGTGATTGCCGACGGGAATGCGCATTTCATTGAGGGCATTAACCCTTTGGCAAAGTATATGCTTCCCATTGCCGACAAGCGGTTCTTCAACGAACAGTTTGAGGATGTGGCATATTTCGTGCCCTTCTATCTGAAAGACTTTGTGGCAAAAACGCCCAAGAAACTACTCTGAAACCAATAAGAACAATATGAAAATAGACGGATTGGATTATAACACCCAACGCGAAAGACTCGTCCTTCCCGAGTATGGAAGGGAGGTTCAGGAGATGGTGAAGCACTGTATGACGCTCACCGACAGGTCGGAACGGCGGGCATGTGCCGAGAGGATTGTCCAGACGATGGCTGCGATGAGCCGGCAGAAACGCAACTCACCTGATTTGAAACGCAAGCTCTGGAACCATTTGGCCCTGATAAGCAACTTCGAACTGGACATAGACTATCCTTTCGATATCCAGGAAGCAAAGCAGATTCTGGATCGTCCCGAGCGGATAAAATACCCAATGACGGCCATCCCCGTACGGCACTACGGCAAGCTTATCTTTGAAAGTTTCGAGCGTCTGAAGGAAATGCCCGCCGGACCGGACCGCGATGAACTTGTGAAAAGCGTCGCCAACCAGATGAAGCGCAACCTTGCCGCCTACGGACACGGTAGCGACAATGCCGAGAGAATAGCCAGCGACCTGGCCATGTTCACCGATGGCAAGATACAACTGGATGTCAATGAGTTTAAGTTCGAGAAGGTTGCGAACAATGTACAGGCAAAAACAAAAAAACGGAAAAGATAGAAATGGAGTCGTTTATTATAGAAGGTGGGCACCTCCTGCAGGGGGAAATCACTCCTCAGGGTGCCAAGAACGAAGCCTTGCAGGTGATTTCCGCCACCTTGCTGACGGAAGAGAAGGTGAGCATAGCCAACATTCCCGACATACTTGATGTGAAAAACCTGATTATCTTGCTTCAGGACATGGGTGTGCAGGTGACGAAAAAGAGCAAGCATGAGTACGAGTTCTGTGCCAAATCGCTCAATCTCGACTACATAAAGAGCGACGAATTCGTCAGGAAATGTGCCTCTTTACGTGGTTCCGTATTGCTTATTGGCCCGCTGCTGGGGCGTTTCGGAAAGGCCACCATCACCAAACCGGGAGGCGACAAGATTGGACGCAGGCGGCTGGACACCCATTTTCTCGGTTTCAAGGAGCTTGGTGCCAAGTTCATTCACGACGAGGAGCGTCAGGTTTACCACATAGAGGGCAAGCAACTGAAAGGAAAGTACATCCTGCTTGATGAGGCATCGGTCACAGGAACTGCCAACATCGTTATGGCGGCAGTGCTCGCCAAGGGAACTACCACTATCTACAATGCAGCCTGCGAGCCCTATCTTCAGCAACTGTGCAGGATGTTAAACAGCATGGGAGCCAGAATTTCGGGCATCGCCTCCAACCTGCTCGTCATCGAGGGAGTGGACAAACTCTGTGGAACTACCCATCGTCTGCTTCCCGACATGATAGAGGTCGGTTCGTTCATAGGCATGGCTGCCATGGTAGGCAAGGGCATAACAATCAAGGATGTTTCCCTGAACAACCTGGGAATCATTCCCGATGCCTTTCGGCGTCTGGGCATAAAGATAAAGGTGGAGGGCGATAATCTCTTCATCCCGCAACAAAACCATTATGTGGTCGACTCTTTTATCGACGGCACCATCATGACACTCAGTGACGCACCGTGGCCCGGACTCACCCCAGACCTTATCTCCATACTCCTTGTGGTTGCCACACAGGCTCGCGGCAGTGTCCTTTTCCATCAGAAAATGTTTGAGAGTCGTCTCTTCTTTGTCGACAAACTGATTGACATGGGTGCCCAAATCATTCTCTGCGACCCACATCGTGCCGTGGTGGTAGGGCATGACCGGAAAGTCCGTTTGCGTGCAGGAAGGATGACCAGCCCCGACATCCGTGCCGGTATTGCCTTGCTGTTGGCAGCCCTCAGCGCGCAGGGAACAAGCCGGATTGCCAACATTGCCCAGATTGACCGCGGCTACGAGAACATCGAACAGCGCCTGAATGCACTTGGCGCAAACATCAAACGCGTAGATGATTAGTCAGGACGAGGTTTTCAAGATAGGGCGAATGGGCAAGACCCACGGTATAAAGGGAGAACTGGTGTTTTCCTTTGACGACGATGTCTTCGACCGAGCAGACGCCGACTACCTGATACTGGAAGTCGACGGTATCTTGGTACCGTTCTTTCTGGAGGAATATCGTTTCAAAAGTGACGACACCGCGTTGGTCAAGTTCTGTGACATTGACACACAGGAACAAGCCAAATGTCTGGTGGGAGCTTCTGTCTATTTTGAGCGCAGGCTGGCTCCGGCCAACGATTCCATGCCGACCTGGTCGCAAATTGTCGGGTTCCAGATAGCCGATGCATCTTCGCGACAGGTGGTAGGCAGGCTGCTGAGCGTCGACACCCAGACCGACAATCGCCTCTTTGAAGTGGAAACCGATGGGAAAACTACCTTGCTGTTGCCCGCCAGCGACGAACTTATCACTGATATATCCATTGAACAAAAGACCATTACCATGATTATCCCCGACGGGATATTCGATTTGTAAACGATATGAAACAGCAAATATGCATATTGGGAAGCACAGGCTCCATCGGAACACAGGCGTTGGACATTGTCGAACAGTACCCCGAGCGCTATGAGGTGTACTGCCTGACGGCGAATACCCGTGTGGAACAGTTGGCACAGCAGGCTCGGAAGTTCCATCCTGCGGCTGTGGTCATTGCCGACGAGAACCGTTACGAGGCCCTTTGTCAACTTCTTTCCGACCAGCCCGACATAAAAGTCTATGCCGGTGCGGAGGCTTTGTGTCAGATAGTTCAGGCCGACCCCATCGACATGGTGCTCACGGCCATGGTGGGATTTGCCGGCTTGGAACCCACCATCAGCGCCATCAAGGCACGCAAGAAAATCTGTCTCGCCAACAAGGAGACGCTTGTCGTGGCCGGCGAACTCATCTGCCAGCTGGCACAGGACTATCATGTCCCCATCCTTCCAGTCGACAGTGAGCACTCTGCTATCTTCCAGTCGCTTGTGGGGGAGGACCAAAACGAAATAGAAAAGATACTACTGACGGCATCGGGCGGTCCTTTCCGTCTTTATTCTGCCGAGCAGATGCAGACCGTCAAGGCCTCCGATGCGCTGAAACATCCCACCTGGGAGATGGGCGCAAAGATAACAATAGACTCCGCCACCATGATGAACAAAGGCTTTGAGGTAATCGAAGCCAAGTGGCTTTTCGGCGTTCCGGTAGAGAAAATCCAGGTGCTCATCCATCCGCAGAGCATTGTCCATTCTGCCGTTCAGTTTGCCGACGGCGCCGTGAAGGCGCAACTCGGCATCCCCGACATGCACCTCCCCATCCAGTATGCTTTCTCTTTTCCTGACCGGTTGCCGCTGAACAAGCCCCGTTTGGACCTTTTCCGCCAGCCGCTGGAGTTCTTTGAGCCCGACTTGCAGCGCTTCCGTTGCCTGGCACTGGCGTTCGATGCCATTGCAAGAGGCGGCAATATGCCCTGCATCCTGAACGCAGCCAACGAGGTGGTGAACGCCGCCTTTAGGAGCGATTTATGCTCTTTTGACGACATGTCGCGCATCATCGAGCAAACCATGCAGCAGGTCCCGTTTGATGCTTCCCCGTCGCTCGACACCTATTTGCAGACCGATGCCGATGCCAGAAAAGTAGCGGCATCCTACTTGCCCAATTAAATAATCGATAAAAACAGCAAAAAACTATGGAAATCTTTCTGATTAGATTACTTCAATTCATGCTCTCCATATCTCTCCTTGTGCTGTTGCACGAGGGCGGTCACTTCTTTTTCTCCAAGTTGTTTGGCGTCAGGGTGGAGAAGTTCTACCTTTTCTTCGACCCGTGGTTCCACCTGTTCGAATGGAAACCGAAGAACAGCGACACCGCCTACGGGCTTGGATGGCTGCCTCTGGGGGGCTACTGCAAGATTGCCGGAATGATTGACGAGTCGTTTGATACCGAGCAGATGAAACAACCTGTCCAGTCCTGGGAGTTCCGTGCGAAGCCTGCCTGGCAGCGCCTGCTCATCATGATTGGTGGCGTGCTGGTCAATTTCCTGCTGGCGCTTTTCATCTACAGCATGGTGCTCTACACTTGGGGTGAGGACTATGTGAAAGTTTCCGACATGACTCATGGAATGAAGTTCAACGCCGAGGCACAGGAGTACGGATTCCAGGACGGCGACATCCTGCTCTCGGTCGACAGCGTTCCCCTGAAGGATTTTGGTACAGACTTGTACCGTATGCTGTCGAAGGGTCGTCAGGCTGTTGTGCTTCGCAATGGCGAGGAGACGGCAATAGGCCTTCCGGGCAATATAAACTTCCTGAACATGCTCAAGTCCGACCCGCAGTTCGTGCGTCCATTATTGCCCGCCGTGATAGATTATGTCGATTCGCTGAGTGTCGCCGCCCGTATAGGAATGCAGAAGGGCGATGAAATCCTTGCGGTGAACGGCAAGCGTGTTCACTCCTTCAACGAGTTCTCCTACGAGTTGGGCGTGCTCCGCGATGTGCTTTCCGCAGCGGAGACCCATGCCGACAGTGTAGCCGCTCAACGGGTGACAATTTCCTTCCGCCGTCCGTCGGCACACCAAATCTATAACGCAACCACCCGACTTGGTGACAACATGATGCTCGGCGTGGCCACAACGGCATTGACCGACTGTTACAAAGTGACGCATGTTTCCTACGGGTTCTTCGAGAGTTTCCCGGCAGGCATACGCTTTGGGTGGCATGTGCTGAGCGGCTATGTCAGCGACCTGAAGTACCTCTTCAGTTCCGACGGAGCGAAGTCGCTGGGCGGTTTCGGTGCCATCGGCAGTCTGTTCCCACCCGTTTGGGACTGGCACATGTTCTGGCTCATGACCGCCTTCCTCAGCATCATACTTGCCTTCATGAACATTCTTCCCATTCCGGCACTCGACGGAGGGCATGTCCTCTTCCTCCTTTACGAGATGATAACTGGCCGGCAGCCGAGTGAGAAGTTCCTGGTGGTGGCCGAATACATTGGTTTCGGGCTGCTGTTGCTGCTCATGATTGTGGCTAATATGAACGATATCCTGCGCTGGCTGGGCTATATGTAATTAATAAGGAATGGCCGCCAGAGGGAATACATTTGTTGCGGGCAGTGCCCGGTTGTTGCAGTTCTTGCGCAACTGGACGCTGCCCGTTGCCATTTTCAGCGGCATCGTGGTCTATCTGCTGTTTGCATACATTCCGCAACTGGACGGAGCGGCCCGTTTCTTCGGTCCCATTTTCGATGCCGTGTTCCCCCTGTTCATGATAATGATTCTCTTTGTGGTGTTCTGCAAGGTCGACTTTCATCGGCTGCGGTTGGTCCACTGGCATTTGTGGGTGAGCCTTTTCCAGCTTGTTTTCGTCTTCGTCCTTGTCGTCTTCACCCTTCTCATCCACCCATCAGGCAAGGAACTCGTCGTAGCCGAGGCACTGCTTTGCTGTGTCATTTCCCCCTGTGCGGCGGCAGCGCCGGTGGTAACGCAGAAACTTGGCGGCGACCTTGAGCAGATGACGAGCTATGTATTCCTCTCCAATTTTCTGGCGGCACTGCTCATTCCCACTGCGTTTCCCATCATCGACAGCCAGGCGGAGATTCCTTTCCTTGTCGCTTTCCTGCAAATCCTCCGTGGCGTCAGCATCGTCTTGCTCCTCCCAATGGCCATGGCCTATGTGGTGAAACACTATTTTTGCCGATTTCATCGGTGGATTGTCTCCATCAACGACCTCTCTTTCTACACCTGGGCACTGTCGTTGACCATCGTCAGCGGGGTGACCGTGAAGAGCATCGTCCACTCGGCTGCGCCCGCACTGTTGCTCGTTGTCATTGCATTGCTCGGGTTGCTGACCTGTATCGTGCAGTATGCCGTCGGGCGTTTTGTGGGTCATTACACCTCCACAGTGACCGAGTCGGGGCAGGGCTTGGGGCAGAAGAACACCGCCTTTGCCGTGTGGGTGGCACTGACCTACCTCCATCCGCTGGCTACCGTAGGTCCAGGCTGCTACATCCTTTGGCAGAACATCATCAATTCCGTTGAAATCTGGCATCAGCGTAAGCTCGGCCTGGAACGCCATACATGAGTCTTACGCTTCTGTCGGAGAGTCTTCCAGCCAACATCTTTTGTAAAGATATTTTACTGCACAGTGGGACTTTTCCTGTGCTGGTTTGCCGTTTTTGGTGAGCATGCTCGTCTTTGATGCCAAAAACTGCTTTATTTCTATAGCCTTGCAAACGATTGATATACAGTGACTTGTAAGAAAAATTCTTCCAGCTGCCGTTCCCTTGAAGTCTAAATAGGTCTCTCTCGCAATGCAAGTGAGGCCCATTTGGCGTGTAATCGGATAGGTTTCGTTGTGTGAAAACCGTAAAATGGAAGTGTAAGTGGGGCCCAATTGCATCAGGCAAGCGGCTGAAAAGGAAGCAAACAGGCATATTCTTCTCTCACATCTGCCCTTTACCGGTCCAGATTTCCGATTGCACACTTTTCCGTTTTGTAACGATTTTTTATCATTTCCGCAAGGCTGCCAAGGGAGTCTTGGGCAATGGCACAGGGCGAAAAGGCAATAAAAACGACCGTTTTATTTTGCTGTCTGACTTGGTTGCGTTAATTTTGCGGAAGCAAAATCAGTCAACCCCATGAAAGCAGCCAGATTGTTAACCGGTTTTTTGCGTGCCGTAGTCGCACCCGTTCGGCTGAACGGGCTCTTCTTCGTGACGATGTACCTGCTCGGTTGCATCTGTGCATGGACCACTAAGTTGCCCTACAAGCACATACATCTGTACGAAAATCTCTACTGGGAACTGCTGCTTGATGTCTATCTGTGCTGCGTCGTGCTGGCCATCCTGCCCGAAGGAGTGCGGCGATGGGTGCGGCGGCTGCTCTATGTGGTGCTCTACGCCGTGGCGCTTGTCGATGTCTACTGCTTCCAGCGTTTCGGTTCCACGCTCAATCCGACCATGCTATTGCTGGTGGGTGAGACCAATAGCCGCGAGGCCGGCGAGTTTTTCCGCACCTATCTCACCACCGATCTCTTCACCGGTCGCACCGGTTGGGTGTGGCTGCTGCTGGTGGTTCATGCGCTGCTGGTAGGATTTGTTCGCGGCATTCGCAGGCAGGGCTTGCGTCTTGACGGGCGTCTTGTCCGCTCCTACCATAGCATCGAGCCCCTGCTGGGAGCCTGCCTGCTGGCCCTGCTCGTGGCAGCCGGAGCTCATTCGCTCTTCAACAAGCAGGCCGTTTGGCACATCATGACCCGCGAGAATGTGGGCGACATGGAACGGCTGCTCACCGGAAAGAAACATGCAGAACTCTACAAGCCCATCGACCGCCTTGTGTTCAGCATACAGGCCAACCGCCTGGCAGCCAGACAACTGGCGAAACTGATTGACGGAATAGGCTGCGGCGTGGTCGACAGTTGTGACTATCGCGTGCCCAGCATCGTGCTCATCATCGGCGAAAGCTACGGCAAGACCCACTCGCAGCAGTACGGCTATCCTTATCCCACCACCCCGCGGCAGATTGCCCGCCAGCAAACCGGCCGGCTCGTGCCCTTCAGCGATGTGATAGCCCATTGGAACCTCACCTCGTTCGTGTTCAAGGAACTCTTCTCCATGCATGTGGTGGGGCAGGAAGGCGAATGGTGCGACTATCCGCTCTTCACCCAGCTGTTCAAGAAGGCCGGCTACAAAGTGACCTTCCTGACCAACCAGTTCCTGCCAAAGGCCAAGGAGGCCGTCTACGACTTCAGCGGAGGCTTCTTCCTGAACAACGAGCAACTCAGCCAGTCGCAGTTCGACCTGCGCAACGATAAGATACACCGCTACGACAAACAACTGCTCGACGACTACGACCGACTGGCTCCGCAGGACGGCCCGCGCCTGACCATCTTCCACCTGATGGGCCAGCATGTGAACTATTCGCAGCGCACTCCCGTCAACCGCAGGCACTTCACGAAAAACGACTACGCCCAGACCCGCCGCGACCTCACCGACGGACAGCGCGATATACTGGCCAACTACGACAACGCCACGCTCTACAACGACTCCATCGTCGACCTCATCTGCTCGCGCTTCGAGGGGCAGGACGCCATCGTCATCTATGTGCCCGACCACGGTGAGGAGTGCTACGAGGGCAACCGCAAGTTCTTCTGCCGCAACCATCAGGCCGCCATTGACTACGAACTCGCCCACTACGAGTTCGATGTTCCCTTCTGGATGTACTGTTCGGAGAAGTTTGTCAAGAACCATCCCGACCTCTATGCACAGATAGTTGCCGCCAAGGACCGACGCCTCATGACCGATGCACTGGCACACACGCTGGTCTATCTGGCTGGCATTCACACCCCTTCCTACCATGAGGAGTACAACATCCTTTCGCCCAACTACGATGAACATCGGCCGCGCATCATCAAGAACACGGTCGACTACGACACGCTCAAGCCCAAGAAACAACCCAAATGAACAACGCCCAACTCCTTTCACGAGCCGAATGCACGGCACTCAGGGGCATAGCCATTCTCTCCATCGTGCTGCACAACTACTGCCACTGGCTGCGCGGCATCGTACACGAGAACGAGTACAACTACAACCAAGACAATGTTGACTCGCTCATGTATATTCTCGGCCACCCCGACAACAGGCTATTCATCCACCTGTTCTCCTTCTTCGGCCACTACGGCGTGCCCATATTCCTATTCCTGAGTGCCTACGGACTAGTCATGAAGTACGAGCGGCCCGGCGTCCTGCCACAGGGCAATACGGTACAACTGGCCACCGACTGGCAGTCGTACCTCAAAGGCTGGGTCTCCGGACTCTGGAGGTTCATGCGCTACCATTGGCTGAAACTCTTCCGCATGATGATTTTCGGCTTCGTGCTCTTCCTCGTTGTCGATAACATCACGCCCGGGGCACATCGTTACAAGTTGACCGACATAGTGACGCAACTGCTCATGGTCAATAACTTCATGCCGGAACCCCACCATGTCATCTGGCCAGGTCCCTACTGGTTCTTCGGACTCATGGTACAACTCTACCTGCTCTACCGTCTGCTGCTCTATAAGCGCCACTGGGGCTTCACGCTGGCCGCCATTGTCCTTTGCATGGCGGCACAGATGCTCTGCCAGCCGGGCGATGACGCACTGAACTACCTGCGCTACAACTTCGTAGGAGGCATGCTTCCCTTCGGCATAGGCCTGCTCTATGCACGCTTCAACCAACAACTTGTGGGCTTTTGGTACAACCTCCTGTTCTTCGTTGTCTCGGTAGTTGTCGTACTGAACTACAGCAACGGATTTACCGCCTGGTTCTTCGTGCCCCTGTTTGTCTGCTCGGCAGGCTTCACACTGGTGAAAATCCTGCCCCGATGCGTGCTGCGCCTGTTCGAATGGGTGGGCACTGTCTCGGCGGCACTCTTTGTGGTTCACCCCATCCTTCGAAAGGTGTTCATTCCCATCTCCCGCCGCGGCGACCTCTATACAGGCCTGCTTGTCTATCTGGTGGCATCCATCGTGATTGCCTATCTCTACCACGAAATGTTGAAACGCCTGCCAAGCCCGAAATACTAACCAGCCAATGAAACCATTGCCCGCCATCAACTGGAACGCCATCAGCCGGAAACGCGGCGAACTGATGGGCTTTGCCATGCTCATCATCGTGCTGTTCCATGTCTATCTGCCCCGTGCCGACCATTTCTTCGGCCTCCGCCGGACGGGCAACATCGGCGTCGACTTTTTCTTCTTCCTCAGCGGAATGGGACTGTGGTACGCCTGGACGAAGGCACGGCAGCGCCAGCCTGGACTCCCGTTCAAGCGCCTCTACCGCAAGTTCATCTACCGGAGGCTCATCCGCATCTACCCTGCCTGGCTGCTCATGGCCTCGCTCTATTATGTGCCAGACTACCTCAGCCACGGCGGACACAGCACCTCGATAGTCGACCTGCTGGGCGACATCCTCGTGAACTGGGATTTCTGGCTGCACGACGAACTCACTTTCTGGTACATACCGGCCATACTCTTCTTTTATTGGGTATCACCTTTCTATATGGAACTCATCCGCCGTCATCCCGACTACCGCTGGCTGCCGCTGCTCATGGTGGTATGGTGCGTCATGGTGCAGTGGGTGACCCCCGTCCATCAGACGGTAGGGCACATCGAGATTTTCTGGAGCCGCATGCCGATTTTCTTCATCGGGGTGAACTGCGGAGAGTGGATCCGACAGGAAAAGACCCATGACGGCAGTTCATGGTGGTTGGTGCTGCTCTTCGTCCTGCTTCCACTGGCGGCAAGCATCCATATGGAACAAATGCACCACGGGCGGTTTCCACTGTTCATCGGCCGCATGCTCTACATTCCGCTCACCGTGGCCGGCTGTCTGCTGCTGGCACACCTGCTGGAGAAAACGCCCCGTTTCATCGGCCGCATACTGGCGTTCGTAGGCACCATCAGCCTGGAAGTCTACCTGATACATGTCCATTTCGTGCTCCGCTACATCGAACCCCATCACCTGGGCTACTGGCCCACGGCGCTCCTTTGCCTGCTCATAACCCTGCCACTGGCCTGGCTGCTGCATAAAACTGTTGATTTCATCGTAAAAAAACTACCGCAATGAAATATCTCTTCAAACTGATTCGTCCCAAGCAGTGGATAAAGAACTTCTTCGTATTCCTGCCGATGTTCTTCGGTGGAATGCTTTTCAACCGGCAGGCGCTGTTGAATGGCATCCTCGTTTTCTTTGCCTTCTGTTTCGCTGCCTCGGCAATCTATTGCTTTAACGACATCGTCGATCTGGAGGACGACCGCCGCCATCCCGTCAAGTGCAATCGCCCGATAGCCTCGGGGGCTGTCAGCAAGTTGCAGGCCTACGGGCTTATGGCACTCATGGCAGCCTTGTCGGCAATGTTCATCCTGCTGTTGCCTGCAGCAGTAATACCGAAAGTGGCCATCGTCATCGGCGGATACTTCGTGCTGAACCTCTGCTACTGTGCCTGGCTGAAGAACTTTGCCATCGTCGATGTCTGCGTCATAGCCTTTGGCTTCGTGCTGCGTATCATGGCAGGTGCCGTCGCCGGCAACATACATCCCAGCCAGTGGATTCTGCTCATGACCTTCCTGCTCACGCTGTTCCTTTCCTTTGCCAAGCGGAGGGACGATGTGATACGCATGAACCAGACGGGTGAGGCTCCGCGGAAGAATACCTCTCGCTACAACCTTACCTTCATCAACGAGGCCATCACCATAACGGGGAGCATCACGCTGGTGTGCTACATCATGTACACTGTGTCGCCCGAGGTGGTCAAGAATTTCCATACCAACCACCTTTACCTCACCAGCATCTTCGTGCTCATAGGGCTGCTGCGCTACATCCAGATAGCCGTGGTCGACCAGAAGAGCGGCGATCCCACCAAGGTAATGCTCCGCGACCGCTTCATACAGCTCATCGTGCTGGCCTGGATACTGGCGTTCCTCTTCATCATTTATGTGCTGTAAACAACCGAACGGATGAAAAAAGTCTATCTATATGATTTTGACGGTACGATAACCAGCCGCGACACGATGATTGAACTGGCGCGATACCGCAGGGGAAGCGTCCGTCTGCTGCTTTATCTGCTCCGCATGAGCCCGCTGTTGGTGCTGATGAAGTTGGGCCGCTATTCCAATACGAGAATGAAAGAGCGGTTCCTGCGTCATTTCTTCGGAGGCATGCCCGTCTATGCCTTCGAAGAACTCTGTTGCCGCTTTGCCCGGAAAAACATCCGATTGGTGCGCCCATCGGCGCTGAAGAGCATTGCACAGGCTAATGAGGAAGGCGCCCGTGTCATCATCGTCAGTGCCAGTGCCGGCAACTGGGTGGTGCCCATCATGCAGCAGTTTGATGTGGAAGTGGAGGTGGTGGGAACACAATTGGAGGTTGTCGACGGCCTTGTGACGGGACGGCTGGCATCCAAGAATTGCCATGGACAGGAAAAGGTGGAACGCATAAAGCCCCTGCTGCCCGACAGGAAAGAACTGGAAATCATAGCCTTCGGCGACAGCAAGGGCGACAAGGAAATGCTGGATTATGCAGATAAGGGATATTATAGGTACTTTGATTGACCGCCATCGGCAGGCATTGGGTCAGATGGTGCGCTTCGCCCTGGTGGGTGTGGCAGCCACACTGCTGCAGTATTGCGTTTATCTGCTGCTCATCCGTTGGATGCATCCTACGCTGGCGAACACCATTGCCTATGTGGTGAGTTTCCTGTTCAACTATGTTGCATCGGTCACTTTCACCTTCCAAGTGAAGTCGAACATGCAGCGTGGAGCAGGTTTCGCACTTGCCCATGTCGTCAACTACACCCTCCAGACACTGCTGTTGATGCTGTTTCTCTGGCTGGGAGTGGCAAAGCAGTGGGCCATGTTGCCGGTGTTTGCCATCTGTGTGCCAGTCAATTTCGTGCTGGTACGCTATTTTCTGACCCGTAATACCGTCAAAGAGCAGAGAGGAAGGACTGATATTGGGTAAGAAAAAGACAGTTTTGGCTGTCTTGAACGGCATACCTTATTATATAATAAGACAAAAGGAATAAAGACACAGGCATGGGAAAAGAGAAATGCTCCCACCAGATAACAGTTTGCAAACAACTTATACAATGAAAAAATTGCTCCGACTTTTTTCCATACACCGTGAAGAACGGCTTCCGGCGCTGATAGCCCTGTTATTCTTTTCGGCACTGAACATGCTGACGGTGATGCGCTATTTTGCCGTATTCTCACAGCAGAGCGCCCACTACCACCGCCTGTTTGTACAGAATTTCCGTGTTTCCGGATTCGATCCGCTCACCTATGAGGTGCTGTCCAGCTGGACTCCAGCCTACAATGTCTACCGACATCCGTTGTTGGCGTTCTTCATGTACCTGCCCAATCAACTGAACCAACTGCTCATCTCGCTGACGGGGCTGAACCTTGCGCAGGTCATTGTGGCCGTCATCTGGGTGCTCTGCGGTGTCTATTCCGTGGTGTTCTTCTACCGAATATTACGGCAACAGATTGGATTGGTGCGTCAGGATGCCCTCCTGCTGACGACACTTTTCTTCTCGTTTGCCTACATCATGCTTTCGTTCATGGTTCCCGACCACTTCTGTTTGTCGCTTTTCCTGTTGTTGCTCACGCTGTATGTGGCTGGCAAACGGCAGCGGGAACAACGGCAGATGGGCATTGTAGAAACGGTTGTGCTGTTCATCCTGACGGCAGGAGTGTCGCTCAACAATGGTCTGAAAGTCTTTATGGCAGCCTTTTTCACCAACCGTTGGCATTTCTTCCGGCCGAAGTTTCTCCTCTTGGCAGTGCTTTTTCCGGCATTGCTAATGTGGGGATTTGCTCGATGGGAGTACCGGAAGTTTGTCTGGCCAAAGGAAATGGCCCGCAAAGAGGCAAAAGCCCGCGAAACGAAAAAACACCGCGATGCCATCTATCAGCAGTATGTCGATACCTGTACGACCGCCGACTCCGCTACGATTGCCCATGGAGTGCAGCGCATCATCCGCCAGAAGGCACACGAAAAGTATGTGCGTGATCATAAGAAAATATGGAACAAGAATGCCGGTAAGCCTATTGCAAAAGGAGAGTTCAGCCGCTGGACCGATGTCAGCACGCCGCGCTGGCCAAGCATTCGGGAGAATCTCATGGGCGAATCATTACAACTTCATGAAACCAATCTGTTGGAAGATGTGCTCCGTTCGCGTCCAGTCATAGTTCCCTACAACCACTGGTGGAACTATCTTATAGAACTTATAATTGCCGTCTTTTTCCTTTTGGGCATCTGGCTGGGACGCCGCGAGCGTTTCCTTTGGACGGTATTGTCGTTCTTTGCGCTGGATATGGTATTGCATGTGGTGTTTGGATTCGGACTGAACGAGGTGTATATCATGACCGCCCACTGGGCGTTTGCCCTACCGCTGGCCATTGCCTATGTGCTGAAAGCGGATCAAACCCGGAGGGGAAAAATGACTGTCAGGACTATTCTGTGGTGTACTACCACCTTCTTACTCCTCCACAATCTCCGACTCATCTATCTATTCATGACTTCTTAACCGGCAAAACGATGAAAGTAAGCATTCTGGTTCCCATCTACGGGGTGGAAAAATACATTGGGAAATGTGCCCAATCGCTTTTCGGTCAGACCTACGGCGACATTGAATATATCTTTGTCAACGACTGTTCGCCCGACAATAGCACTGATGTTCTCAGGGAAATGCTGGCCAGGTATCCCGAAAGGGCAGGGCGGGTACGGATTATCCATCATTACACTAACTGCGGATTGGGTGCTGCCCGCCTCACAGCCATGCAGCATGCCAGCGGCGAATGCGTTATGCATGTCGACAGCGACGACTTCCTTCCGATGGATGCCGTGGAACAACTGGTGGCAAAAATGGAAGAAACCGGTGCCGATGTGGTGGATGGCGCCTATGGTATCTATTTTTCGGAAAATTCCACCGAGCAGGTGCTTCCGTTCAAGGGGAATACCGTGCACTATCTGAAGCGCATGCTATGTCATAATGTTGAGAGCAACAGAATATGGGGACGGCTCTATCGCCGCAGTCTGTTTGAGGAGCACCAGTTGTTTCCCATTAAGGGAATTGACTACGGCGAGGATCTCGCCTTGGTGCCGCGCCTGCTCTATTTTGCCAAGCGTGCCACCACCGATGCCATCTGCTACTACTATCGTGCTGACAATAACGCATCATATACGCATACCATTTCAGCAAAAGCCAATGCCAGTTTTCTTCATGCCAGCAAGGTGGTTTTTGATTTCTTCAATGCCGTTCCCGATGCGAAACGGTATCAGGTAGCGTTGCGCATGGGCTTTGTCGACCTTTATCGGCATGCCAGACGCTTTGGTATGCCTGCTGAAAAACTCGATGAAATGGGCGATTTTTGGAAGAAATGCTTAGGTTCTCGCCTTTGTGTGGCGCTGTATAAGAGAAAGCATGGATACAAACTGGCAACCTTTTTCTATCTATTCTCCCGCCGCTTGTATCTGACCTGGTTGCAGCTTAAGTACGCTTTTTGAGGAAATCAAGGCACTCATTCAGCATTTCTGGGCGGAATATCTTGATGGCTACGGTGTAAATCGCAATGGCAATGGCGATGCGTGAGAGCAAGAGCAGCCACAAAATGCGTATTTCTTTAGTAAGAAAATAAGTGCAAGCCATGGTCCCCAGTGCGATGAAAAGGAAAGGAACGATGTCGGCCAGCACCTTTCTCAGTCTGATTCCAATGAGTTTATGGGCATAGAAATGCCACACCAGCAACCATAGAATGACGAAAACGGTGTAGGCAATGACAACTGCCTGCATACCCTTTGCCGCAAAGGCGATGACCAGTATGATTTGTGTAGCGACCTGTGCGACATTCACCCAGAGGTAAATATCGCTCCTTCCATTGCTCACGGCAAGGTTTTGGTAGAGTGTATAGAAGGGGAGGAACGCTCCGGCTATGCATAAAATTTGCATCAAAGGTACGCTTGCCAGCCATTTTTCGGTAATGGCCAGCACGATGAATTCGTTGGCCACGAGTGCCAATCCCAGCATTACGGGGAAGGAAAGGAAGGCCGTGAAGCGCATCATCTTGCGGAAGATGCGCACCTCACGGTCGGTTTCGCCCTGGATGGTTACCAGCAGAGGTTGTGCCACTTGCGACAAGGTGCCCGACACAAAGGAGTGAGCCTGCGTGTTCCATTTGTTTGCCTGTGTGTAGTTTCCTACCTGCTTGATGGGGAAGAGGCGTCCGAATATGAAGGTAAGCACCTGCTGCGAGAGAGTGTTCAGGATATTAGTGGCCAGTATCTTGACGCAGAATCCGAACATTTCCCTGACTGGCTGGAAGTCGATTTTCCGGCTGGGATGCCACGAAACGAAGTAGTATCGTCCCATGTTCAGTACGGTGATATACACAATCTGCTGCCAGACCAAGCTCCAGTAGGCATACCCTTTCAGGGCGAGAACAATGCCCAGCGTGCCTGATACAATCAAGGCAATGCCGCTGCTGACGGCTATCTCGCGGTTCATCATGTTCTTCAGCAGGTATGCATTGTGGGCAATTCCGAATGAAGAGATGACAAAACTGAGGAAGACGACCCGTGAAACCAGCACCAGGCGCGGTTCATGGAAGAACCAGGCAATGGCGGGTGCACTTAGGAAAAGTACTGCATAGATGGTGAAACTTGCAAGGATGTTGAACCAGAATACGGCATTGTAGTCGCGTGCGGTTGGGGTCTTAAGGTTGATGAGGCCCTGCGTGAACCCACTGCTCTGCAGGTTGCCGGCAATGACGGTAAAAATGGTGAGCACACCGACGATGCCGTAGTCCTCAGGCGACAGCAGGCGTCCCAGGAATATGCCGATGACGAGATTCAACACCTGTGTGAATCCGTTGTTCATGGCTCCCCAAAAGAGACTTTTTGCCGTTTTTTGTTTCAGTGTTTCGCTCATCGTGGCAAATTTACCGCTTTTTATTTGATGTTCAAAAATTAAGCAGTAAATTTGTCTGTCCCTGGGATTTCAGGGCAGGAAACCGTAAGAACACTATGCAGACAGTCACAAAGGAACAGCAGCCGCGGTGGAATGCCATCATCGTTGATGTGCTGCGGGCGTTTGACAAGATTTGCCGTGAGCAAAATCTGACCTATTTCTGTGGCGGTGGTACAGCCATCGGTGCGGTGCGTCACCATGGTATCATCCCGTGGGACGACGACATTGACCTGTTCATGCCACGGCCCGACTACGACCGGTTCCTGGCATTGACGGACGGGAAGGAACTTGGCGACTACGAGGTACTCACTCCGTGGAACACCGACAACTACCCGTTCCATTTCACGAAGATGTGTAACCGCAACACCACGCTCATAGAGGAGGTCGACACCCCCTGCGTGACAGGGCTATTCATCGACATCTTTCCGCTCGATGGTACGGCTGACGACCTTGCCGAGGCAGCCCGGTTGAAGCGCCGTTTCCGCAAGATAAGCAACCGCCTGGAGGCCATCTCCACCCACAACAGGTTCTCCGATTACCTTTCTTTACTGGGCAAGCGCAGCGAATGGGGGCGTTTTCTGGTGAAGACAGCCGGCTTTTTCTTCCGCCGTCCCATGCGAAAGGCATTGTTGGGAAAGATGGAACGCATCTGCCGGTGGTACGATTTTGCCTCAGCTACCAATGTAGTTGTCTACTGTGGGGTGTACAACGAGCGTGAAATCTACCCGAAGTCGTGGGCCGGGCATCAGGTGTTCTTCCCGTTCGAGGGATTGGAGGTGCCGCTGTCGAACGGCTACGACAATTATCTCCGGCAGTTCTTCGGCGACTATATGCAACTGCCTCCTGAGGAGAAGCGGGTGAGCCACCATGTGAAAGCCTTCTTCGACATGGACCGTCGCTGGTCGGACGAAGAACTGAAGCCCGTTCTGCGCTCCCTGCAAGGGTAATATCCAGGTCATCATAGCAGCCTATAATAAATTGAGGGGGATCCAAACCATTTTGCGTTTGGCCCCCCTCTTCCTGTTTATTTGGCTTTACTTTCTTATTATTCCGTTTCCTTGGTGTTGCGTCTGACATCCACCACTTGTCCGGTATAGTCGGACACCAGTGTGCGCAGGGTCGCTTCTGCCACCTGTCGGGCAGTCAGCAGCGTCTCATCGGGTTCCGTTCCGAAGTTTTTTACCCGCATAGGCGTCTTTGTACGCTCGGGATTTATGCAGTTTACCTTGATTCCTTCGCTGTCCCATTCCTGTGCAATGGCCTGTACGAAGTTGACGATGGCAGCCTTGGTCGAGGAGTATATGCTGTAGAAAGCCCGTCCGCGGGTATACGAACTCGATGTGAAGAAGAGGAGTCTTCCGCGTGTTTCCTTCAGGTAGGGGTAGGCCTCGAGTGCCACATTGATGGTACCCAGCAAGTTCGTCTGTACCGCAGTCTGGATAATCTCGTTGCTCATGGCGGTGAGAGGTTGACGGTTGAGCACGCCTGCGGTGTTCACCACGAAGTCGATACGGCCTTCTGCCTCCATCACTCCGGCCATGGCGCGTGCTACATCGTCGCGGTTTCCCACATCGGTCTGGGTGGTGCTGCGCGCGAAGGAGTAGACCTTTGCGCCCTGTTCTTCCAGCAGCGTTGCCGTTTCCAGGCCAATACCGTAACTGCCGCCGAACACAACGGCCACCTTACCGGCGAAGTCCTGACTGCCGTATTCCACATTGTTGGTCTCCGTGTTCTTCAGTTGGAAGCACTTGTCCATCATGTATGTGTCTTCCTTGTAGGTCAGTTTCATGTTCATTTCCTCGCCCTTGACCACATAGATGGGTACTTCCGGCATGTAGCGTTTCACCACGCCGCAGTCGTCGGTGGTCTTGAACTCGGGGTCTTTGAGCGCCTTTTCGTAGGCTTGTGCAATTATTTCCCTGTCGAAGGCCTGTGGGGTCTGTCCTCGGCGCAGTGCCGAACGGTCGGGGATATGGTCGATGAAATCGCCCTTTACGGCAATAATGGTGTCGGCAGTGGGTATGGCCACATTGACGGCCTTGTAGGTCTTCAGTGCTTCCACCACATCGTCTACGATGCGCTGGCTCACCAGTGGGCGTACGGCATCGTGGAAAATAAGGTTCACATCCTCTCCCTCGAAAGCACGGATGGCAGCCAGCGAAGAGTCGTAGCGTTCCTTTCCGCCTTTCAGTATGCGTGCCACCTTTTTCCAGCCGTTGCGCAGCACGATGTTCTCGATGTCGGAGATGAGCATCGGATTCGACACAATCACCACCTCGTCGATGTGCGGATTGTGTTCAAAGACATCGATGGTATGTTCAATCACCATCTTTCCTGCCACTTTGAAGAACTGTTTCGGTGTGGAGATGCCCAGTCGCTTGCCCACGCCGCCGGCCAGTACGATTGCAATGTTACGCTTCATGTGTTATGTCTGAGAGTTTGTTTATGCGGTTATAGTTTCTCGATGGTGAGCACCTGGTCGCAGTATTCCACCACGGCGGGGCGGTGAGTGATGAAGATGATGGTCTTCTGGTGCGACGAGAGGATGTTCTGCAGGAGTTGTTTCTCGGTCTCGGGGTCGAGTGCGCTGGTTGCTTCGTCGAAGAGCATGATGGCTCTGTTGCGGAGTAAGGCCCTCGCTATGGCAATGCGCTGGGCCTGTCCCTCGCTCAGTCCTCCTCCTGATTCGGTGCAGGCGGTGTTGAGTTGTTCGGGAAGGTCGTGCACGAAGTCTGCGCATGCCTTTTCCAGGGCATCCCACATCTGCTGTTCGGTGGCATTGGGATTGCCCAGCAGCAGGTTGTCGCGTATGGAACCGCTCATCAGGGTGTTGCCTTGCGGTACATAGACGAAGTTGTTGCGCAGCAGCGGTGAGTTCTCCACAACCAGCGTCTGGTCGTACACCTCTATCTTTCCGGCGTTGGGCTGTAGCAGTGCCAGGAGCATACGGATGAGCGTTGTCTTGCCGGCTCCGGTCTCGCCCAGCACCGCCGTACAGGAACCCGGGGTGAAGTCGAACGACAACTGGTCCAGTATGTTGCCTTCTTCGGGTGCATAGGCATAGGTCACTTCCGTCAGCCGTACGCCGCAGGGAGCTTGCATGGTGATGTCGTCGCCCTGTGTTTCCAGCGGCATTTCCTCCAGTTCCATGAGCCGCTCGGCAGCCGTGAAGGTGCTGGCCATGGTGGGGATGACCGACATGAGGTTGCGTGCCGGGGTCTGGATGCGGTTCACCAGTTGCAGGAATGCGGTCATTCCACCGAAGGTCAGTGTGTTGGCCGACATGCGAAGGGCAGCCCACAACAGGGCGATGAGATAGCCCAGCGAGAAGCCTGCATTGATGATGAGGTTGCTGAAGAGGCTGAACTTGGTGCGGCGCACCACATTTGCGCGAAGCACACTCTGGGTGTCTTCCAGCCGCTGCACCATGAACGACCCGCGTTCGAGCGTCTTTATGAGCATGCGGTTCTGGACGGTCTCCTGCAGTACGCTCTGCACCTGTGAGTCGCTGTTGCGCACTTGGCGGGAGAGGTGGCGCATCTGCCTTACATAAATCTTGCTGACAAGCAGGAATAGGGGCATGATGGCGGTGACGATGACGGCCAGTATGCGGTCCATGGAGAAGAGGTAGCAGAATGCTCCGAGGAACATGGCCAGCACGCTGAGTATGTTCGGCAGGCTCTCTGTTATGAAGTTGACCACCTGGACGACATCAAACTCCAGCCGGTTAATCACATCGCCGGAGTGGTATTGCTCCTTTCCTTTCCATTCGGAGCGTAGCAGGCGGTCGAGCATTTGCTGCTGCATGCGGTTCTGTGCCTTGATGCCCAGCAGGTTCTTGACCCATATTTCGGCAATGTGCAGGGCGAAACTGGCGAGGATGAGCAGTCCGACGATGGTCACGGCGAGGTAGATGTTGCCCTCGGTGTTGCCGGCTGCCACATCGATGGTGTGTTGTATGGCCCACACCTGTGCCAGTGCCTCTGCCACGAAGAGCAGTCCTATGGTGGCATTCAGCGCTGCCTGGAGGCGGTTGCCGCGCGAAGCCTGCCACAGCCATTTGCCTATCTGCCGCACGCTGTAGCGCGTCTCTGCAAGCTGGAATTTTGCTTTTATCTTTTCTTTCAGGCTCATTCTCGGGTGGTTGGATAGGTTATTGCCGTTGGTCGGCGCCCCACATGAGTTTTGTGCGGAGGGTGTCGAAATATTGGTGGCCGCTGCGTTTGACGATAAGGATGGGGAACGGTGCCTTCCTTATCTTGACGACGGTGCCTTGACTGAGCGGCTCCGACCTGCCGTCGATGGCTACGAGGAAGTTGTGCGAACGGCTCTCGACGGTGAGTGTTATCTCGCTTTGGTCGCTGACGACGATGGGACGCAGTGTCAGGCTGTGGGGAGCCACCGGTGTGAGGCACAGGTTGGCGGTGTCGGGAGCCATGATGGGACCTCCGTTCGAGAGGTTGTAGGCGGTCGACCCTGTCGGAGTGGAAACGATGAGCCCGTCGGCTTGGTAACTGGCCACGGGCATACGGTCGATGGCGGCATTGATGCTGATCATCGATGCATGGTCGCGCTTGAGCAGGGCGATGTCGTTCAGGGCATAGGGAATGCCCGAGAGGGGTTCGCCTTCCGTCTGAATCTCGATGGCCGTATGGCGTTCGGTGCGCACTTTCCCGGCATAGATTTCGTCGATTATCTGCGGAAACTCTTCAGGAGCGATGTCAGCGAGGAATCCCAGCCGCCCGACATTGATGCCCACGATGGGCATCTGCTTCTCGGCCACGCAGCTGGCGGCGGTCAGCAGGGTGCCGTCGCCACCCAGCGACACGGCAAAGTCGGCCGTGAAGTCCTGCCCGTCGAAAGCCTTGTCGGCACCGATGGGCAAATGGAAGTGCGAGAGCAGGAAGTTAAGGTACTTGCGCTCGACAATCACCTCGGCCTTCCTTTTTGCCAGACTGTTGAGCACCTGCTCGATGGCCAGGGACTTTCGGGCCTGGTATTCGTTGCCGAAGAGGGCAAAGCGGAGGGGAGTGGTGGGCATAGGCAAGTCGGTTTGTTCTGGTTTGCTATGTGCAAAAGTAAAAGAAACTTTGCTATCAGCAAAATCTTTTCCGATGTTTCACGGAAACGACCGGGGCTTAAACGGAATTGCACACTTTCGGATTGTAAGCGCTTTTCGGCCTCTGGATCGGCAAATCCTGTCATTGGAGTGAAATGATGACGAATTATGAGTATCTGTTTAAGTAACTGATAGACAGCGGGCTATGAGTTTCTGTAGCAAAGGTGCAAGCCAACCGTTTTCCGAATGAGGCCCAAACGGATTGCGATTTGGCCTCAGTTGGAGTTCAACCAGATGGAAAATGCGTTGCGGTTTAGCCCAAATGGAAATGCGTCTGGGGCCCACTTGCAGTCCGAGGGGTAGGAAAAGAGGGTGGAAATGCCGATGAAATGGGTGAAAATTTTGCTTTTCTGCATTGCCGGAAAATTGCACACTGTCAAAAAACTTACACTTTCTGGGGGCTTGTTTCACGCCGTTCCGCTTTTTTTCTTTATCTTTGTACTTTGGAAAACATACGAACAACCGAAATAACACAATTGATAATGGCAAAGATTTATGAGTTTTTAGCCGATGGCTTTGAAATCATCGAGGCCCTTGCCCCCGTCGACATTCTCCGTCGCGGCGGCCAGGATGTAGTAACCGTGAGCATCAGTGACTCGCTGGAAGTGACCAGCGCACAGAACCAGACCGTCGTCGCCAACGCCCGCCTGCAGGATGTTGAGAGTTTCGACGACGCCGACTGGCTGCTTCTTCCAGGCGGTTGGCCCGGTGCCGACAACCTGAACAAGTGCGAGCCCCTGCGGCAGTTGCTCCTTGCCCACTATGCCAAGGGCCGCCACATCGGTGCCATCTGTGCCGCTCCCATGGTGCTCGGGCTGCTCAACCTGCTTCAGGGCAAGCGCGCCACCTGCTATCCCTCGTTCGAGGAATACCTGAACGGCTGCACCCCAACGGGCGAAGTGGTCACCGTCGACGGCCTCATCACCACCGGTGAGGGTCCGGCGGCATCGCTGGCCTATGCCTATACCATCCTCGGCCAAATCATCTCGCCCGAGGAAGTCAGGGAACTCCAGCACGGAATGCGCTACCTCCATGTCATAGGCGAGGAATAGAACCGGACCGGCTGCCACCATGCGATATACCCAACTGGACCAGGACATCAAGTACCTTTCCGGCGTTGGACCGCAGCGAAAGGAAATCTTGGGCAAGGAACTCAACATACACACCTGGGGAGACTTGCTCGAGTACTATCCGTATAAGTATATCGACCGCAGCCGCATCTACGCAGTCAGTGAACTCACGGCCAACTCTGCCTTCGTGCAGATACGCGGCAGGATACTCAGTTTCGAGGAATACAGCATGGGCCTGCGCAAGAAACGCATCGTGGCACACTTCACCGACGGCCATGGTGTGGTCGATCTCGTGTGGTTCAACGGCACCAAATATGTCTACGACAACTACAAGGCAGGCATCGACTACATTGTATTCGGGAAACCGACCGCCTTCAACGGGCGTCTGCAATTCACCCATCCCGACATCGACCGTGCCGACAAGGTGGTGCTGTCTGAGATGGGTTTGCAGCCTTACTATGTGACAACCGAGCGCATGAAGAAGCGCGGCCTCAACTCACGCGCCCTGGAGAAAATCCAGAAAACCCTCTTGGAACAACTGCGGACACCGCTGCCCGAAAACCTCACACCCGACATCATCAACCGCTTGCACCTCCTTTCGCACGACGAGGCCTGCCGCCTCATACACTATCCGAAGACCACCGACGATGTGCGACGGGCCACCCTGCGACTGAAGTTCGAGGAACTCTTCTTTGTGCAGCTCAACATGCTGCGCTATGCCAGCGACCAGCGGCGCAAGTACCGAGGCTATGTCTTCACGAAAGTGGGCAACGCCTTCAACACTTTTTACCACCATTACCTGCCCTTCCCCCTGACAAACGCGCAGAAAAGGGTCATCCGAGAGATCCGTACCGACATGGGTTCGGGCCGCCAGATGAACCGCCTGCTGCAGGGAGATGTGGGCTCCGGCAAGACACTCGTGGCGCTGATGTGCATGCTGCTTGCCATTGACAACGGCTACCAGGCCTGCATCATGGCACCCACCGAAATCCTGGCCGAGCAGCACCTGGCCACGCTCACATCAATGCTCGGCGGCATGGACCTTAATGTACAACTGCTTACGGGCATTGTCAAGGGAAAGAAACGACAACAACTCCTCGATGACCTGAAGGAGGGAAAAATACACATCCTCGTCGGAACCCACGCCCTTATAGAGGATTGGGTGGAATTCCGCAACCTCGGTTTCGTCGTAATTGACGAGCAACACCGCTTTGGCGTGGCCCAGCGCGCCAAACTCTGGCAGAAAAATACCCAGCCGCCTCATGTGCTTGTCATGACGGCGACCCCCATTCCCCGCACACTTGCAATGACCATCTATGGCGATCTGGATGTCAGTGTCATCGACGAGATGCCTCCAGGCCGCAAACCCGTGCACACACTCCACCAGCTGAGCACCCAGATATCGGGTCTGCACCAGATCATCAGGCGGGAGGTGAACCTCGGCCGGCAGGTTTACTTCGTCTATCCGCTCATCAAGGAAAGTGAGAAAATCGACCTGCAGAACCTCGAAGAAGGCTTTGAAATGCTCACAGCAACCTTCCCCGAGTATCGGCTTGGCAAGGTGCACGGCAAGATGAAGCCTGCAGAGAAGGAGGAGGAGATGCAGCGTTTCCTCCGGAAAGGAACCCAAATACTGGTCTCCACCACCGTAATCGAAGTGGGAGTGAATGTTCCCAATGCCTCACTCATGGTCATCATCGATGCCCAGCGTTTCGGACTCTCACAACTGCATCAGCTCCGCGGCCGTGTGGGCAGAGGTGCCGACCAGAGCTACTGCTTTCTGGTGACACCGCCCAACCTGGGCAGCGACACGCGGAAACGCATCGACATCATGTGCCAGACCAACGATGGCTTCGAAATAGCGGAGGCCGACCTCAAACTGCGAGGCCCCGGCGACCTCGAGGGTACCCAGCAGAGCGGAATGGCCTTCGACCTGAAACTGGCAAACCTGGCGCAGGACGGCCAGCTCATCCAGCTCAGCCGAGACGAAGCGCAGCGCATTATCGATGCCGATCCGAACTGCACCAGCAATACTTACCAACTGCTTTGGAATCACCTCAACGACCTGCGGAAAACCAACATCAACTGGTCGGCCATTAGCTGAGAACCTTCCAAACGACATTCTCATAACAGTTGTTAAACAAAAACTGTGCAATAAGTTTCCAAAATAGAGGATTTCTCCTCCTATCTATTTGAAAGACAGGTTTTTACAATGTGCAATACGCGTGACGCGTAATGTTAAAAAGTCAATAAAAAGCGTAAACCCTGCACGATAATCGGGAAATTTGCGTTATCTTTGCAGCGGATTTGTGAAAAACATGCACCTCCAACCGAGGTTCACATTCACATCAATTCTCTCCAAAACCGCTAACTACTAATTTGGAGAGCATAATATTAACGAGTTATGAAGACAGTAAGCAAAATACAATTTTTAACGCTGGTATCCCTCTTTTTGATGAGCTTTCAAAGTGCTTCGGCACAAGACCTGCTCGCCCGTCAGACCCCAACGGACCGCAAGGTGAAAGTACTGGATACGCTGATGTTGCGTAAACTGAATGCCGATGACGATTTCTCAGCAATGTTCGACACTCAGGACTGGGGCGTTTCACGCGTACACAACCGTCAGGCAAGTCTTCCCGAGACTTACAAAATTAACCTCCGCCACTTCTGTATGCCTACAACCTCTCGCGTGGTGACCAGTAATTTCGGTCCGCGTTGGGGCCGTCGCCACGAAGGATTGGACATAAAGGTATACACGGGCGACACCATTCGTGCTGCATTCAGTGGCAAGGTGCGTGTCGTGAAGTACAATGCCAACGGCTACGGCAAGTATATCGTTATCCGTCACGGCAACGGACTGGAGACCGTTTACGGGCATCTATCCCGCCAGTTGGTGGTTGAGAACCAGGAAGTGCGTGCCGGCGATGTTATCGGTCTGGGTGGAAACACCGGCCGGAGCAGCGGTTCACACCTTCATTTCGAAACCTTGCTCAATGGTGTTCCCATCAATCCGGCACTGATGTTCGATTTCCGTGCACAGGATGTGACCGACGATGTGTATGTGTTCAACCGCAGTACTTATGCCCGCGAGTCGGCAGAGGCAACCCGTCTGCGCGGCAAGCAGGGCAACGGCAGCTACACGCCGGCAGAAGTAAGGGGCGATGCCGTACCGGCACTCAAACCTGCACAGAAGCAGTCGGAAGTGGTACGCCAGTTCCATAAGGTGAAGAAAGGCGAAACGCTTTCCTCCATTGCCCGCAAGTATGGCGTGAATGTGAACACCATTTACAAGTTGAACAACTTCAGCAGCAAGACCAAACTGAAAGTAGGCAATATGGTTCGCTACCGTTAATCAGCCCTCTCAGTAAACGCGAAGCCACCCACTGGAAAGCATCAGCATCCAATGGGTGGCTTTTTTATTGTTTATCTCCCCTTCCCCTCGGACATGCGAAATCAAAAAATCATTGCTTAATTCTTTCATTTTTTCATTTTAATATTTATCTCTAACTTCGTTGAAGATACTATCGCTCGAAAAAATAAAATAAATTTTGCTTTTTCCTCGCTTATTCGTATCTTTGTACCTGACTCGGTGAGCCTGCAAGGGCATGCGGGTCAAAAATTTAATGGAAAAAGGACGTTACTGAATGTACTATTCCACAGGAGATCAAGGAAGTTTGGAATGTGGAAGTTATTACATTGATT